>DASWGI010000111.1:0-7703 GCA_036393835.1 Myxococcales bacterium | reverse complement strand
GCCGCCATCCTGCCCATCGTCACGCGGCCGCCGGGCGAGGCTCCGGGAAGGCGCGGCATCTTCGCGCGGCCGGCGCGGGTCCAGTGAGCGGCGCGCCCGTCAGGGCGGGAGGTTCTGCTCCTTTTGGGCCGCCGGAACGATCGTGGGCGAGCCGTCCGTCGGCGGCGCGGTGACCGGCACGATCTGGGGGGCAGCGGGCATCTTGCTCTTCACCAGCGCCTCGACGCTGGTCGGGCCGCCGCTCACGCACTTGTTGCCGCTGAAGGTTTGCTCGCAGTGCTCGTTCGGCCCGCACTCGCCCCTGCACGGCACCGGCTCGCAGAGCCCCTTGGCGGGATTGCAGGTGGTCCCTGCGGTGCAGATCGCGATGCAGCCGCCGGTGGCGCGCTCGACCGCGGCGGCGCCGATCGCGACCGCGCTCACGGTAGCGGCCCCTGCCATGGTGTTCGAGCCGCCGGTCTTGCAGGCGGCCAGCAGAGCGACGGTGCACAGCGCGCGCGGGAGAGACATCCGGGACCTCCTCGCTCCCTGTCTAATGCGTCAACGGTCGCTTCGCACGTCGCTGCTCTGCACGACCTCGACCCCGCCGTTTCTCGCCTCGTCGAGCGCGCGCGCGACGTCCCCGGCGCGCAGCTCGACGCCGCGGCTGCCGTCCTGGACCAGGAAGGTGCGGAAGCCCAGCCGGACCGCATCCAGGGCGGTGAACTTCACGCAGTAGTCCGTGGCCAGGCCCAGCACGTACACGTCTGTCGCACCCCGTCCCCGGAGGTAGTCCCCCAGGCCCGTCGACTTCCGGTGCCCGTTGTCGAAGAACCCGCTGTAGCTGTCGATGGCGGGATCGGTGCCCTTGCGGACGATCGCCTCGACCCGGTTCATTTCCAGGCCCGGAGCGAACGCCGCCCCCGTGGTCCCCTGCACGCAGTGGTCGGGCCAGAGCACCTGCGGCAGCCCGGCCAGCTCGGCGAGCTCACCCGGCTTCCGTCCCGGACGTGCGGAGGCGAAGCTGCCGTGCCCCGGCGGGTGCCAGTCCTGCGTGGCAACCACCAGGCCGAAGCGCGGCTGCAGCCGGTTGGCGACCGGCACCACCTCGTTCCCACGAGGGACGCCCAGGGCTCCGCCCGGCAGGAAGTCGTTCTGGATGTCGACCAGGATCAGCGCCCGCATGGGCTGTCTCGTATCAACGCGCGCCGACCGGCGCCAGCAGCACCACCGAGTACCCCACGGCGGTCTCGCGGGTCGGGTTCGCGTACGAGTGGCGCTGGTCTGCCCGGAACGAGATCACGTCTCCGGGCTCCAGCAGCCACTCCTGCCCGGAGACGACCAGCGCGATCCGGCCGGACTCGCAGGTCAGGTACTCGCGCGTTCCGGGCGTGTGGGGAATGCCGGTGAGGCGCGCCAGCGGGGCGAACTCCATCCGGCCGATCTCGCTGCCGGGGATCGGGTCCGGCAGGAGCTGGCGGATCAGCACCTGGCCCCGCGCGCGCACCGGCAACGAGCCGCGCGGGTAGAAGCGCGAGGCCGCGCGCGGCGCGGCGAGCAGCTCCTCCAGCGTTACTTGTAGCGCGCCGGCCACCCGGTGCAGGACGGCCAGGGTCGGGTTGGCGCTGCCCGATTCCAGGTTCGACCAGGTGGCGCGGGGCAGGCCTGAGATGCGCGCCATCTGCTGCTGCGTGAATCCGCGGGCGCCGCGCAGCTGCTTGACGTTTGCGGCCAGATTCCCGGCCAGGGAGTCCATGCCAGCAGAGTAGCCTTCCGCCAATCCATTGTCATCGCCGACAACGCAGCAGCAGGGCGCGGCATCCAATCCGCGTCGATGGAGGTGCGGGATGGACCTGAGAGGAAGAGGCGCGCTGATCACCGGTGGGAGCAAGGGGCTGGGCGCGGCGCTCGCGGAGGAGCTGGCCCGCGCCGGCGCGCGCGTCGCGATCGTCGCCCGCGGCGCGGACGAGCTGGAGCGAGTGGCGGCGCGGATCCGCGCGGCAGGTTTCGACGCGCACGCTGTGCCGGGCGACGTGGGCGACAAGCGGGCGGTGCACGGCATCGCGGGAGCGGCGGCCGCGCTGGTCGGGCCCATCGAGGTGCTGGTGCACGGCGCGAGCACGCTGGGGCCGACTCCCTTGCGGCTGCTCCTCGACACCGAATGCGAGGACCTGGAAGCCGTCCTGCAGACCAACCTGGTCGGACCGTTCCGCCTGACGAAGATCGTGGCCGGGGCGATGGCGTTGCGAGGGTCCGGCGTGGTGGTGCACGTCAGCTCGGACGCCGCGGTGGCGGCCTACCCGCGCTGGGGCGCCTACTCGGTCTCCAAGGCGGCGCTGGATCATCTGAACCGGGTCTGGGCAGCGGAGCTGGCATCGACCGGAGTGCGGTTCCTGTCGGTCGATCCGGGGGAGATGGACACCGAGATGCACGCGGCGGCGATGCCGGAAGCCGATCGGGAAGGGCTGGCACGGCCGGAGCAGGTGGCGCGGCGGATCGCGCGCCTGATCGCGGACTCCGGGCGAATCGAGAACGGAGCGCGACTCGTGACGGGGGCGACCCCATGATGCCGGCCCGCTGGCCGCGGGAGGACCCGCTCGCCGAGAGGCTGCTCCACGTCGACCGGTCCGCCGGCACGCTCCGGGACTCGCGCATCGCCGATCTGCCCCGGCTCCTTCGTCCCGGCGACCTGCTGGTCGTGAACGACGCCGCCACCCTGCCGGCGTCCCTGCAGGGCCGCGCGCCGGGCGGAGCGCCGGTCGAGGCGCGACTCATGGCCGAGTTGTCCGGAGGCGCGTTCCGCGCGGTGCTCTTTGGCCCGGGCGACTGGCGGACGCCGACGGAGCACCGCGCGCCGCCGGCGGCGTTGCGCGAGGGGGAGCGGCTCTCGTTCGACGAGCTGTCGGCGACCGTCGAGCGCGTCTCGCCCATCTCGCCGCGCCTGGTCGAGCTGCGATTCGACCGGCCCCGCGACGCGCTCTGGCCCCTGCTCTACCGCCTCGGCCGCCCGGTCCAGTACTCGTATGCCAGCGCGCCGCTGGAGGCCTGGCACGTGCAAGTCCCGTACGCCTCGCAGCCCCGGGCGGCTGAGATGCCCTCCGCGGGGCGGCCGCTGCGCTGGGAGGTCCTGCTCGGGCTGCGGCAACGAGGAGTCCACCTCGCCTCCGTGACGCACGCCGCGGGGCTCTCCTCCACCGGCGACCCGGCGCTCGACGCCGCGCTGCCCTTGCCCGAGCGATTCGAGGTTTCGCTGGCCACCGCCGAGGCGGTCGCACGCGCGCGCGAGGGCCGCGGACGGGTGGTCGCGGTGGGCACCACCGTCGTGCGGGCGCTCGAGGGCGCCGTCCTCCAGAACGGCGGCCGTCTGGTGGCGTCGGCGGGTGAAACCGATCTGGTGGTCGGTCCCGGGTACCGCCCGAGCGTGGTGGACGGCCTCCTCACCGGCGTGCACGAACCGACGGCCAGCCACTACGCGCTGCTGCACGCCTTCGCTCCCGCCGAGCTGCTCGCCCGCGCCCATGCGCATTCGGAACGGAAGGGCTACCTGTCGCACGAGTTCGGCGACTCGTGGTTGCTGCTATAAACGGCCCATGCTGGCCGCGACCGCGGCGATCGCGCTAGTCGCCGCCGTATTCGGCGGCGCTACGCTTTTCCATGGCGCGGCCATCATGGACATTCTAGGAGTCGCCGCACCCATGCACGGACGCCACGGCAACCCCGAGGACCTGGACTCCTACGTCGCGAAGATGGAGGACCCGTCCCGCGCGGAATGGCAGAAGCCGGACCAGGTGGTGCGGGCGCTTGGGCTGCGCCCCGGGCAGATCGTCTGCGACATCGGCGCCGGCCCGGGCTACTTCACCTTTCCCGTCGCCCGGGCGGTGGCCCAGGCCGGCCACGTCTACGCCGTCGACGTCGAGCCACGCATCCTCGAGGCGCTGCGGAAGCGGCTGCGGAAGACCAGCCTGCGCAACGTGACCCCGGTGCTCGCGCTCGAGGACGACCCGCTGCTCCCCGCCGGCGGATGCGATCTGATCCTGGTGGTCGACACGTACCACCACTTCCCCGACGGGCCGGCGTACCTGCGCCGCCTGGCACGCTCGCTGCGCCCCGGCGGCCGGTTGGTGAACATCGATTTCCACAAGCGCGAGCTTCCCGTCGGCCCGCCGCCCGAGCACAAGCTGACCCGCGAGGAGTTCCTGGCCCAGGCGCACTCGGCCGGGCTCGCGCTCGTCGAGGAGCACACCTTCCTTCCGTACCAGTACTTCCTGGTGCTCGAGCCTCTCGGGAACTAACCTGACTCGGGCTGGACATCGGGGCATGGCGAATCCAGAGGAAATCCTGATCGACGCGATCGCGGAAACGGCACGGCCGATGGCGGGCTCGGTGAACGACTTCGATCCCATCCTCGAGGTCGCCGGAAACGCCCGCGTCGTGCTCATCGGCGAGGCCTCGCACGGCACTGACGAGTTCTACGAGCGGCGCGCCGAACTGACCAAGCGGCTCATCGTGGAGAAGGGCTTCCGCGGCGTCGCCGCCGAGGCGGACTTCCCCGACGCCTGGCGCGTCAACCGCTTCGTGCGCGGCACCGGCAACGACGCCGAGGCGGTGGAGGCGCTGTCCGACTTCAAGCGCTTCCCCTCCTGGATGTGGCGCAACGCCGACGTGCTCGATTTCGTCGGCTGGCTGCGCGAGCACAACGACCGCATCGGGGATCCGTCCGCGAGGGTCGGCTTCTACGGCCTCGACCTCTACAGCCTGCACACCTCGATCGCCGCCGTCCTCGACTACCTCGACAAGGTGGATCCGGAGGCGGTCAAGCGCGCCCGGTACAGGTACGCCTGCTTCGAGCACTTCGGCGAGGACCCGCAGACCTACGGATACGCGACCTCCTTCGGCCTCTCGCCGGACTGCGAGCGGGAGGTCGTGAACCAGTTGGTCGAGATGCAGCGCCGCCGCGAGGAGCTGGCGGCCCGCGGCGGCGGCGACGACGAAGAGCTCTTCGCGGCCGAGCAGAACGCGCGCGTGGTCAAGGACGCGGAGGAATACTACCGGTCGATGTTCGAGGGACGGGTCTCGTCCTGGAACCTGCGGGACACGCACATGGCGGAGACGCTCGACGCGCTGCTCGCGCACCTCGACCGGAAGGGCGGCCGCTCCAAGATGGTCGTCTGGGCGCACAACTCGCACGTGGGCGATGCGCGCGCCACGCAGATGGGCGAGGCCGGCGAGATCAACATCGGGCAGCTCGCTCGCGACAGGTACCCCGGGCAAGCGCTGCTGGTTGGCTTCAGCACGTACACCGGGACGGTCACCGCCGCATCCGAGTGGGGCGCGCCCGCGGAGCGGAAGCGGGTCCGTCCGGCGCTGCGGGACAGCTACGAGGCCTTGTTCCACCGCACGGGCGCGCCGAGCTTCCTGCTGAACCTCAGGGACCTCGGCGAAGCCGGGGGCGGGCTGCGCGAGCCGCGCCTGGAGCGGGCGATCGGGGTGATCTACCTGCCGCAGACCGAGCGCGTGAGCCACTATTTCCAGTCGCGCCTGCCCTCGCAGTTCGACGTGCTGATGCACTTCGACGAGACCCGGGCGGTCGAGCCGCTGGAACGGACCGCGGGATGGGTCCGGGGCGAGCTGCCGGAGACTTATCCGACCGGGATGTGAGCCTTCAGCGTCCGGCCGTTTCCCGCCCGGCAGCGCGCTCAATCTCGACTACGACGTTCCGGGTACGTCCTTGGCCGCACGGGTCCGGTACGAGGTGAGAAGCTCCGCCCACCACAGGCCCATCATGTCCGTGAACGCCGGTCCGGCGAGGCCGTGGCGGACCGGGTGCTTCGCCGGGATGGCCTCCCAGCCGCGGTGCTCGAGGACCACGCGCGTGCCGCGTTCGGCCCGCTCGAACCGGACCTCCACCTCGGTGACCTCGCCCGGCGCGAAGTTGCGCGCCCGCCACTCGAAGAGGAGCCGTTCGCCCGGCTCCCAGACCAGGACCCGGCCGATCTCGAGGTCGCCGCCGCCCTGCGCCTCGACCAGCCGCCCGCCCCGGCCGCCCTCGAAGCGCAGCGCCCCGTTGCCGGACCGGTAGCGCAGGCCGCGCTTCCACCAGGCGTCGATCTCCCGCGTGAACACCTCGAACGCCTCGGCCGGGTCGACCTCCACCACCGTGGTGACGCGCGCGAATTCCGGCTTCATCCCCGCCTCGGCTTGCGCGTGCGCTCCGCGTGCGCCTTGAAGGCGTCGAGCTGCTCGCCCCAGAACGCCTCCACCTCGTCGAGCCACCCGCGCAGGGCCGCGAATTGCTCGGGACGGAGGCGGTAGACGCGCACGCGCGCGTCGTGCTCCAGGCTGTCCTCCTCGACGAGGCTGGTGCGGCGCAGCACGCGCAGGTGCCGGCTCATCGCGGGCGGGCTCATCCCGAAGGCGGCCGCCAGCTCACCCGCGCGCCGCGGCTTCTTGCGCAAGAGCTCGACCACGCGGCGCCGGGTGGGGTCCGCGAGCGCGGCGAAGGTGCGGCCCAGGTCCGCGGCGGCGGTCATGCCTCTTCGCCCGCGTGCGGCATGGCGAAGATCCAGCGGTGCCCCTCGGGATCGACGGCCCGGTAGAAGCGGGTGCCGTGCTCGTTCTTCGGCTCGCCGACGACGGTGGCGCCGGCTTCGCGGGCGCGCGCGAAATGCGCGTCCACGTCGTCGACGAAGCAGTACACCTGGGCGTGCACCGCAGGCAGGCGGAGCGGGCTCTCCCCGAAGCCCTCGTATGCGGAGGCGAGCATCACCACGTTGTCCTGGTAGCCCAGCTCCGCATGTCCGATGCGCCCGTCGGGCATCGGGTAGCGGAAGCGCTCCTCGAAGCCGAACGCCTTGCAGAGGAACCCGATCGCGGCGGGCGCGTCCGCGTACGACAGGTACGGGATGATCCGCTGCATCCCCTGGGGCGGATTCCTGGGCATGGCGGCTCCTCGGCTACTTCTTCGGACCGCTCAGGCGCTGGGCGAACCACCAGTGGTGCCCCTCGGGGTCCTCCGCTTCGTACCCGCGGTCGGTCCACCATTCGTCGCCGTAATCGGTCGTCTTGGGCTCGGTGACGATCTTCGCGCCGGCTGCGCGCGCCCGGGCGCAGTGCGGCTCGACGTCGTCCACGTAGAGGAAGAGGCTCTGGGTGTTCGCGCCGCCGATGGAACGCGGGCTCCGCCAGTGCTTCGTGCGCGAAGCGGAGGCGACCATCACCACGCCGCCGCCGAAGACCAGCTCGGAGTGGACGATCCCTCCGTCGCTGCCCTCCACCTTGAGGCGGGTCTCGAAGCCGAACGCGCGGCACAGCCAGTCGATGGCGGCAGCCGCGTCGTCGTAGAAGATCGCGGAGGAAAGGCGCGGCCAGCCGGCGGGCGAGTCTTGCATGGGGAGCTCCGGAATGGTTGACGCGTACGCCAACTAGTTAAGCGTACGGTGAACTATTGTCAAGGGGCCGCCCTACAGGCGGAGCTTCGCGACCACTAGCGTGCGGTCGCCGGTCTGGAAGGGCACCGCCCAGGGCGGACGCGCCGAGAGCAGCGGCGCACCCTGTTCCGGGAGCCCGGGCGTTGCGTCCCAGAGGTAGCCCTCGACGGGCTCCGGTCCCTTCAGCTCCAGCTCGAGCTCCACTCCGTCCGAGCCGGTGGTGGTGCAGACGTAACCGCGCCACGCGCGCGCATCGCCGTACGCCGCGCCGACGCGGTTCTTCGACGGCGCGTCCGG
>DASWGI010000110.1:0-8044 GCA_036393835.1 Myxococcales bacterium | reverse complement strand
GAAGGACCAGATGCCCGTCCTCAAGGACGCCCTGAAGCGCTGGATGAAGACGGCCCGCTTCTCGGACCACGTCCTGGCCTTCGCCACCGCCCGCCCCCACGACGGCGGCCTCGGCGCCGTCTACGTATTGCTGCGCCGCCTGTAAGGGCAAACAGCAGAACGCGGAGGCGCTGAGGCGCGGAGTTTTTGGGTTTTGCCGCTCTCGAACGGACGCGCGCGCCCGATCATTCGGGAAGGAAATCCTCCGCGCCTCCGCGTCTCCGCGTTCGTCTTTTTGGCGTTATCGGGAGAAGGTGGTGGTGGCGGATTGGGCCAGGCGGGCGAAGGTGTCGGGCTGGATGCCCATCCAGAGGACCAAGGCGGCGCAGCCGGCCAGCGCGATGCCCGCGGCGATCAGGTGGCCGCCGGCGACGGGCTCGGGCTTCGACTGCGGCACCATGTACACGTACACGACCACGCGCAGGTAGTAGTAGAGTCCGGCCACGCTGGTCAGCACGCCGAGCACCGCGAGCGGCACCAGGTCCGCCGCGATGGCGGCCCGGAAGACGGTCACCTTGGCCATGAACCCCGCGGTGGGCGGGATTCCCGCCAGGGACACCATGAAGAGCGTCATCGCCGCCGCCAGCCCCGGGTGCCGCTCCGACAGCCCCGCCCAGGAGGACAGATCGTCTCCCCCGCCCGCCAGCGCCTCCTTGCGCTCGATCAGCGCCACCACCCCGAAGGCACCGATGACCGTGGCTCCGTACGCGGCCAGGTAGAAGAGCAGCCCTTCCAGCGCGTCCGCCCTGGGCGGAGCGCCCGCCATGGCCGCGACCGCGACCAGGAGGTACCCGGCGTGCGCGATCGAGGAGTACGCGAGCATGCGCTTCACGCTACGCTGGGGGATGGCTAAGAGATTTCCGACCAGCATGGTGAGCGCGGAGAGCCACACCACCAGCTTCTGCCAGCCGTGCGGCCCGAGCGCGGCCGACGGATCTCCGAAGCCGCCCACCAGGATGCGCACCAGGGTCGCGAATGCGGCGACCTTCACCGCCGCGGCCATGAAGCCCGTCACCGGCGCGGGCGCACCGTCGTAAACGTCGGGCACCCACATGTGGAAGGGGACGGCGGCCACCTTGAAGGCGAATCCCGCCGCGAGCAGCGCGGCGGCGGCGAAGAGCAGCGTGGCGGTCCCGGGCGGGCTGCCGAAGGACCCGGCCAGGCGCACCGCGTTTGCCACGTCCGAGAGGCGGGTGGACCCGGTCGCGCCGTAGGCGAGGGCGGCGCCGTAGAGGAAGATGGCCGAAGCGAAGGAGCCCAGCACGAAGTACTTGAACGCCGCCTCGGCCGGGCGCTGGCCGCGCCGCAGGTAGGCCGACAGGCAATAGACGGCGAGCGACATCACCTCGAGCGAGATGAAGATGACGATCAGATCGGTGGCCTGGCCGAGCAGGCACATGCCCGAGGCCGAGAAGAGCGCCAGCGCGTAGTACTCCCCGCGCGTCGCGCGCAGCGCTTCGAGGTAGCCGAAGGACACCAGGCACGAGAGCGCGAGCGAGGCGCAGACCACCGCGGCGACCACGCGCGCGAACCCGTCCGTCACGGCGGCGCCGGAGAAGATGGGCGCCGCGGGGTCTCCGATCTGCGCGACCGCGGCCCAGAACGCGAGGCCCGCGAACACCGCCGCGAGCCACGCCTGGTATCGCCGGTCCGGGACAGGCTGCGCGACAGCGCGGCCCAGCGTCTCGGGCTTCGGAGGAGCCGGCTTTGCCGATGACGGGCCGGAGCCGGAGGCGAAGGCACGGGAGTTGCTCAAGAACACCTCGGAGGTGAGCAGCACCAGGGCGCCCGCCGCGAGGATCAACGCGGGCAGCACACCCTCGAGGTCGGAAGGGTTGAAGTTCATCGCTCGCCTTCCGCGCGGGCCTCGCCGGGCGGACCCGCCCCGGGCCGCTGCAGCCCGGCGCCCTGCGGGCGCGCCGCCCTCGGGCGCGCGACCCTCTGGATGAGTTCCTCCGCCGGCACGCGCGAGGCATTGAGGAATGGCTGGGGATACACGCCGATGAGCAGGATGGCCACGAGCAGCGGCACCACCGTCACCCACTCGCGCAGCGTCAGGTCCGTCATGCCGTGCTCGGCCGCGCGCCGCTTGGGGCCGAAAAGCGTGCGCTGGACCATCCACAGCATGTAGACGGCGCCGAGGACGACGCCGGTCGCGCCCACGATCGAAAAGATCTGGCCGCGCGGCGTGCCGCCCCAGCTCCCCAGCGGCGAGGTCGAGGTGAAGGTGCCGATGAGGATGAGGAACTCGCCGATGAACCCATTCGTCCCCGGGAGGCCGATCGACGAGAGCACGACCACCAGGAACACCGCCGACATGGCCGGCGCGACGCGCGCGACTCCGCCGTACTGCGACAGGTCGCGGGTATGGGTGCGCTCGTAGAAATACCCGACGATGAGGAACAGCGCTCCGGTGGAGATGCCGTGGTTCACCATCTGCAGCACGGCCCCGTTCACCGCTTCGGGGGTGAGCGCCGAGAGCCCCAGCATGACGAAGCCGAGGTGCGCGACCGAAGAATACGCGATGAGGCGCTTCAGGTCCTGCTGCGCCATGCACATCAAGGAGCCATAGACGATTCCCACCACGCCGAGCGCGGCGATGGCGGGCACATACTGCAGCGCGGCCGCCGGGAAGAGAGGCATGGCGTACCGGACGAAGCCGAAGGTGCCCATCTTCAGCATCACGCCCGCCAGCACGATCGAGCCGGCCGCCGGCGCCTCGGTGTGCGCGTCGGGCAGCCAGGTGTGCAGCGGCCACACCGGCACCTTGATGGCGAAGGCGAGGGCGAAAGCGAGGAAGAGCCATTTCTGCGCGTCCGCGCCGAGTGGCGGCATCTGCGCAAGCAGCGCGACGTAGTCGAAGGTGCGTGGCTGCCCGGCCGGAGCGGAGTGGCTCCACAGGTAGAAGATGGCCAGGAGCATCAGCACGCTGCCGACGAAGGTGAAGAGGAAGAACTTCACCGCCGCGTAGATGCGCCGCTCCGAGCCCCACATCCCGATGAGCAGGTACATCGGGATGAGCATCGCTTCCCAGAAGACGTAGAACAGGACCAGGTCCAGCGCGGCGAGGGTCCCGATCACCGCCGTCTCGAGCACCAGGAGCGAGATGCAGTACAGGTTGACGCGCTCCTGGATGTATTTCCACGAGCTCAAGATGACGATCGGCCCGAGGAAGGTGGTGAGGAGCAAGAGGAGCAGCGCCACGCCGTCGATTCCCACGTGGTAGCTGAACCCGAGGTTCGGCGCCCAGTCGGTGCGCTGCTCGAAGGAGAAGCCGCGCGCTCCGGGCCGGAAGCCCACCGCGAGTGGCACCGAGAGCGCGAAGGTGAGGAGGGAGGCGATCAGCGCCACGCCCTTGTGCTGCCCGCCCTCGCCGCGCGGGAGGAAGGCGATGATCACCGCGCCCACCATCGGCGCGAAGATCACCAGGCTGAGGAGGTGCGACTGCACGAAGTCCATTTCAGCCTCGCACCAGGAAGACGTAGACCAAGATGAGGACGCCCACCGCGGTGACCGCCGCGTAGCGCTGCACGTCGCCGTTCTGGAAGCGGCGCAGCACCGAGCCGACCGCCGCCACCACCTGCGCCGGCCCGTTCACGAGCAGGCCGTCGATGATCATGACGTCCGCCGCGCGCCACAAGGTCCGCGCGGTGGCCCACAGCGGCTTCACCACGATCCGGTCGTACAGGGCATCCACGTAGAGGGCCGACGCCAGCGCGCGGCGCAGCCTCGGCATCGCCCGCGCGATCCGCTCGTCGCCTTCCAGCGCGCGGCCGGGCGCGTACAGGGACCACGCCGTCAGAAGGCCCGCCCAGGCCACCACCAGCGCGATCCCGAACGCGACCAGCTCCGGCAGCCGCTCCATGGGAGGGCCGCCGCGCGGCCGCGCGAAGACTCCTTCGGTGAAGTGCTCCCAGGTGAACGGCAGGTGGTGCGAGGGGAGGACGATGAGCGCCCCCACCACCGAGAGCGCCGCCAGGACCCACAGCGGCAGCGTCATCACCCAGGGCGCCTCGTGGGGATGCACCTCGGGAGGACCGCGGTACTCGCCCTCGAAGGTGAGGAGGTAGCAGCGCCATACGTAGAAGGAGGTGATCAGCGCGGTCACCGTCCCGATCGCGTAGATGGCCGGCCCCAGGAAGGCGAGCCGCGGCGAGCTCGGATCGGGGAGCAGGGTGAGGAAGTCGAAGGCCCGCGTGTTCAGCGCCTGCGCGAGGATCTCGTCCTTGGAGAAGAACCCGCTGATGGGCAGGACGCCGGTGATCGCCACGGTGGCGATGAAGAACGTCGCCGCGGTGTGCTTGAGCCCCAGCCGGCGCAGCCCGCCCATGCGGGCCATGTCCTGCTCGCCGTGCAGCCCGTGGATCACCGCGCCGCTGCCGAGGAACAGGCAGGCCTTGAAGAACGCGTGCGTGATGAGGTGAGCGGTGCCCGCCGCGAACGCGCCCACGCCGACGCCGACGAACATGTATCCGAGCTGCGAGACGGTCGAGTACGCGAGCACGCGCTTGATGTCCATCTGCGAGGTGCCGATCAGCGCGCCGACCACCGCGGTGAGGATGCCGATCACGGCCACCACCGCCATCACCCCGGGCGCCTGCACGTAGAGGAAGCTGAGGCGCGCGACCATGTACACGCCCGCGGTCACCATGGTCGCCGCGTGGATGAGCGCGGAGACCGGCGTGGGCCCCGCCATCGCGTCGGGCAGCCAGACGTAGAGCGGCAGCTGGGCGCTCTTCCCGGTGGCGCCGACGAAGAGCAGCGCGGCGGCGGCCGACGCGACGCCCAGCGAGAGCGGCGCGACCTTGAGCGTCTGGAAGCTCACCTGGCCCGTGTAGAGGTAGAGGACGAAGATCCCGATGAGGAACCCGAAATCGCCGATGCGGTTGACGATGAACGCCTTGCGTCCCGCGTACGCCTTCGCGTCGTCGTCGTACCAGAAGCCGACGAGCAGGTAGCTGCAGAGGCCGACGCCCTCCCAGCCGACGAACATCGCGACCAGGTTGTCCGAGAGGACGAGGAGCAGCATCATCGAGACGAACAGGTTCAAGTACGCGAAGTAGCGCCAGTAGCCCGGGTCCTCGTCCATGTACCCGACCGAATACAGGTGGATGAGGAACCCCACCCCGGTCACCACCAGGACCAGCGTGCCCGAGAGCCGGTCGAAGGTGAGGCCCAGGTCCACGCGCAGGCTGCCGACCGAGAACCAGGTGAAGACCAGCTGGCGAAGCTGCGCGGTCTCGCCTTCGATGTGCGCCACCTGCCACCAGGCGAAGAGCCCGATGCAGAAGGAGAGGAGCACCACCAGGAGCGCGACGGCGTACAGCCACGCCTTGGGGAGCCAGCGCCCGAGCAGGCCGTTCACGGCGGCGCCGGCGAGCGGGAGCAGGGGGATCAGGTACAGCCAGGAGACTTCCATTCACTCCTCAGAACTTGAGCGTATCGAACTCGTCGACGTTGACCGAGGCCCGGCTGCGGAACACGGCGATGACGATGGCGAGGCCCACGGCGGCCTCGGCGGCGGCCACCGCGATGACGAAGAAGACGGCGGTGTGGCCGCTCAGGAAGCCCGCCTGGGTGGGGGCGCTCTTCACCAGCGGGAAGCGCGAGAAGGTGAGGAAGGTGAGGTTGACCGCGTTGAGCATCAGCTCGATGCTCATGAGGACGATGAGGGCGTTGCGCCGCAGCACCACGCCCACCCCGCCGAGCGCGAAGAGGACCGCGCCGAGGAACAGGTAGTGCAGAGGCCCGACCATCAGATCTTCCCCTTGGCGACGACCACCGCGCCGACGATGGCCACGGTGAGGAGCAGGCTCGTCACCTCGAAGGGCAGCACGCTGAACAGGTAGAGGGCGCGCCCCACGGCCTTGACGGTGCCGAAGCCCGTCGGAAGCTGCTCGACGGCGAGGTCGCGCACCGGACCCGAGTACGCGGTGCGCAGCGCGAACACGACGATGAGCCCCACCGAGGCCGCGACCGCGAGCGCGCCGATGCCCTTCCACACGGTCACGCGCTCCCTGCTCAGCTCCTCCTCGCGAAGATTGAGCAGCAGGATGACGAACACGAACAGCACCATCACCGCGCCGGCGTAGACCATCACCTGGAGGATGGCGATGAGGTGCGCCGAGAGGAGCAGGTACACGCCGGCCAGGAAGAAGAAGCAGGCGACCAGCGACATGGCCGCGTGGACCGGGTTGCGACGCAGGATGACTTGCGCCCCGGCGACGACCACGCCGGCGAAGAAGACCCAGAACAGGACGGTCTCGGCCATTCGCTAGCCCCGCACGAGCGCGTCGAAGTCGGCGCGGAACTTCTCGATGTAGCTCTTCGCCGGCATGGCGGCGCCGTCGGCCAGCGCGCAGATGGTCTTCATCTCCATCTGCCGGGCGATCTGGTGCACGTTGTCCACGTCCAGCTTCTCGCCCCGGCCGGCGCAGATCTTGTCGAGCAGGCGGCTCAGCCACGCCGTCCCTTCGCGGCACGGCGTGCACTGGCCGCAGGACTCGTGCGCGTAGAAGCGCATCACGTTGGCCAGCGCGAACGCCATGTTCGTGTCCTCGTCGAGGTAGACGACGCCCCCCGACCCGGCCATGGTCTTCTTGGCCTTGAGCGTGTCGAAGTCGGAGGGCCAGTCGACCTCCTCCGCCGTCATCACCGCCGAGGAGCTGCCGCCGGGGATGATCGCCTTGAGCTTCTTGTTCCCGCGCATCCCGCCGCAGTACTCGTCGAGCAGGACGCGGAAGGTGGTGCCCATCGGCGCCTCGTGCACGCCCGGCAGGTTCACGTGCCCGCTCACCGCGTACAGGCGCGTGCCGCCGTTCTTGGGGACACCCACGCCGGCGAACCAGTCGCCGCCCTTCCCGACGATCACCGGGACGTTCGCCAGCGTCTCGACGTTGTTCACCGCGGTCGGCTGCTTGAACAGGCCTCCGCCCGCGTTGGCGGGGAACGGAGGCTTGAGGCGCGGATATCCCTTCCGCCCTTCCAGCGACTCGAGCAGCGCCGTCTCCTCGCCGCAGATGTAGGCGCCGGCCCCGATCACCACGTGCATGTCGAGGTCGAACCCCGAGCCGAGGATGTTCTTCCCCAGGTAGCCCTGCGCGCAGGCCTCGTCGATCGCCTGCTGCAGCCGCGCCGCGGCCGCCTTGCGGAACTCGCCGCGGCAATACACGTAGGTGAGGTGGCAATCGAGCGCGTAGCAGCCGATCACCAGCCCCTCGACGAACATGTGCGGGCTCTTCTCCAGGATCGCGCGGTCCTTGAAGGTTCCCGGCTCGCCCTCGTCGGCGTTCACCACCAGGTACTTGGGAAAGCTCGTCTCCTTGCGAACGAAGTTCCACTTCATGCCGGTGGGGAACCCCGCGCCGCCGCGGCCGCGCAGGTTGCTCTTCGCCACCTCGTCCACGATCTTCTGCGGCTGCATCTTCAGCGCCTTGGGGAGCGCCTGCCAGCCGCCGGACGCCTTGTAGGTCGCGAGCGACCAGCTCTCGGGCTTGTCCCAGTCGCCGCTGAGGATCTTCACGCGCTCGGGCACGCTCAGCGGCTCCTGCCGGTCGGGACGGTGGTCGCCGCGGGCTGCCCGACGGTGCCGGTCGCCTGCGGCTGGGACTGCTTCTCGATCGCGTGATTGTCCTCGAGGCGACGCGGATGGGGGCCCGGGGCCATCCTCTGCCCGGGCTCGGTGCGCAGCCGGGCGATCAGCGCGTCCATCGACTCGGGCGTGACGTTCTCGACGTAGGTGAAGTTGTTGTGGAGCACCGCGGGTGCGGTGCCGCAGGAGGCCAGGCAGGCCACCTCCTCCAGCGAGAACTGGCCGTCCCTGGTGACCTGGCCAGGCCGGATCCCGAGCCGCTCCTCGCAGTGCTGCAGGATCTTCTCGCTGCCCATCGCCCAGCAGGAGACCGAGTTGCACACGCCGATGTGGTGCTGCCCAACCGGGTGCAGGCGGTACATCGTGTAGAAGGTCGCCACCTCGCGGACGCGCACTGGCGGGACGTCGAGGCGG
>DASWGI010000109.1:0-24064 GCA_036393835.1 Myxococcales bacterium | reverse complement strand
AGGCGCGCAACGTGAACTTCGAGGGAAGCCGTATGCGGGAAATCCGCACGTACGGTTTGAGGTGGCGGCCGCTGGTGCGCGCGTCCTTGAACGGCGCAACCGGGGTCGACCCAACAGCAGGCGGATCCGGTCCGCTCGGTGAAGACGCGTTCGCGCGAAGCCGTCGCGGTGATCGAATTCCAGGGCGGAAGTCTCGCCGCACCTGCGGCCATGCTCGTCGGTGAACGTGCAGCGGCCACCGTCGCGTTCGAAGACCTCGCGCTTGATCGCGTCGGGAATGTGACGCGAACACGACTCGCCGGTGCCTTCGGTCGAGGCCGGTCGCGCCTTCCGACCCGTGCCGAACCGCTCCTTCTTGACTTGTTCGATCATCAAGTCGAGTGCCTTTTCGAAGATCGTGGCCAGGTCTCCGTCCGGGATGCGGTGGCGGAGGAGATCCTGGGCTTGGCGGAACTTGTCATGACAGGCGCGACTCGCGGTGAACTGGAACTTGAAGGTCTCCTCGGTGAGCGGAGCGACCACGGCCCGGCGTTCATCGCATCGCGGCGGCAGGGCGGGTGGCGGTGCGAACGCGAGAACAGAGGGCGACTCGGGTTGCGCCACCGGCATAGCGGCGCCGAACGAGAATGCGGGTGAAGCCTCGGGCGGGGGGTTGGGACGGCCGGGAAGCTTTCGCACCACAGTGGAAACCGGCGGCTGCGGCCAAAGACGCGCGACCAGCTCTTCGATCTCGCGCTTCGACTTGCCGGCCGCCTCCGCCAAGACCTTCTCCTGGTTCTCGGTGGTCAGGTGCGGCGCGAGCAAGCGCAGTCCGGCCAGGTGCACCTGCCCCGAGCGGACCGCCTCCAGGATCACCGGCATGCACCGTGCGGCGCGGGCGAGGTTGATCCGGTTGCAGGCGACGTCCTCGGAAAAGCCGAGCTCGCCGACGCAGAAGGCGAACATCGAGGAGAACGCCCAGTCGAGGTAGAGCTTCCGCTCATCGATCTCGCCGAGATGGACGAGAAGCGCCGCCTCGACGCCGTGCGATCTCCGCACGAGTTCCTGCGTAGCCGAACGGAGGTCAGAGGAGCTGAGCGATTCGACAACGATTCGTGAGTTCATCATGTGCGCGGTCGTAGCACGGTGTTTTTCGGAGCCCTCCGGACGTCGCACGTGAGCGCTGGACGGCAGGCCGACACACGAGGAGAACGTGGGCTAAACCGCCGCTCTCCACGCGTCTGCAGCAGCTACAAGGCCGTTGTTGCGAACGGCCGCAGCCGTTTACGAAGCGAAGGCTCCAAACCTGTCAATCGCAAACGACCCGCATACGTAACTTGTCCGATGCGGCACGAAGCGCCGCCGGAACTGCATCCGCGCCGGGGCGGGACGCAGCGCGTTAGATGGGCGGCTGGCAGTCAGGCTTGGCGTTCGTCGCCGCGCCTGCGATCGAAACTCATTCTGAAAAGCAACGGAGACCAGGGTGGCTTGTCCTCGGAGGTGGAAGGCACAGTCAAAGGGTCCTCGGACTCGACTCGCCCTGACGACCCCGACAAGTTTACCAATCATGAGAGCGGCGACTAGCGGCCGGGGCGGCCCATCCGGGCGAGCGCGTCTTTCGCGTTGCGGCGGAAGCCGTCCTCGGTCGCGTAGAGCCGCAGGAACTCCTCGAGGTGCGTGCGGGCCCGATCGCGGTTGCCGAGGGCGAAGTCGCTCATCCCCGCGTGGTAGAGGGCCTGGAAGTGGTTCGGCCAGGACTCGATGACGAGGTTCATGATGGCGGCCGCCGCCACGTCGTCGCCCGCGTCGGCGACGGGATGCGCCAGGTCGAAGACGATGCCCGCCGCGCGCCGCCGCTCCGACTGGGGGACGCGCCCGAGGACGGTCCGCGCTTCGTCGATCTTCCCCGCCAGCGCCCAGCAGCCCGCGGCGAACCCGGCTCCGTCCCAGCCCGCCGCGGCGGGGTTGCGCGCCATGAACTGCCCCACCTCGACCGGGTTGCAGGACGGCTTGGCGCGGGTGAACCAGCGTTGCGCCGGAGTGCCGCCCGCCGGCTGCGCCGGGAGGTGCGGATGGACCGCGGCCGAGGCGGGGGCGCGCGGCAACGACGAGACGATCAGTCCGCCGGCCACGAGCAGTCCGGCCGCCGCGAGGGCGAACCGCGGCCGCACGGCCGCCGGACGGGGCGGGTTCTCCAGCGCCTCGAGCGCGGCCTCGGCGCTCCGCAGCCGCCGTTCCCTGCGCGGCTGGACGAGCCGGGCGATCAGGTCCCGCAGCGGGACGCCGGCCGGGACGCGCAGCGAGAAGTCGCTCCCGAGCAGCTCGGAAGGCGGCTTCCCGGTCGCGGCGTGCAACAGGGTGGCGCCGAGCGCGTACAGGTCGCTGGTCGCGTCGACTGTCCCGCCGAGCTGTTCGGTCGGCATGTACCCGAAGGTGCCCACCAGGGTCGCGCCGAACGTGCGCGAGCCCGAGAGCCTGCGCGCGCTGCCGAAGTCGACCAGCACCAGCTCGCCGCCCGGGCGGACGATCAGGTTGTCGGGCTTGATGTCCCGGTGCAGCAGGCCGAGCTTGTGCAGATAGGCGAGCACACGCAGCACCTGGGTGGCGACGTCGCGCAGCTCGGCCTCGGCGAGCGGGCTGCGCGCGATGCGCGCGGAGAGCGGCTCGCCGTCGATGAACTCGGCGGCCAGGTAGAGCCGCAGCTGGACGCCCTCGCCCTCCTGGAAGCTGGCGATGAACCGCGGGATACGCGGGTGGTGCAGCGTCTTCAGCGTCGCGGCCTCGCGCTCGAACGCGTCGATCTGCTGCGCGCCCGGCACGGTCGCGAACTGCAGTTCCTTCAGTGCGATGACCGCCCCGTCCGGCGCGGCGGCGCGGTAGACGCGGCCGTTCGCGCCCTGACCGAGGATGCGCTCCACGTGGTAGCCGCCGGCGACGCGCGAGACGCCGCAGAAGGAGCAGCGAGGCTCGGCGCCGGCACGGCCGCACCCTGGACAGACCGCTTGCATATCCCCCCGCACGTTCATCCGGACAAAACAATTGCACGACGGAGAGCACTGAGGTCACGGAGATGGGTTTTCCGCAAAACAAACTCCGTGGTCTCCGTGTGCTCCGTGGTGCAATGGTTTTGGACGGTCGAGCGTACGATTCGATCTGCGATTCTACCGGCGGTCGAGAAACGCGCGAGAAGGTGTGGGTGGGGCTCGGGACTACAGGCGATGCTGGTTCGACCACCCCGCAGGCACCACGGGCTCGACCGCGGCGGAGGGGACCCAGCCGGTCAGGCCGTTGGCGAGCTTCACGCGGCGGAAGCCGTGTTCCTCGTCCTCGATGCGCAGAGCGGTGCCCTCGTGCACCTCGAAGTGGCTCGCGGCGCGGTCGCTCGGGCCTTCGCGCGCCGGGGCTGCCTGCGCCACGACCACGGCGCGGCGGAGCGTCAGGCGGTGCGCGGCCGCCGAGCCGGCCGTGACCAGCGCCGCAGCTCCCGCCAGGATGAAGCAGGCGGCCGCCGAGGTCCCCAGCGCCGCGCGCGGCCGCAGGAAGTTCGCGGTGAGCAGGCCCCATCCGAGCGTCCACAGCGCGACCACCGCCACCGCGGCCGGGCGGCCGGGCAGCGGAGCGAGCACGCGCGAGACCGCCTCCGCGCCCCCGTCCTCCACCTCGCCCTCCAGCTTGTCGACGTTCCCCCGGCGGACCTCGAGGAGGTCGGCGCGGGCGTCGTCGTCGGAGGGGTCGAGGAACAGGGACCGCTCGAGGTGCAGCGCCGCCAGCCCGCGCTTGCCCTGGCGCAGGTATGCGGCGCCGAGGTTGGTCTCCAGCTCGGGACTGACCAGCCCCTCCTCGAGGAGCGCCTCGTATCCAGCCACCGCGCGGGAAGTGTCCCCAGAGAGGTACGCCGCGTTGGCCTGGTCGAAGAGCGCGTTCCCGCGCGCCTCCGGGGGGACCGAGACGCCGGCGCGCGCGGCCGAGGCGGCGCAGAGCGCGGCGAGCGCGAGGCGCCTCATGCGCTCCTCCGCACCTTCTCGAGCTCGCCCAGCAGCCGTCCGGCGCGCTCGAGCCGCGCCTCCTGCGACGGCAAGTCGGAGCCGCCCGGGGCGAAGCGGGCGCGGTCGCATTCGTCGAGCACCCCGAGCACCGCGCGCACGGTCCCCGGCGGGTGACCGCGGTCGAGGAGCGCCCGGCCCAGCTCCTCGCGCGTGAGCCCCGCGGCCGCGATGCCCTGCTTGTCGGCGAGGTACCCGGTGAGCGCGCGGGCCACCTCGGCGTGGAAGTCGGCCGCCGACCCGCTCCCGCGCCGCTGCTCCTCCAGCAGCGCCTCCGCGCCGCGCAGCCGCGCCCGCGCCGCGCTGCGCGCCTTCTTCACCCGCTCCTCCGCCGGGTCCCGCGCGAGCAGCCGGCGCAGCCGGCCGGCGCCGGCGACGAGCGCGACTCCCACCGGACCGACCGCGAGCAGCGGCCAGAACCAGCCGCGCGTCCACGGCGGCGGCTCGACCGAGGCCCGCGTCATCCGCAGCCGGATCGGGCGCAGCCCCCCCGCGGCGAGCAGGTTCTGCGCGGGCACCTGCGAGCCGACCGATGCGTTCGCGGGCGCGGCGTGCACCTCCAGCCGGATGGGGTCCGTGCGCACCTCGCGATACGTCTTCTGCGCCGGGTCGAACACGTCCATGGACAGGGACGGGATCTCGATCGCGCCGGTGCGCTCGGGCACCAGGAGCTGCTCGATCGTTCGCGTCCCGGTCACCTGGCCCTGCTCGATCGACTCCTTGTCGTTGCTGGTCGCGTCGTACGAGCGCAGGCCGGGGATCTGGCCCAGCTTGGGGAGCGCGAGGTTGCGCACGTTGCCGCGGCCCTGCGCGACCACCTTGAACGTCACCGGCTGCCCTACGGCCACCGCCACCGGATCCACCGAGGCGGTGAGCGTCCAGCTCCCCACGTTGCCCGCGTCGAACCCGGCGGGCTTGCGCGCCTCGGGCAGGGGCTGCACGTCGAGCGCGACCGGCTGCGAGGAGCGCCGGGTGGAGCTGCGCGAGAAGAGCATCCCGAAGCCGGTCATCACCTCGACCTCGGCGGGCTCGACTTGCACCTTGCCGGCCCGGAGCGGGAAGAGCGCGCGCTTGCGCAGCAGGAACGCGCGGTAGGGGACGCCGTCGATGATGCGCGCCTCGCCGACCAGTTGCTGGGGCGCCTCGATCTCCTCGCTCCAGAAGCCGTCCAGGCGGGGAAGCTGCAGCTTGTCGATTCCGCTCACGTTGACGCGCGCGAGCAGGTAGAGCGAGTACGTCACCTGCTCGCCGACGAACGGCCGCTCGCGGTCGACGCTCGCGCGCAGCACCAGGTCGCGGCTCTGCGGGTGCACGTCCTGGAACGGGTCGAGCGCGCCGTCCTCGGTGAACGGGTCCGGCAGAGGTGGCGGCGGAGTCGCCTGGGCGCGCGCCTTGGGCGCGGGGGTCTGGCCGGGCGGAAGGGCGCGGATGGAGATCGGCTGGGTCGTGTAGGTGCGCCCCTTGTACGTGACCCGGGCCGGCTCGATGGCGAGCTGCCCTTCGCGCCGCGGCGCGAGCTTCACCGTGGTCACGGTGGTGCGGCGGAAGGTCGGAGCGCCGTTCAAGAAGGTGAACGCGACCTGCTCCGACTGCGACCGGCTGACCACGTCGAAGTCCTTGAGGTCGGGCAAGGTGAGCTCGGCCTGGTCTCCCTTGGACGAGACGGTCGCCGTGATCTGGAGGTTCAGCGTCCCGTCGAGCGCCACCTCGTCGGCGTCGGCGCGCGCGGACACCTGCACCTCCTCCGCGGCGAGCACCGCCGAGGCGACCAGCAAGGCGGCGAGCGCGCTACCAATCCTTCTCGACATCCGTCCGCCGCTCCTTGGCCTTCTGCTTCCCGAACCGCCAGATCTGGAGATTCTTCTCTCCCGCCCGCAGCGCGTCGAGGAGCCGCTGGGCCTCGCTCCGATCCATCGGACGGTTTCCCGCCGCTTGCAATTCTTTCTTCTCGCCCGGCTTGCCCGGTTGGGGCTGCTCTTGCGCCTGACCCTGCTGCTGCTGCTCCTGTCCGGCCTGCTGCTGCTGTCCGTCCTGCTTGCCTTCCTGGTCCTTCCCGGCCTGCTTCTGCTGGTCCTTCTGCTGCTCCTGCGGACCCTGCTGCTTCTGCTTGTCGTCCTTCCCGGCCTGCTGCTGCTTCTTCTCCTTTTCAGGTCGGCCGCCCGGCTGCGGCTGCTTCTGCTTGCGCTCCTCCTCGCGGAGCAGCAGCTCGAGGTTCACCTTGGCGTCGCGATCCTCCGGGTCGAGCTGCAGCGCGCGCGCATACGCGGCGATCGCCTCGTCGGGCCGGCCGGACTGCTCCAGCGCGTAGCCGAGATCGTAGGCGGCGATGGCCTTGAGCGGCGCGTCGCCTTCCGCCAGCCCGCGGTTCGCCTCCTGCACGGCCTGCGGCGCGAGCTGGGCGTCCCCCGCGCGGAGCAGGGCGGAGGCCCGGTCGTGCGCGAGCGCCGCGGCCCGCGGCCCGTGCTCGGGTACGACGGCCTTCTCGTACGCCTTCAGGGCGCCCTCGACGTCGCCTGCCACGGCGCGCGCGTTCCCCTCCGCGACGTTCGGCTCGGGCTTCTCCACCAGCCTGCGCAGCGCGCGGCCGGCCCGGTCGAGCAGCGACGGCCCCGGAGCGGGGCGCGCGTCGGGCTTGAGCACCGCCGTCGGCCCGGCGACCAGCGCGGCGAGGAGGAGCGCGATCATGCGGCCCTCCGGCGCAACCGCCCTTCGCCCAGGGCGGCGGCCGCGCAGAGCAGCGCGAACGCGGGCCAGGCGACGTACGGATAGCGGTCGTCGTACTGCACGGCGAGCCGCGACTCGAGCTCGCCCTTCTGCAGCTTCTCCAGCTCGTCGACCATGGCCGCGACGCCCAGGTCGGCGCCCCCTGCGGTCAGCACCCTCCCGCCGGCGCGAGCCGTCAGCTCGCGCAGCCCCGCGAGATCGGCGCGCGTCAGCACGGTGCGCCCGTCCCGGTCCTTCTTGTACCCGGTCACGTTTCCCTTTGCGTCGACCAAGGGGATGGGCTCGCCTTCCTCGTTCCCCACGGCGACCGCGTAGACGTGGATGCCCGCGTCGCCCAGCTCCTTGGCGGCCTGGAGCGCGGCGCCCTCGTTGTCCTCGCCGTCGGTGATGAGCAGCACCGCCTTGCCGGCCGCGCCGCGGGCGCCGCCGTCCAGTACGCGCCGGGCTTCCTGCAGCGCGCCCGCGATCGCCGTCCCCTGCTGGGGCATGGCGCCGGGATCGACGGCGCGCAGGAACAGCTTCGCGGCGCTGTAGTCGGTGGTGAGCGGGCACTGCACGAACGCCTCGCCGGCAAACACGACCAGTCCCACGCGATCGCCGCGCAGGCGATCGAGCAGCGCCGTGACCTCCACCTTCGCCCGCTCCAGCCGCGACGGTTTCACGTCCCGCGCCAGCATGCTGGTCGAGGCATCCAGCGCCACCACCAGATCGATGCCGCTCCGCTTCACGATCTCGGTGCGCTCGCCGCATTGCGGGCCCGCCGCCGCGATCGAGAGCAGCGCCAGCCCCGCGCCGAGCAGGCCGCCGCGCAGCACGCCCTGGGACGCGCCGCCGCCGGGCAGGACCTGCTCGCGCCTCCCCTCGGGAACCGCGGAGCGCGCGCGTCCCCACCTCCGCCAGACGCAGAAGGCCGCCGCGGCGCCGGCGGCGAGGCCCAGCGGCGAGAGCCACAGCCAGACCGGGTCGACGATGCGGAGCCGGAAGCCCAGCAGCGTGGTCTGCAGCGCGGCGGCGAAGAGGGGCGCGGCCGTCATGGCGCCCCCGAGAAGCGCGTGGTGCGCAGCGCGAGGCCGAGCAGCCCCAGCAGGGCGGCGGGCAGGAACATCCGCCCGTACCACTCGTCGTACTGCGCGGAGCCGCCCGCCTCGTAGATCTTCGACTTCTCCAGGCTGTCCAGGACCTGGGAAAGGCCGCGCTCGAGCGACTCGCGATCGGTGGCCTGGTAGGCGGCGCCGCCGGTGGACTTCGCGATCTGCTGCAGGAGCTCGGGGTTCACGTCGATCTCGACCTGCTCGTACAGCGTGCGCCCGAACAGATCGGTGCCGGTCGGATACGGGACCCGGCCTCCCTTCCCGATCAGGATGGTGAAGACCTTGATGCCCATGTCCTTGGCGATCTGGGCGGCCTGCAGGGGAGAGATGTTGCCGGCGTTGTTGTCGCCGTCGGTGAGCAGGATGACGACCTTGCTCTTCGCGTCGGACTCGCGCAGGCGGTTCACCGCGGTCGCCAGCGCGTTGCCGATGGCGGTGCCGTCCACGATGACGCCGGTCTTCACCTGGTCGAGCAGCTCCTCCAGCACGCGGTAGTCGAGGGTCAGCGGGCACTGGGTGTAGGCCTCGCCGGCGAAGACCACCAGGCCGATGCGGTCGTTCTGGCGCGAGGAGATGAAGTTCTTGAGCACTTCCTTGGCGACGGAGATGCGGTCCTTGGGGCGGAAGTCCGCCGCCAGCATCGAGGTGGAGAGGTCGAACGCGACCACGATGTCGATCCCCTGCACCGACAGGTCGATGCGGCGGCTGGCGCGCAGGCGCGGTCCGGACAGCCCCACCGCCGTGAGGACCAGCGCCGCGACGAGGAGCCCGCCGGGCAGCCACCACAGCCGCGCCCATCTCGACACCGGCAGCGCGATCGGAACGGCGGGGACCACCAGCCGCGGCATCCGCCGCCGACGGCGCACGAGCAGCCACACCGCGGGGGGCGCGAAGAGAAGCGCCAGGAGCGCCCACGGGTGCGCGAACGCGACGCGCCCGAAGACGGCGGCGATCACGCCGCACCTCCTGCCGCCGCGGCGCGGACGGGCATCTCGACCACCGCCCTGGTCCTGTCCACCAGCGAGGCGGCGCGGTCGATCGCGCGCTCGCATTCCGAGGCGCTTGGCTCGGCGCGCGCGAACTTCACCAGGTCCTGCCAGGACAACTCGTCCGACAGCTCCATGAGGTCGAGGCCCAGGAGCCTGCGACGGTGCAGCTCGGCGAGCAGCTCCTCGCTGGTGAGATCGAGCGCGTCGAAGCGCAGCCTGCGCCCGAGATAGGCGCGCACGATCTCCGACAGCTCGAAGACGGCGGCCCTGCCCAGTCCGCGATCCCAGGGTCGCCGCTGCTTGAGCGCCAGCAGACGCGCCATCGCCTCCTCCTCTGGCGTCGGGGGCGGCGGGACCGGCGCGGGCCTGCGAGCGCGCCGGCGCCGCGCCTCGCGCACCAGGAGGATGCACGCGATCAGCAGCAGGAGCCCGCCCAGGACCCAGGCCCAGAGGAAGCTGCGCACCAGCACGGGAACCGGGGGCTTGGGCCCGTGGTGCGCCTGCTCCGCGTTCGGAGCGCGCTCCTCGGCGACCAGGCTGCGCAGCCGGATCGGGGTCTCCGGGACGGTGAGCTGGCGTGCCCCCTCGGGTCCGTCGACGGAGAGCACGAGCGCCGGGAGGTGAGGCTCGAGCGACTTCAGGACCACCAGCGGCAGCGTGAACGTCGTCTCGGCGCGGTCGCCTTTCGTCGCCCGCGCGGCGGTGGGGGCGCCGCGGAGCGCGAGCGGCTCGACCGGCAGCGGCTCGGGCAATGCGACCACGTCGAGCGCGTGGTGCTCGACGCGGATGGTGATGGTGAATGGCTCGCCGAGCGTCACCTCGGCCTTGTCGGACCGCGCCGAGAGCGCGAACGGGTGCGCCTCCGGCCTCGGCTGCGCATCAGGGGCGGGCGTGGCAGTGGCCGCCGCCGCGAGGAGCAGCGCGATCACCTCCGCCTCCCGCGCGCGCGGAAGAGCGCCGCCAGGGGCGCGACGTAGTCGTCCCCTGGCCGCACCCGCACCGCGTCCAAGGACAGCTTCCGGAAGATGCGCTCGCGCCTCTCCCGCGCCTCGCGCGCCGCCTCGGAGTAGGCGGCGCGCGTGCGCTTGTCGGACAGGTCGATCCACACCGTCGCGCCCGTCTCCGAGTCCGCCACCGGCCACAGGCCCGAGAGCGCGCCGGCCGGCAGCTCGTCCTCCACCGGGTCGCTCACCACCACGGGGATCACGTCGTGCCGGCGCGCGCAGACCGCGAGGGCGGCTTCGTAATCGCTGGCGAGGAAGTCGCTCACCACGAAGACCACCGCGCGGCGGCGCAGGAGCCGCGTCACGTCGCGCAGCGCGAGGGCGACGTCGGTCCCGCGGCCGCCGGGCCGGAAGGCGAGCGCCTCGCTGATGAGCCGCAGCCCGTGCTTGCGGCCGCGGCGCGGCGGGACGAACCGCTCGACGCGGTCGGTGAAGAGCAGCAGCCCGGCCCGGTCGCCGTTCTCCAGCGCGCTGAAGACGAGCAGGGCGGCGATCTCCGCGGCCACCTCCGCCTTCGCCTGCGCCGACAGCCCCGCTCCCTGCGAGGCGCTGCGGTCCACGGCGATCAGCGCGGTCAGCTCTCGCTCCTCGACGAAGACCTTCACGAACGGCTCGCCGATGCGCGCGGTGACGTTCCAGTCGATGGCGCGGATCTCGTCGCCGGGCTGGTACGGCCGCACCTCGCTGAACGCCATCCCGCGCCCCTTGAACACCGAGTGGTACCCACCCGCCAGCGTGTCCAGCACCGCGCGCCGGGTGGTGATCTCGATGCGCCGGATCTTCCGGATCAGCTCTGCGGGCGCGGCCATCAGGGGACTTCGATCTTCTCCAGGATGCGCTGGACGATCTTCTCGGACGTCAGGTTCTCCGCCTCGGCCTCGTAGGTGAGCGCGACGCGGTGGCGCAGCACGTCGTACGCGATCGCCTTCACGTCCTCGGGGGTGACGAAGCCGCGGTGGCGCAGGAAGGCGTGGGCGCGCGCCGCCAGGTTCAGGTAGATGGTCGCGCGGGGCGAGGCGCCGTACTCGATGTACCCGGCCAGCTCCTTGAGGCCGCTCTGGGCCGGGTCGCGCGTCGCGAACACCACGTTGACGATGTACTCTTTCACTTTGGGGTCGATGTAGACGTCGGCGACCGTCTGCTGGGCGCGCTCCAGCTCCTCCGGGCCGACCACCGGCTCGAGCTGCACGGGAGGCTTGCCGGCCACGCGCTCCATGATCTGGAGCTCCTCCGCGCGCGTCGGGTAGCCGACCTTCACCTTGAGCATGAACCGATCGACCTGCGCCTCGGGCAAAGGGTACGTGCCTTCCTGCTCGATGGGGTTCTCGGTCGCCATCACCAGGAACGGGCGCGGCAGCGGGAAGGTCTGGTCGCCGATGGTGACTTGCTTCTCCTGCATCGACTCGAGCAGCGCGCTCTGCACCTTGGCCGGCGCGCGGTTGATCTCGTCCGCGAGGATGAGGTTCGCGAAGAGCGGGCCCTTCTTCACCGTGAACGACTGCGTCTGCGGCTGGTAGACCTGCGTGCCGACCAGGTCCGCCGGCAGCAGGTCGGGCGTGAACTGGATGCGCTTGAAGGAGAGGCGCAGGCAGTCCGAAAGGGTCTTGACCGTGAGCGTCTTCGCCAGGCCGGGCACCCCTTCGAGCAGCACGTGGCCGCCGGTGATGAGCCCCACCAGCAGGCGCTCGATCATGGTGCGCTGGCCGACCACTACCTGCCCCGCCTGGCCGAGGAGCTGATCGACGAACCCCGATTCCTGCTGGATGCGCTCGTTGAGCAGGCGGATGTCGGCGGCGGGCTGGGTCACGGCCAATTCGGGGACCTCCGGAGGCGCTGCAGCCTACCTCGCATCCATGACGTCCGCGCTGAAAAGCGCGTAGAGGTCCGCCTCGCCGTCAGTCATCCGCGGTCAGCGGACCCTGGATGGGCTCGTCGCGCACTTCCGCCGGGATCGAGCCGTCCTCGGGGAAGAAGCGGTCCAGGGCGTGGCGCACGTCCGCCGCCGTGTGCAGGTCGGGCGCCAGCCGCCGGAACGCCAGGCCTCCCCGGCGGCCGCGCGTGTACCAGAGCAGGTGCTTGCGCAGCTCGCGCACCGCGGCACGCTCGGCCTCGTCGGCGGTCAGCTCGAAATGGGCATGGCCGCCATTTTCGCGGTATGGCCGCGGGCGCGGGGCGCCTTCGGGACGCAGCACGCGGAAGCGGCCCTGCTTCTCCTGCACCGCGAGGTCGACGTGGCGCAGGATCATCGCGCGCCACTCCTGCACGGTGACCTCCGGCGGCTGCTCCCCGCGCTCGAGCGCGAGAAGCTCGCGGAAGATCCAGGGATAGCCACAGGCGCCCCGGGCGATGCGGGCCGCGTCGGCGCCGGTCTCCTCGAGCATGCGCCGCGCGTCATGGGCGCTGAACAGATCGCCCGAGCCCCACACGCCGATCTGCACCGCCCTCTTGGTCGCGGCGATGAGGGCCCAGTCGGCGCGCCCGCGGTACATCTGCGCGCGCGTCCGGGGGTGGAGGCCGACGGCAACCGCTCCGCCCTGCTCGCAGGCCTTGGCGATCTCCGGCGCGTTGCGGTGCTCCTCGTCCCAGCCCGCGCGCAGCTTGACCGTGACCGGCAGGGGGGCGACCGCGTCCACCACCTTGCGGACGGCCCGCTCCGCCACCGAGGGCTCCTTCAGCATCGCGGCGCCGGCTCCGTGGCAGCAAACCTTCTTCACCGGGCAGCCCATGTTGATGTCCACCGCATCGATCGGCCCGTACTTCTCGACCGCGACGCGCGCGCCTTCGGCGAGCACCTCCGCGACGTGACCGAAGACCTGGATGGCGAACGGCCGCTCGTCCGGCGGACGCTCCAGGTAGCTGAGCGTCTGGTCGCCGCCGTGCACCAGCCCATGGCTGGAGATCATCTCGGTGTGCGCGATCGAGGCGCCCATCTCCCGGCACAGCAGGCGGAAGGGCCAGTCCGACACGCCCGCGAGCGGCGCCAGGAAGTAGCGGTTCGGCAGCGTGAGACGCCCCAGCTTCACCGGGCGCACGGCGCCGCCGGCGCCGGCCGCCTGGGGCGCGGCGCGCGCGAACCGCGCGTCGAAAGGAGAATCCTGGTTGAGGGCGCCGATGGACACGGGCGGGGATCTATACACAATACAGGCACCCGTTGCCCGCACATGCGAACTCGACTTGCCCGACTCTCCGCCGTCGCCTGCCTCCTCGCGCTCGCGGCGGGATGCAGACAGGCGCCTCCGTCGGCCGCGCGGGAAGAAGCGCCGCCGCCCGCGCAGGCAAAGCCACCCGCTGCCCGGGCAGGCGCGGTGAGCGGCACCCTGGTGTTCAAGGCGAGCACGGCGGGCCAGATCGTGCCGTGCGGCTGCTCCCCGGATCAGCGCGGCGGCCTGCCTCGCGCGGCGGCCGAGCTGAAGAAGCTGCGCGACGCATCTCCGGGGCTCGCTTACGTCGAGGCCGGCGATCTGCTGTTCGAATCGGCCCTGCCGCGCAGGGGTCCTGCGGGCGCTCAGGCCGAGTTGAAGGCGCGCACGCTCGCCCGCGGCGAGGAGATGCTCGGCGCTGCGGCGCGGGCCGTCGGCGCGCGGGACCTCGCGCTGGGCGCGCAGTTCGTCGCCGAGACCCGCGGGAACGTTCCGCTCCTCGATGCGGGCGCCGCGCCCGTCGTCGGCGCCCGGGCCGCGCTGCTCGTCCAGGCCGGCGAGGTGCCGGTGGGCGTCCTCGCTGCGGGGCTAGGCCCGGATCCGGCGCAGACGGTCCGGGCGCGCGCCGCGCAGCTCCGCCGGGACGGAGCGCGGGCCGTGGTGCTCCTCGCGCATCCGCGCGGCGGCTGGCAGGAGGCGCGCCAGCTCGCGCAAGCCACGCTGGGCGAGGTGGACCTCGTCATCCTCGGCCACCTCGACGACCCGGCGACCGACCCGAACCGCGCGGATCCGGGCCCCCCGGCGCTGCTGTCGGTCGAGGGCCACGGGCAGAGCTTGCTGCGCGTCGACCTGCAGCTCCCCGCGGGCGCGCCGACGGGCGTCTTCCTCGCCCAGGGCGAGGCCGGCAAGCAGGCCGAGCTGAAGGAGCTGGACGACCGCATCGCGCGACTCCGCCAGCAGGCGCGCGCCGCGCCCGAGGACATGCGCCCGCTGTACGCGGACAAGGTGCGTGAGCTGGAGCAGCGGCGCGCGCAGCTCGCTTCCGTGCAGCAGGCCGCCCCCGCGGGCTCGCTGGTGATCACGCCCACCTTCATTCCGCTGGGCCCGGACATCGGTGACGAGCCGGATGTCCGCGCCCTGGTCGCCGCCTACGACGAACAGGTGACCGAGATGAACCTGCGGCTGGCGAAGCAGCAGCCGGAGACCTGCCCGCCGCCCCAGCGCGGCGAGCCGGCCTTCACCGGGATCTCCTCCACGGGCAAGGTGAAGGGCTGCGCGGAGTGCCACGAGTCGGAGTCGCAGTTCTGGGCGAAGACGGGTCACTCGCACGCCTACGAGACCCTGGCCTCCGTCCGCAAGCAGTTCAGCCTCGACTGCGTGCGCTGCCATGTGACGGGATGGCAGCAACCCGGCGGCGTGTGCCGCATCGATCGGACGCACGTGGGCGGCGCCGGATTCCAGGGGCGCGGGAAGGGACGGCAAGACGTGCAATGCGAGATGTGCCACGGACCCGGTAGCGAGCACGCCAAGGACCCGCCCGGCCACATCTCGGCGGAGGCCCCGGTCAGCGTCTGCATACGCTGCCACGAGGCCGCCAACTCGCCGCACTTCGACGACGGCCGCTACCGCCCGTTCATCGTCGGCCCGGGGCACGGCACGCCTCTCAAGCCCGGCGAGAAGCCCCACCCGCTCGCGTCAGGCAGCGGACCGAACGAGGCCTTGAAGGCTTCCTTGAAAGGGATGCAATGAGGATCCTCGACTCGCTGCGAGAGGGAGGGGTGGGCCGGGACCGCGAGGTGGAGCGGGCCGTGGAGGCCGCGGCGCGGGAAGAGCCGGCGCGCGCCAGCCTCTGGCTGTCGCTCGCCGCCCAGCGCCGCAAGCTCGGTTTGTCGGCGCGCCGCCTGCTCCAGCGCAGCGGCACCGAGATGCAGGCCCTCGCGTTGCGCGGCGTCCCCGATCTGCGCCTGGACTGGCTGCGCCGCCTCTCGCACGCGGCGCTCATCGCCCAGGGCGCCGAGAGCTGGACTGGCACGCTGGGGGGCCACCGCGTGCACCGTTACGCCTTCGCCGGCCGCGGCAAGGACCGGCCGGTGCTGCTCCTGCACGGGCTGGGCGGATCGGCGGACTCGGTCGCCACACTGGTGCCCCCGCTCCTGCCTATCTCCGCGCGGGTGGTGCTCCTCGAGCTTCCCGGGCACGGGCGGTCTCCGCAGCCGCCCGCGGGGCCCCTCGCCGCGCGCGAATACGGGGACGTCGTGACCGCTGCCGTGGACCGGCTGTACGCCGAGTACGGCAAGGTGGCGCTGGTCGGCAATTCGCTGGGCGGCGCGCTCGCGCTGTACGCGGCGCACGAGCGCCCCGACGAGGTGGCGGGCGTGGTCGGCCTCAATCCGGCGGGCGCGGACCTGTCCGAGGAGGCCCTCGGCGTGCTGCCGGAGAGCTTCGCCGACGAGCGCACCGGCGCGGCGCGCATGGCGCAGCTGCTCTTCCACCGCACGCCGTGGCTGTTCTGGCTGGTGGCGAGGGACTTCGCCCGCGGGTGGTCGAGCCCGACGGTGCAGCGGATCCTGGACGACGCGCGCAACGACCGCGATCGGTCGCTCGGCATCGACGTGCTGTCGGCGATCCGCGCGCCGGTGCTCATCCTCTGGGGAGAGCAGGATCGGCTGCTGCCCTCCACCAGCGCCGAGGACTTCCGGCGGCACATCCCCGGAGCGCGAGTGGAGATGATCCCCGGCTGCGGACACATCCCCCAGCTCGAGTGCCCCGCCTACACCCGGCGCCGCGTGCGCGAATTCATCGAAAAATTGAAGACCTGACGGGATCGTCCGATACCCTGCAGGACAGGGTGTCCCGCGTGGCCGGCGGCACCGGCCGAAAGCCTGGAATGTGGCCTGTCGGCCGTGCATTGTTGCGGAAGCACTGTTGCGTGGAGAGGTAGGAGCTTGTCGGCAGGTGTCCGACAAGGGAAAACCCGTTCGGCTGTTTTGACACAGGGTGGGGGCGCCGCTACCGTCCCTCTCTGTCAGCGAAAGGTGGAGGAGCTTGTCGCCGCGATCGGGACGACCACAGAGGGCCGCCTTCGTCGCCTTGCTCCTCGCCGCCGCCGCGGCGCGCGCCGAAGCGCCTGCGCCGGACATCGCCGCCGCCGGGCTCGAGGGCTCGGCGGTGACCGCCGTTCCCGCCGCCTCGGGCGTGTCGGTTCCTCCGGAGCCGGTCAAGCCCGCGGCGCGGCCCGACGAGAAGGCCGACGCCGACGCCGACGATCCCGAGTCGCAGGCCGAGGTCGACAAGGGCGCCGCGGAGCTCGAGGAAGTGCGCAAGGCCGAGGAGAAGGCGGGCCTTTTGCCCCAGGCGCCGGGCGCCGGGCCGCGCGACGGGCTCGCCATCGGGCTCGACTCCTGGGACCCGCTGGCCCGCGACCTGGCCGCCGCGCAGGGCACCTCGATCGACGGGGCACCCCTGGCCGATCCCGCGCCTTCGGGTATCACGCAGTTGCGGCTCGCGGAGCTGGCCGGCATCTCCGAGGATGAGCTGCGCGCCAAGTACGACATCCCGGTCGAGCTGAACGACGCGGTGGTCGCCTACATCCGCTTCTTCCAGACCGATGGGCGGGTGCACTTCACCAAGTGGCTCGGGCGCAGCACGCGCTTCATGCCCATGATGCGCGGCTTGCTGGAGAAGCAGGGGCTGCCGCTCGACCTGGTGTACCTCAGCATGATCGAGAGCGGGTTCAGCACCTACGCGTACTCCTTCGCCAAGGCCGCCGGGCTCTGGCAGTTCGTGGTCGGCACCAGCCGGCGGTACGGGCTGCACACCGACTTCTGGGTGGACGAGCGGCGGGATCCGATCAAGGCGACCATCGCCGCCGCGCGGTACCTCAAGGAGCTGAAGGAGCGATTCCACGGCGACTGGTACCTGGCCTGGGCGGGCTACAACGCCGGCGAGGGAAAGGTGGATCGCGCCATCCGCCGCGAGTCGACGCGCGACTTCTGGCGCATGATGAGCAAGGGCCGCACGCTCCGCGCGGAGACCAAGCACTACGTGCCCAAGCTGATCGCGGCGGCGCTCATCGCCAAGCACCCCGAGCGTTTCGGCTTCAAGGTCGACTATGCGGAGCCGTGGGAGGCCGACGAGTTCTACATCGCGGACGCGACCGACCTGCACGTCATCGCCAAGACCGCCGGCATCACCATCGACGAGGTGCGCGACCTGAACCCCGAGCTGCGCCGCTTCTGCACGCCCCCAGGAGGCTGGACCATCCGGCTGCCGAAGGGCAAGAAGGAGGCGTTCGTCGCCGAGTTCGAGAAGCTCGACGCCGGCGACCGGCTCAGCTTCACCGAGCACAGGGTGGAGAAGGGCGAGCCGCTGTCGAAGATCGCCCGCGCCTACGGCGTGAGCGAGGGCGCCATCCTCCGGACGAACGGCTTCAAGAGCTACCGCCAGGTGAAGGTCGGCAGGGTGCTGGTGATCCCGATGAAGCAGTCCGCGCGAGGCCTGCTCGCCGGGAGCCAGCTGGAGGACAGGCGCACAGCGCGCCTGCAGGGCCGCAGCGCCGCCAAGACGGTGGCGGCCGCGCCGGCGGCCTCGGTACGGGTCAATGAGGACGGACGGCGGCAGACGTACGTGGTCAGGGCGGGCGACACGCTGTGGAGCATCGCGTCGAAGTTCTCGACCACGGTGGAGCGCCTCAAGCGCCTGAACAACCTGACGGGCCGGCGCGCCCGCGACCTGCAGGTGGGCCAGCGGCTCGCGGTGAAAGACACCGAGAGCTGACAGTCGCCGCCCCGGGCCGAAGGACGCTATCCCGACAGGGCGCGTTATGACATATCGGGGCCTCCACAACAAAGGGGGAAGCCATGCGGTCCTTCCGTGGCAGCCACGTTCTGGTGGCCGCCCTGGCACTCGCGCCCGGTTGGGCGCTCGCCCAGCACGAGCACGATCATGCGCACCTCGCGTCGGAGAAGTTCGGGCAGGTTCATTTTCCGACCTCGTGCAACCCGTCGGTTCAGCCGGTGTTCGAGCGCGGGCTGGCGCTGTTGCACTCCTTCGCCTACGCCAAGGCAGCGACGGTCTTCCAGGAGGTTTCGGCCAAGGATCCAAGTTGCGGCTTGGCGCAGTGGGGGGTCGCAATGACGTACTTCCACGCCATCTGGGGGCCGCCCACCGACGACGAATTCGCCGCCGGACGAACGGCGGCGCAGAAGGCGGCGGCCCTGGGCGCGCCGAGCGCCCGTGAGCGCGACTACATCGCTTCCATTGGCGCCTACTACCAGGGCGATGGGGTGGCGCATGCGGCGCGGGTCGTGGCCTACGAAAAGGCGATGGCCGGCGTGGACGAGCGCAACCCCGACGACCACGAGGCGGCGATCTTCCACGCCCTGGGAATTCTCGGCGTGGCCTACAACTCGCCGCCCGACAAGACCTACGCCCGGCAGAAGGAGGCGGCGAAGATTCTCAACCGCCTGTTGACTGTCGAGCCCGAGCATCCGGGGATCGCCCACTACATGATCCACTCCTTCGACTACCCCGAGCTCGCCGAGCTGGCGCTGCCGGCGGCCCGCGCCTACGCCAAGATCGCCCCTTCGGCGCCGCACGCGCAGCACATGCCCTCGCACATCTTCACCCGCCTGGGGATGTGGAAGGAGTCGATCGAATCGAACCTCGCCTCGGAGCAGACGGCGCAGGCGTGGCTCGCCAAGACCCAACCCGGAGCGACGGCGTTCGACGCCCTGCACGCCATGGACTACATGGAGTACGCGTATCTACAGACGGGACAGGATGCCAAGGCGCGAGAGCTGGTCGACAACGTCGCCAAGGTGACGAGCTTCGACGTCCCGCAGTTCGCCGCTGGCTACGCCCTGGCCGCCGTCCCGGCCCGTCACGCGCTCGAGCGCCGCGCCTGGAAGGAGGCGGCGGCGCTGACGGCACGACCGGCGACGTTCCCCTGGGCGAAGTATCCGTACGCCAAGGCGATCGTTCACTTCGCGCGCGCCGTCGGCGGGGCTCGCGCGGGCGACCTGGAAACGGCGCGCCACGAGGTCGCGACGCTGGCCGAGATCCAAGCCTCGCTCAAGGGCCAGAAGGGGTTCGACTGGGCGACCCAGGTCGAAATCCAACGGCGCGAGGCGGCGGGCTGGCTGGCGCGGGCCGAGAAGAAGGACGCCGAAGCGCTGGCGCTCATGCGATCGGCGGTCGACCTCGAGGACTCGACCGACAAGCATCCGGTCACCCCCGGGTCGATCCTTCCGGCACGCGAGCAACTCGCCGACCTGCTCGCCGAGCTGGGGCAGCCGGCCGCGGCGCTCGCCGAGTACGAGACGTCGCTCCGTTCGGCGCCGGCGCGCCTCAACAGCTATTACGGCGCCGCGCAGGCGGCCGAGCGCGCCGGGAAGAAGCAAGAGGCGAAGGCCTTCCACGAGCGGCTGGTGGCGCTGTGCGGTGGGTCGGTGCCCGCCCGCGTGGGATCGGCGATCACTGCTGCGAAGTAGAGCGAGCGGACACTTTCGCGATCGCAGGCGGCCAGGGCGGCGCTGCGCTCTTCGAGCGCGGAGATCATCGGATTGCGTTCTGGTGGGCGCCGCGCCCGTTGCGGAGGGCATGCGTCCGAGCGAGGATGCGCCGCCATGAAGACCTTGCGCGCCGTTTCCGCGCTGGCCCTGCCGCTGGCCTGCGCCGGATCGACTCCTTCGCAGACGGGCTCCTCGGACGGCCGGGCAGATCTCATGATGGAACGGCCGCGGATGGAGGAGCACCTGATCCCGTCGGACACGGCGGGCATCCAGCTCTACCTGCGCAACAAGCGCCTCGAGAGGGCGTCGCCGGACCGCATCCTGCTGTTCGTGCACGGGTCGACCTACCCGGCGGAGACGTCGTTCGACCTGCCGCTGGGCGGCATCTCGTTCATGGACTTCCTCGCGCGCGGCGGCTGGGACGTGTGGCTCGTCGACCTGCGCGGCTACGGCCGCTCGACGCGGCCGCCGGAGATGGACCAGCCACCCGGCGCGAATCCGGCGCTCGTGACCACCGACGTGGCGGTGCGGGACGTGGCGAGCGCGGTGGACTTCATCCTCGCCCAGCGCAAGGCGCCCAAGATCGCGCTGATGGGCTGGTCGTGGGGCACGACCATCATGGCGGGCTACACGGTGCGGAACCCAGGCAAGGCAAGCAAGCTCGTGCTCTACGCGCCGGAATGGCTGCGCACCACGCCGTCGCTCATCTCCGGAGAAGGCGCGTACCGGACCGTCTCGATGGACTCGGCGCGCGATCGCTGGCTCAGGGGAGTTCCCGAGGACAAGAAGAACGGGCTGATCCCCGAGGGCTGGTTCGAGCAGTGGGCAGAGGCGACGTTCGCGACCGACCCGGTGGGGTCGAAGCAGAGCCCGCCGGTGCTGCGCGCTCCGAACGGGACGCTGCGAGACAGGAAGGAGTACTGGTCCAGCGGCAAGCCGTACTACGACCCGGCCCAGATCAAGGTGCCGGTGCTGATCGTCCACGCGGAGTGGGACCAGGACCAGCCCAACCCGATGCCCCGCGAGGTCTTCTCGCGCCTCACCTCCGCGCCTTATCGCCGGCTGGTCGAGATCGGCGAGGGCACCCACACCGTGATCATGGAGAAGAACCGGGACCAGCTCTTCAACGAGGTCCGGCTCTTCCTGGATGAGCTGCGGTAGGTTGCCGAACCCGTATGACAGGCCCTGCCGTCCCCGTGATCCGACGCTCGGAATGACATCCGAGAACGCCTGGAACCGGGGGGAAGACACCCCCAGACCTGACATGTACCAGCTGTACAGGGCCGCGGACCGGACCTCTCCCCCGCGCCGGTGATTGCACAAGCGGGGCGCACGCGCGGCCTCAAACTGATCGTGCTCCCCCGCGCATCCTTTTGACGCGACGCGTCCCGTCCCGGGGCGGGACGCACCGCGTTAGAGGAGCGGGCGTGGCAACCGCTCCAAGCTGGCGCTCGTCCGCGACGGGTGAAACTAACGTCGCTTCTCGGCTCCCTCCAGCAGGCGGGCGAGCTGGATGACCGCGCGCTTGTGGATGCCGGTCATCACCTCGCCGGCCGGGTCCTTCACCGAGACCTCGAAGGCGTACAGCTTGCCGTCACGCCCGGTGTAGCGCGCGGTGGCGGAGACGCGCGCGCCCGTCGGAGTCGCCGCGGTGTGCTTCACGTCCACGACGACGCCCACCGACAGCTCGCCTTCTGAGAGCAGCGGCGCGAGCACGCGCCCCGCGGCCAGTTCGCAGAGCGCGATCGCGCGGGTGGTGGCGAACACCGCCGGGTAGGTATCGCCGGTAATGTGGTCCAGGGCGCTCGCCAGGTCATTCTCGGCGACCACCATCTCCACCTGCCCGGTTGCCCCCACTTCCGGATCGCGCGTCGGCATGTCATTGCTCCGAGAGAAGCAGCTTGAGTTCGCGGATGCGGCGGGTGATGTCGTCGCGGGGCTTCTGCCGGTAGGACTCGGGGAGCAGCTCGCGGGAGGTGCACTCCGCCACCGCCACCAGCGTCTGCAGCTCGACCTCGAGCGGATAGCTGGGCGGGATGAAGTCGGCGAAGGTCTCCTTCAGGTCCTCCTTGCTCACCTTCTCGCGGCGGTCGGTCACGGCCCGGAGCTTGGCGCGCACCAGCGCGGACTCCAGATCGGCTCCGCTCATTTTCGGCAGGTCGGCCGGCAGCACCTCGCCCAGATCGCCGTCGAACTGCACCCGCGCCTTCTTCGCCATGGTGCGCACCAGCTCGAGCCGCTCGTCGTGGGACTCTGGATAGAAGAGCGCGAGGTGCTCCTCCGCGCGGCCCTGCCGCTTGAGATCGACCGGCAGGAGGTCGGGGCGGCTGGTCAGGAGGAACCAGACGATCTTGCCGCGGTAGCTGGTGTCGCCCATGAACGAGGCGATCTGGCTGAACACGCGCGCGCTGGTGCCCGAATCCCCCTGCGCGCTGCGGTTGCCCAGGAACGCGTCGGCCTCGTCGATGATCACCGCCACCGGCCACATCGCCTTGAGCAGGTTGAAGATTTTTTCCAGATTTCCCTCGGTCACGCCTTGCCACTGCGAGCGGAAGTTCAAGAACTTCACGCAGGGGATGCCGATCTCGCCCGCGAAGCAGGTGGCGAGGAACGTCTTGCCGGTCCCGATCGGTCCGGCGATGAGGAAGCCCATCGGCACCACGTCGCGCTTGCCGGTCTGGATGGCCTTGGCGGCCTGGCGCAGCAGCTGCTTCGCCTTCGCGTGGCCGGCCACCATGTCGATGGAGTGCTGCGGCTCGATGAACTCGAGCAGGCCGTGGACCTCCGCCTGGATGATCTCCTTCTTCTTTTCCTTGAGCCGGTCCGCGGTGAGCTTCGCGCCGCCCATCGCCTCGGTGAGCACGCGGTCGAGCGACACCCGGCTCATGCCAGCCGTCATCTGCGCCATGGCCTGCGCGTTGACCTCGCTCACCTCGCGCACCGGCCGGCCGCTCAGCTTCCATTCGATGTAGTCGAGCCGTTCCTTCTCGGTCGGGAGTGGGATCTCGATCTGCGAGGCGTACGGGTTGCGCCCGATGCGCGGGTTCAGCTCGGCCAGGTTCTCCGCCACCAGGCAGACCGAGAAGTCGGCGGCGAGGAACTGCGGGTCCTGCGCCCACTTCACCAGCGTCACCAGCACGTAGCGGTCCTCGCCGGGCATGAAGCTCAGGTCGCCGGCCGGCGCGACCGTCTCGGCGAAGTCGATCACGAAGGCGATGCTCTTCCCGTCCGCGATGCGCACGCGGGCGTACGACTCCAGCAGCGGGAAGGCGCGCGCCGGGTCCTTGGGGACCGCCTTGGCGTACTCGGTGCCGAACAGCGTGTCGTAGCCCGCGACCGCCGCCATGAAGTCCTTCTGCATCTCGGGCGTAGCGAGCCGGATGCCGCTCGAGCGGTCGTAGAACACGACCAGGTCCCGCGACCCGAACAGCTCGTCGGAGAGGAAGGTCCGGAGCGGGACGAACCGGCGTCCTCCTTTTCCGTCATCCGCCGGCTGCACATCGCGAACGGCGCCGTGCAGGATGAAGGTGGAGACGGTCTTTGTGTAGTAGCGCTCGGCCAGCCGCCGGGCCCATTCGGGGAAGGTGGCGAGCGGATCCGGTTGCGATTTGCTGCGGCGAGGCATGAGGCGCTTGTGTATCCGGCCATCGGCGTGGGCGCAAATCCTCCCCGCGGCGGCGCCGGCGCCTGTTTCCCCACGTCGCAAAGCGCGCCTCGCCGCGTCTAAGCTGCCGGCATGCGCTGGGAACTCCTCCTGCTCGCCGCGCTTCTCGTGGTCCTGGCGCTCGTGGGCGTCGGGTGGAGCCGGCGCGCCCGCCTGCGCGACCGCGTCCCGGCGCGGCGCGCGCCGCGGCTGCGGCACCCGGTGATCCTCGCGCACGGGATGCTCGGGTTCGACGAGATCGCGGTGGCCGGCCGGCGGCACCACTATTTTCGCAAGATCACCGACGCGCTGAGCGGGGTGGACGCGAAGTTCCATACGCCACGCGTGCCCGCGGCCGCGCCGATCGCGGTCCGCGCCGAGCAGCTGCGCGCCTTGGTCGACGAGCTGCCGGGTGAACGGGTCAACGTCATCGCCCACAGCATGGGCGGGCTCGACGCGCGCTACGCCATCTCGCGCCTCGGCCTGCGCGACCGGGTGGCGTCGCTCGTGACCATCGGGACGCCCCACCAGGGGACGCCGGTCGCGGACCTGGGAGCGGGGATCGTTCCGGCGGGCGTCTCGCGCGCGCTCTCGCGCGTGCTCGACGTGCGCGCGCTGCACGACCTCACCACGGACGCGCTCGAGCGGTTCAACCGCGAGGTCCCGGATGCGCCGGGCGTCGCCTATTGCAGCGTCGTCGGTCGCAGCGTGCTCACCCAGACCAACCCGCTGCTGTGGCCGAGCCATGCCTACTTGAGCGCGCGGTCGGGAGCGAACGACGGCCTCGTCCCCTCCGCCTCGCAGGGCTGGGGCAAGGTGATCCGCGAGGTCGAGGCCGATCACTGGGCGCAGATCGGTTGGTCGCTCAGCTTCGACGCGGTCGGGCTCTACGAGGACATCCTGCGCGAGCTGGTCGGCCTCGGCTTCTGAGGGCGTCAG
>DASWGI010000108.1:0-3303 GCA_036393835.1 Myxococcales bacterium | reverse complement strand
CAAGGGCCGCATGGTGCGCGACGACGGGGCGCAGTTCCGGGAGGTGGAGAGTAACCTGTGGGACCCGGCCGTCCGGCTCCGCGAGTGCGACCAGGCCGGGGTGGGCGTGCAGGTCCTCTCGACGGTCCCGATCATGTTGTCGTACTGGGTCCGCGAGCCGCGCCACGCCCTTGAGGTGGCGCGGTTCCTCAACGACCACCTCGCCTCGGTCTGCGCCGCGTACCCGCGCCGGTTCGTCGGGCTGGGAACGCTGCCGCTGCAGGCGCCCGACCTCGCCGCGCGCGAGCTCATCCGCTGCGTGCGCGAGCTGGGCCTGGCGGGCGTGCAGATCGGCTCGCACGTTGGCGACTGGAACCTGGACCGGCCGGAGCTGTTCCCCGTCTTCGCCGAGGCGGAAGAGCTGGGCGCGGCGGTCTTCGTGCACCCCTGGGACATGATGGGCCAGGAGCGCATGGCAAAGTACTGGCTGCCGTGGCTGGTCGGGATGCCCGCCGAGGTGTCGCAGGCCATCTGCTCGATGATCTTCGGCGGCGTGTTCGAGCGGCTGCCGGCGCTGCGGGTCTGCTTCGCCCACGGCGGCGGCGCCTTCCCCGGGACGTTCGGGCGCATCCAGCACGGCTTCGAGTGCCGCCCCGACCTGGTGGCGGTGGACAATCCGCATCCGCCGGCGCGCTACCTGGGCCGCTTCTGGGTGGACTCGTTGGTGCACGACCCGCGGGCGCTGCGCTTCGTGCTGGACACGTTCGGTCCCCGGCGGGTGGCGCTGGGCACCGACTACCCCTTCCCGCTGGGCGAGGAGCGGCCCGGCGCGCTCATCCGTTCCCTGGAGCTGGACGAGGGCGCGCGCGAGGCGCTGCTGTCGCGCAACGCGCTGGAATGGCTGGGCCGCGAGCCGCGGGAGCTGGACCTGGCATGACGGAGTTCCGCGACGACGCCGCCTGGGCGCGCGCGCAGGACGCCGCCGATCCGCTGGCCCGTTTCCGCGACGAGTTCGTCTTCCCCGAGGGCGTCGAGCTGTACTTCGCGGGGCACTCGCTGGGCCTGATGCCCCGGCGCGCGCGAGAGAACGTTCTCGCGGAGCTGGATGCCTGGGCCCGGCGCGCCGTCGAGGGCCACCACCAGGGCGAGCGGCCGTGGCTGCCGTACCACGAGCTGCTCACCGCGCCGGTCGCGCGCCTCGCCGGCGCCAGGCCGCACGAAGTGGTGGTGATGAATTCGCTGACGGTGAACCTGCACCTGCTGCTGGTCTCGTTCTACCGGCCCACCCGCCGCCGCCACCGCATCGTCATCGAGCAGGGCGCATTCCCGTCAGACCGGTATGCGGTCGCCTCGCAGGCAGCGTTCCACGGCTTTCCGGACGCAGTCGTCGAGGTGCCGCGCGGCCAGGATCCGGCGCGGTACCTGGACGAGTCCGTCGCGCTCCTGCTCTTCGGATCTCCGAACTTCCTCTCTGGCGAAGCGTTCGACCTTCTGGCGCTCACCCGGGCGGCGCACGAGCGCGGATGCCTCGCGGGGTTCGACCTGGCGCACGGGATGGGAAATCTGGAATTGGCGTTGCACGATTCGGGCGCCGATTTCGCGGTCTGGTGCAACTACAAGTACCTGAACGCGGGTCCGGGCGGGCTCGGCGGCGCATTCGTGCACGAGCGGCATGCCGTCGCCGATCTGCCGCGGTTCGCCGGCTGGTGGGGACACGACAAGGAATCGCGCTTCGCCATGCCCGGCGACTTCCATCCCATTCGCGGCGCCGAAGGGTGGCAGCTCTCGAACCCGCCCATCCTGCAGCTCGCCGCGCTGCGCGCCTCGCTCGAGCTGTTCGACGCCGCGGGGATCGGCGCGCTGCGCGAGAAGAGCGTGCGGCTCACGTCCTACCTCGAGTGGCTCTTGCGCGGCGTTGCCGAGGTGCTCACTCCCGGGGACCCTGCCCGGCGCGGGGCCATGCTGACGGTGCGGGTGCCCGGCGACGCGCCGCGGCTCCTGGCCGCGCTGCGCGCCCGGGGCGCGGTCTGCGATGCGCGCCCTCCCGACGTGCTGCGCGTCTCCGCGCCGCCGCTCTACACGCGCTTCGCGGACGTGCAGCGCCTCGCGACGCTGCTCCGCGAGGAGCTGGCGCGTGGCTGAGCCGATCACGGTCATCGGCGCGGGGCCCGTCGGATCTCTTTTGGCGCTGTTCCTCGCCCGCCGCGGCCATCACATTCAGGTATTCGAGCGCCGGCCGGACATGCGCCGGGTCGGGATCGGCGCGGGCCGCTCGATCAACCTGGCGGTCTCGACGCGCGGGCTGTACGCGCTGCACCAGGTGGGGCTCGAAGAGGAGGTCCTGCGGCAGGCCATCCCGATGCGCGGGCGGATGGTGCACGCCGCGGGAAGCGAGCCGCGCTTCCTCCGCTACGGGCGCGACGACAGCGAGTTCATCAACTCCATGTCCCGGGGCGAGCTGAACAAGCTCCTGATGACCGAGGCGGAGCGCACCGGGCGCGTGCGCATCGAGTTCCAGCAGCGGCTGGTCGGGTACGACTCCGGCCGGGCGCGTCTGCGGGACGAGCACAGCGGCGAGGAGCGCGAGGTCGCGGCGCCCGTGGTGCTCGGGTCGGACGGCAGCGCGTCGGCGCTGCGGGCAGCGCTCGGGGTCGCGGTGGAGCAGAGCTGGCTCGACTTCGGCTACAAGGAGCTGACCATCCCGCCCGCTCCGGGCGGCGCCTTCTCCCTGGAAACGAACGCGCTGCACATCTGGCCGCGCAAGAACTTCATGCTGATCGCGCTGCCGAACCTGGACGGCAGCTTCACCTGCACGCTGTTCCTGCCGTTCGAGGGCCCTGCGTCCTTCGCCGCCATCGAGGCGCCCGCGGACGCGGAGCGGTTCTTCGCGGAGACCTTCCCGGATGCGCTCGCGCTGATCCCGCGGCTGGGCGAGGCGCTCGCGGAGGCGCCGCTCGGGCGCATGGTGACCGTGAAGTGCGCGCGCTGGTCGCGCGGTCAGGCGGTGCTCATCGGCGACGCCGCGCACGCGATCGTCCCGTTCTTCGGCCAGGGGATGAACGCGGGGTTCGAGGACTGTACGGTGCTGATGGAGATCCTCGATCATGAGGCCGACTGGACCCGCGCTTTCGCGGAGCTTTCGGATACACGCCGGCCGGACGCGGACGCCATCGCGGACCTGGCGGTGGAGAACTTCGTCGAGATGCGCGACAAGGTGGCCGACCCCGAGTTCGTCCTCTGGAAGGAGGTCGAGGCCGAGCTGTCCCGCCGCTTCCCCGGCGAATACCTCTCCCGCTACCAATTGGTCACCTTCACCCGCGTCCC
>DASWGI010000107.1:0-16667 GCA_036393835.1 Myxococcales bacterium | reverse complement strand
TGGGACGTGTGCCTGTTCTGCCTGAAGAGCGCCAAGGCCCGCCTGCACGTCCAGAAGGGCATGAACAAGGGCAAGCAGTACCCGCTGGTGGGCAAGGTGGTCAGCCTGGGCAGCGGGCCGGAGAACAACATCCGCATCCTCGACGGCGCCGTCTCCGGCAAGCACGCGGGCGTCTCCATCGACGACACCAAGTTCGAGATCGTCGACCTGGGCTCCAAGAACGGCGTGCTGGTCAACGGCAAGAAGACCCCGCGCCGCTTCCTGCGCAACGGCGACGTGATCACGCTCGGCATGACCGAGCTGAAGTTCGAGTCCACCGTCGCCGGCGGCGACGAAGACGCCGACGACTGAGCCACAGCGGGCTCAAAGATCAACGCGGAGACGCGGAGGGCTGGTTCGGGCAGCCGATTCGGGCACGTGGCGCTCGATCGTGAGACGGAAAAAATTTCTCCGCGCCTCCGCGCCTCCGCGTTCGGTTTGTAGACGCGGTCCGTCCTCGGGCGGGTCCAGTCAGGTGCGGTAGCTGGTGACGATCTGGGAGACGCGGTCGGTCACGTTCTGCAGGCGCTCGACCGCCTCGCCGGTCGAGTCGAGCCGCGTCCGCGTGTCGCGCATGCCCTCGCCGAGGTCGCTCACGGCGCTGAAGATCTGCGAGATGCCGGCGTTCTGCTGCGACACCGAGGCGGTGATCTGCCGGACCGCGTCGGAGGTGTCCTTCACCATGGCGGAGAGGGCGAGCATCGTCTCTCCCGCGGAGCGCACCTCCGAGAGGCCGGTCTCGGTGAGGCGGCGCCCGGCGGAGCTGATGGTCACGGCCTCGTCGATGGACCGGGTGATGTCGAGCAGGATCTCGCGGACCCGCTGGGTGGCCTGGATGGACTGATCGGCGAGGCTGCGGATCTCGCGGGCCACCACCGCGAACCCCTTCCCGTGCTCGCCCGAGCGCACGGCCTCGATGGCCGCGTTCAACGCCAGCATGTTGGACTGGTCGGCGAGGTCCTTGACGGTGATGTTGATCCCGTCGATCTGGCGCATGCGCTCCTTGAGCTTCTCGATCTTCTCGGCCATCGAGACGACGGTGGAGCCGATCTCGGACAGCCCGCTCAGGCTGCGCTCCAGGGATTCCGCGCCTGCCCGGCTCACCTCGTCGGCGCGGGCCACCACCTTGAGCACGTGCTCGGCCTTCTGGGCGGCGGCCGCGGAGGTCTGGCGGATCTCGTTCGCGGTGACCTGCGTCTGATCCAGCGCGCTGGCCTGGCGCAGGATGGAGTCGCGCTGCTCGTTCGCGGTCACGCCCAGGGCCCCCACCGAGCGCGCCAGCACCTGCGAGGCTTCGCGCAGGCTGCTGGGGATCTGCCGCAGTTTCTCCACCAGGCGCGTGAAGGAGCCGGCCAGCTCGCCGATCTCGTCGCCGGAGCGCAGCGTGATGGTTTGCGTCAGGTCACCGTGCTCGACGATGCGCGCCGTGGCGTCCTTCAGCGTGCCCAGCGGCGCGACCAGCCTGCGCTGCAGCGAGAGCGTGAGCAGCACCCCCAGCGCGAGGCAGACGGCGATGCCCCCGCCGAAGGCGAGCGCGCGCCGCCGCAGCTCCGACGACGCGCCTGCGAGGCGGCCCTCCACCCACGAGCGCTCCGCCCTCTGCGCCTCCTCCAGGTTCCATTCGATCGCCGCCGCCGCGCGGGTGAATTGCGGCCCGAGGTCGCCGGCGCGATTCCACTGCTGCTGCGCGTTCGCCTGCGCGTACTGGCGCCCGATGGACACGGCGGCCGCCATCAGCTGCGACAGCTCCTCCGGCCGGATCGACGGCGGAAGGCGCGGCGCCAGCGCCTGGAGCTTCTCCTGGAAGCGCGCCGCCAGCCCATCCACGCCCCGGAGGTCGGAGGTGGTGCCTGCCGCGGCGGAGGCGGCGAGCACCAGCCGGGCCTCGCGCGCCAGCAGGCGGAGGTCCGACAGCTCCACGGAGGCCTGGAACGCGTCGCCCAGCGATCCCTTCATCTCGCGCGACATGCGCGACATGGTCGCGTACCCCATCGCGCCCAGGGCGAGCACGATGGCGATGACGATCGCGAAGTAGAGCCGGACCCGCGCTCCGATCTTGAGCCGCATCCTTTAGGCCGTTCCGCCCGTTAACGACGTTCCGCCAAGGCCTTCTCCTCCAGCGGCAGACCCTTCTGCTGCCAGGCGAGGAGCCCGCCTTCGAGGCGCGCGGCTCCCCGGCGGCCGGCCTTCTGCAGCACGCGGCCGGCGATCAGGCTTTGCCCGCCGCTGTGATCCATCACCACCACCTCGCCGGCCGGCACCTCGCGCACCCGCTTCTCCAGCTCGTCGAGCGGGATGTTGAGGGTCCCGGCGACGCGCACGGAGGCGAACTCGACTGCGTCGCGCACGTCGATCACCGCGGGCCCCTTCCCCGAGTCCAGGCGAGCGCGGAGATCCTCGGGGCTGACCGAGGCCATCTCGGCGGGCGGCAGCGGGCTTCCGGCGACCGGCAGGTTCGCCTTGCCCCAGGCCGGCAGTCCCTCGTTGTACTCGAGCACCTTGCGGTACCCGAGCGAGATCGCGACGCGCGCCGCCTTCTGGCTCTTCGTGCACTTGGGGCCGTTGCAGTAGAAGATCAGCTGGCGCGACTTGTCCTTCACCAGCTTCGGCAGCAGCGCGGCCGTCTGGGTCGCCGGGCAACTGATCGCTCCGGCGATGTGGTTCTCCTCGAACTCGACGCGCGTCCGGGCATCGACCACGGTGAACGCCCACCGCGTCGGCGGAGCCGCGGCGGTCTTCGCATGAAGGTCGGCGGTGGTGATGAACGTGAGCGGCGCTTCGTCGGCCCGCGCCTGTGCCGCGGCGAGCAGCGCCGTGGAGGCCATTATCCAATTCTTCATTTTCGTAACCCCCCTAGAGATGGGCACACTAGCCGCCGGGACGATCCTCGGCCAGAAATCGAGCCCCTTTGAGCCGCAACGCTAGACGTCTCTCCCGGACGCACTCAATGCGTCGCTGCCGGGTCCTGTGGGCAGGGGTGGGGCGTGCCGCCGCGCAGGTGGTTTGACACCCCCGTCGCGCGAGTGCGATCCGGAACCAAGGAAGCGCGCCAAGGGGGGAGAGCGCATGCCGCGTGTGCTTCGTGCCGCGCCGTCGAGGGCGGGCCGGCGCCGTCCGGCCGGACGGACCGCGCCGCGTCACCTGGTGGTCCGCGACGACCCCCGGAACGCGGAGACCGCGCCGCACGCGCTGGGCGCGTACCTGACGTCCGCCGCGGACCGGTTCCTCCGGTCGAACTTCGCCGTTCCGCGCCTTTCGTCGCGCGCGCACCGGCTCAACGTCGGCGGCCTGGTCGAGCGGCCGCTGCGTCTGCGCGTCGAGGAGCTTTGTCTCTTGCCGCAGCGCACGCTCACCGTCACCACCGAGTGTGCGGGAAACCACCGGACCACGCTATCGCCGCTTCCTCCGGGCGAACCCTGGAGCGGCGGAGCGGTGAGCACGGCGCGCTGGACCGGCGTCGCGCTGGCCGCGCTGCTCGAGCGGTCGGGGATCCGGCCGGGCGCCGTGGAGGTGGTGGCGACCGGAGCGGATTCCGGGCAGGTGGCGGCCGGGCAGGCTCCTTATGCTCGATCGCTTCCCCTCGTCCGGGCGCTCCACCGGGACACGCTCGTCGCGCTGCGGATGAACGGCGAGCCGTTGCTCGCCGCGCACGGCGCGCCGGTGAGGCTCATCGTGCCCGGCTGGTACGGGATGGCCAGCGTCAAGTGGCTCGCCCGCCTCGAGGTCGTGGGCGAGCCGTTCGCCGGGTACTTCCAGTCGGAACGTTACGTGTACCGCGAGCCTGGCCGGTCGCCCGCGCCGGTCGTCGAGATGCGCGTGAAATCGGTGTTCACCTCGCCGCTCCCTGCCGTGCCGGTCGGGAGGGGCGCGGTGCGCGTGAGCGGACTTGCGTGGTCGGGCAGCGCCCGCATCGCCCGGGTGGAGGTGGCGTCCGGGGGCGGCGGCGAATGGGTGCCCGCGCGGCTGACCGGTGAGGACGAGCCGTACGCGTGGCGCGCCTGGGACCTGATCTGGACGCCTCCCTGGCGGGGGCGCCACGTGCTGCGCTGCCGCGCCACCGACGAAGCGGGCAACGTCCAGCCCGACCTGCCCCGCTGGAACGAGCTGGGGTACGGCGCGAACGGAGTGCAGTCGCTGATCGTGGAGGTCCGTTGACTCGTCCCGGGACTCCCGGGACGAGTACGGCGTAGCCTTCAGCCGTCGGCGAGCGCGTCGATCAAGGTGCGCCATTCGAAGTAGACATCGGCGCTCTGCAAGGAGGCGGCGGGCGGCTCGGGCCACGGCAGCGGCCCGCCGACCCAGGTCTTGTGCGGGATCAGCCCGGCGATCTCCGGCGCCGCGTGCGCCGCGATGGGGCGGGGGGCTTCGTTCGGCTTGAAGGACGCGCGAGCGGGCGGATCCTCGTCCTTGGCCACGTCGCGGCGGATGAGCATCTGCTCCTTCACCTCTTCCATCCACTCGGCGAGTTGGGCGGGCGGGTGGCGGTTCCTCGGCTCGCCCGCGCCGCGCCGCGCGGACTTGTGCTCGGTCCACCACGAGGCGAACCATTCCGCCGCGAGGGGCGCGACGCCGAAGGGGTGCCGCGAGGCCATCCGACGCGGATCTACGACCGCGCGACGCAAGGCCGGGTGAAGCCACACGTGCTCGACGCTGGCCGGCTCGAGGGGGATGCCCTCCTCGTTGGCGAGCGTGAAGTTGCGGGCGTCGAGGCGGAACGCGCGGGGATCGACCCGCGAGATCGGAGCGCGCGCGAGCGGCGTGCGCGGCCGCGGCGGGTCGCGAGGCGGTGCCGGCGGAGGAAGGTCCGCCGCCGTGCGCGCCGCGTCGCGCTCGGGCGGCAGGCGCAGATCGCCGTCGAGGCGAAAGCGGTCAGGCCGCACCACGGAGAATTCCGGCAAGGCGCGAGGCAGCGCGGCGAGGCGGAGCAGCCGGCGTGGGGCCGCGCCTCGCACGACCTGCGCGCCGAGCAGCAGGGTGCCGTACTCGTCCGCGGCGGGATCGGGCGCGCGCAGAGCGAGGCGCAGGGCCGGAGCGGTCAGCCCGCGCGGGAGTCCTTGCGCAAGCAGCGCACGCGCACGGCGGCGGCCGGCGAATCTGCGCACCCAGCTGAGCAGCGCGACAAGGATGCGCATCGAGCTATCCGGTCGGGGACGAGGTGGCGGTCGAGGTCGGGGTCGAGGTCGGGGTCGAGGTGGCGGTCGGGGTCTGGGTTGCCGTTGGGGTCGAAAGGGCGGCCGCCACCGGCACCAGCTCGGCGAACAAGGCGCCGAAGTGCACCGTGCCGTCCGGCGCGATGTAGATGGACGCGCGGACCGGCAGCGGTGCCGTGGCCAGCTCCTCGTGCTCGTCGGCGCTCACCCTCGCGAGCTTACCACCAACGCGGCGAGGAAGCGGAGGCACCCATTGACCGGGAGGGGTCGCTTGCTTCATACTACGGCCGTCCCTCGACTGACCTGCCGTACCAGGCGCCGAGGCGAGCGCGGGGGCCCCTCTCGTGGCATCGGACGACAAGCGGCTGGTGCCCGCGTTCGAGCTGCTCGTCGACGGCCAGAAGGCCGACCCGGAGCTGGCGGGCTCGGTCATCGGCATCCGCTGCTCGGACGACATGGACCGCGCAGCGCGGTTCCAGCTGCACCTGTCGGACGTCGGCCGCAAGTGGACCAAGAGCGACAAGTTCAAGCCGGGCACCGCGATCGAGATCAAGCTCGGCTACCCCGGGAAGCTGAAGACGATCTGCAAGGCCGAGGTGCAGACCCTGGAGGTGGTGCTCACCCCGGACGGCCCGACGCGCCTGGTGGTGGCCGGGTTCGACAAGGGGCAGGGCTTCACCAAGGGGACGCAGACCAAGACGTACAAGGACGTGAAGGACTCGGACCTGGCGCAGCAGATCGCCCAGCGCAACGGGCTTTCCGCCGACGTGGACGACAGCAAGGTGGTCCACGACTACGTCATCCAGTCGAACCTCTCCGACTACGACTTCCTCGTCCAGCGGGCGTCGGTCGCCGGGTTCCGCTTCAACGTCGACGGGAAGAAGCTCAGCTTCAAGAAGCCGCAGATCGGACAGTCCTCGGCGGCGAAGCTCGTCTGGCGCGAGAACATCGGCCGCTTCTCCATGGAGGTGAACACCTACGACCAGGTGTCCAAGATCAGCAGCAGCGGCTGGGACCCGGACAAGATGAAGAACATGACCTCGCCCGCCAAGAAGGGCGACGAGTATGGCACCCAGGGCGGGCAGATCACCGGGGCGCAGCTGGTCAAGAAGATGTTCGGCGAGGTCGAGTCGGTCCTCACCGTCGCCAGCGGGCAGCAGAACCTGCTCGAGGCGGTGGCCAAGGCCGAGTTCAACAAGCGCGGCGGGACCTTCGTCGCCGCGGAGGGCCGCATCACCGGCGACCCGGCGGTCAAGGCGGGAACCGTCGTCGAGGTGGACAAGGCCGGGCAGCGGGTCAACGGGCAGTACTACGTCACCGGCACCGACCACATCTTCTTCGCCGACACCGGCTACGCGACCGAGTTCCGCGCCAAGCGGTACGCGATCAAGAAGCAGAGTTCGCCGGTCAAGGACCTGGCGAAGTTCGCCAAGGCGGTGCAGGAGGCCGCCAAGAAGGCGCAGGAGATCGCCGACAAGATCAAGGAAGCGGCGGCGTTCGCGCTCAAGGCGGCGCGCGAGGCGGCCAAGCGCGCGCAGCAGGCGTGCGACTCCGCCAAGGCCCTCTACGGCCAGGTGAAGCAGGCCCTGGAACAGGTGAAAGGGGGCGCCGCGGACGTCGCGAAGACCATGCTGGCGCAAGCCGAGCAGCAGATCGCCGGCATCAAGGGCTACCTGAGCGAGGCCGCGGGGAAGGTCGGCGAGGCGGCCGGCGAGGTGGCGGCCGCGGCCGACGACGCGGCCAAGAAGGCCCTCCAGACGGCGCACGAGGCGGCGGGCAGCGTCGTCGACCTGGCGAAGAACGCCTACCAGCACGCGCAGGACGCCTTCGACGCGGTGAAGGCCGCGGCGCTCGACGCGATCCACACCGCGGGCGATGAGGAGGGGCCGCTCTCCGGCCCGGTGCAGGGGATCAAGAAGGGCCTGCTCGCCGCGGCGGAGACGGCGCTCGCGGTCGGCAAGGCGGGCATGACGCTCGCGAACGTCGCCATCGTGAAGGGCAAGAGCGCAATCGAGATGTGCGCCGCGAAGGCGGACGCGATGGCGAAGCCGCTCATCGAGGCCATCGGCGGCGAGCTGTCCAAGGTCATCGACTCGGTCAAGCAGTCGGGGAACGCCGCGAATCAATCGATCCTGGGCGCCATCTCCTCCGGCGCGCAGCACGCGCTCGACCAGGCGAAAAAGGCCGTCTCCCAGGCGCAGGACGCCATCTCCAAGGCCAAGGAGGCGGTGCAGAACGCGCAGAAGACGCTCAAGGAGCAGGTCGGGGACAAGCTGAAGGGCTACGTCGATCAGGCGAAGGGCCTCGTCGACAAGGTCAAGGGCACCGTCGACGAGTACAAGCAGAAATTCGAGGAGTACAAGCAGAAGGTCGAGGAGGCAATCGACAAGCACGGGGGCAATTGGATCAGGGCCGGCATCTACATCAAGGAGCACGGCGACAAGGCATACCAGGCGGGCAAGGCGGTCTTCGACGGCTGCAAGGACGCCATCCAGAAGTGCAAGGAGAAGAAGTGGGACGAGGCGCAGAAGGACGTAGACCCGCTCAAGGCGAAGTTCGAGGAGTGCAAGAGCGAGGCGAAGCTCTGCTTCGACAAGCTGGAAGAGGTCGCGAAAGAGCTACCGGACAACGTGAAGACGACGCTGTCGTCCGTCGTCGAGCGGCTCGAGCAGATGGTGCCGCAGGGCGAGCCGACCCTGCAAAAGACCATCGACGCCATCCTCGCCAAGGTCGGGCAGCTCGCGCAGAAGGCGAAGGAGTATTACGAAAAAGCAAAGCAGGTTTATGAAAAGGCAAAGGCGGAATACGAGAAATACAAGAAGGAATTCGAGAAGCTGAAGGAGTTCTACGAGGCCGCCAAGGAAACCAAGGAGTACGGCGAGAAGGCGTGGAACGAAGGCAAGGCAGCGGTCGCGAAGTGCAAGGAGGCGCTGCAGAAGGTCGAGAAGCGCGACTTCGAGAACGCCAAGAAGGACGGCGAGGAAGCCAAGGAGCGGCTGGAGACGGCCAAAAAGGACGCCGAGGCCTGCTACGACAAGGCGAAGGAAGCCTGCGAGAAGCTCCCCGAGACGGTGAAGCACGCGCTCGAGCAGCTGGTCGAGAAGCTGCGCGGGCTGATGGGGAAGGGCGACGGGACGCTCTCGCGTACGCTGCGCGCGATCGAAGCGAAGGTCGGCGAGCTGGCCGAGAAGGCCAAGCAGCTCGCGGCGAAGGCCGAGGAAAAGGCCGCCGAGTACAAGGAGAAATACGAGCAGTACAAGAAGGATTTCGAGCAGATCAAGCAGGTGATCGAGGAGGCGAAGGCCGCGAAGGAAGCCGGCGAGCTCGCCTACCAGAACGCGAAGGCCTGCTACGACAAGGTCAAGGAAGGGCTCAAACAGCTCGAGCAGCACGACTTCGACGGCGCGCAGAAGACCGCCGAGGAGGCGAAGGGGCTGTTCGAGGCCTCCCAGGCGGCCGCCGAGGATTGCTACGCCAAGGCGGAAAAGGCGATCGCCGACATCCCCCAGGACGTGAAGGACGCCGTCCAGGCGATCGTCGACAAGGTCAAGGCGCTGGTCCCGAAAGGGGACGGCAAGGATTCCGCGTTCGGCAAGTTCGTCGCCGAGCTGGAGAAGAAGATCGGGCAGGCGGCGCAGGAGGCGCAGAAGCTCGCCGAGCAGGCCAAGGAGAAGTTCGAGGAAGCGCGCAAGAAGTACGACGCGCTCAAGGCCGACTTCGAGCAGCTCAAGGAGTTCGCCAAGCACGCGATGGAGGCGAAGGAGCACGGCGAGGCGGCGTACGCGAAGGGCAAGGAAGTCATCGAGTGCTGCAAGACCGCGCTCGAGTCGGCGAAGAAGCACGACTGGGACGGCGCCAAGGCCGAGGTGGAGAAGGCCAAGGCGTCATTCGAGGAGGCGAAGAAGGAAGCCGAAGCCTGCCAGGCCGCCGCGGAGCAGGCCTACCGGGACGTGCCGGAAGACGTGAAGAAGGCCGTCGAGGCGGTGGTCGAGAAGGTGAAGTCGATGCTCCCGGCCGCCGGCCAGGGGGACGACTCGATCCTCGCCAAGACCATCCGCGAGATCGAGAAGAAGGTCGGCCAGTGGGCGGCGCAGGCGAAGGAGTTCGCGGGAAAGGTCCAGGAGAAGGTCGATCAGGCGAAGAAGTTCTACGAGGACCACAAGCAGGACATCGAGAAGCTGAAGGACTTCATCGAGGCGGCAAAGGAAGCGAAGGAGCATGGGCAGAAGGCCTTCGACCTCTCGAAGCAGCTGAACGACAAGGTCAAGGAAGCCGTCCAGAAGGCGGAGGCGAAGGATTGGGACGGCGCTCAGGCGGCCGCGGATGCCGCGCAGCCGCTAGTCGGGCAGCTGGAGATCGAGGTCGAGGCGACCGCGGCGGCCGCGGAGCGCGCGTATCACGACGTTCCAGAGAGCGTGAAGCAGGCCCTGCGCGACCTGGTCCAGAAAGTGCGCGAGATGCTCTCGAGCGGCAAGAGCAGCCACTCGGGCGTGCTCGACGCCATCAAGGCCAAGCTCGACTCGGCGGTGCAGGCGGTGAAGAAGGCCGCCGGGCCCGCCGCCGAAGCCGCGCAGGCGGCGTACGAGAAGGCGAAGACCGCCGCCGAGGACGTCGCGGCGAAGGCGAAGGCCGAGATCGACGCGGCCGCCCGCAAGATGCGGGAAGCGATCGACGCGGCGCTGGCGAAGGCCAGGGAGGCGCTGGAGAAGGCGAAGGCGGCCGCCGAGAAGTCCTGGGAGTACGCGAAGGACGAGGCGCAGGCCGCGCTCGACGTCGCCCGGTCGGCGCGCGACGCGCTGAAGGCGGCATACGAGCAGGTGCGGCAGCACGCGGACGAGCTGCGGCAGAAGTTCGCCAAGGCCGCGGACCTCGTCTCGGGGCTCGTGGAGCAGGCGAAGGGCGCGTGGGAGCACGCCTCGCAGCTGGTCGAGCAGGCCGAGAAGGCGGTGGCCGAGCTCGCGGCCAGCGCCATGCGCGAGGTGCAGCAGGGCGCGCAGGCCGCCTCGGACCGCATCGGTTCCGAGTACGGCGCGGTCAAGAAACAGCTCGAGGACAAGGCGGCCGCGGCGAAGGACGCCGTCGCCCAGCTGGTCGACGGCACCAAGAAGAGCGTCGAGGACGCCCTGGCGCGGGCGCAGGAGATCTACCAGCACGGGAAGACCGCGGCGGACAAGGCGTACGCGTGGGCGAAGAACGAGGCGGAGCAGGCGGTGGCGCGCGCCCAGGAGGTCTTCGAGCAGTGCAAGAAGGCGTACGAGGAAGCCGAGGCGAAGCTGGCTGAGATCGTCTCGCGCTTCGGCCGGGAGAAGGGCGAGAAGGCGGGGCGGCCGCTCGTCGATCAGGCCAAGGGCGCGGTGGAGATGGCCAAGCAGCTCCTCGACAAGGCCGTCCAGGCCGCGGGGGAGCTGGGGCAGAGCTGCCTCGAAGAGGCGAAGAAGCAGGCCGGCGAGGCGGCGAAGGAAGCCGAGGGCGGCCTGAAGGCGCAGGCCGACCAGCTGCAGAAGACGGGCGACGCGGCCTCCAAGGAGATCGGCGAGATCGTCGAGGCAACCAAGGCCAAGGTCGAGGCCGCGGTGCAGCGCCTGGGCGACCTGGTCAAGAAGGCCCAGGAGGTCTTGGGCCACGCGGACCAGCGCACCAAGGAGCAGGCCGAGAAGGTGCTCGCGGAGGCCGAGCAGGTGGTGGCGCAGTGCAAGACCGCCTCCGACGAGGCGGTGGCGAAGCTCGAGGAGCTGAAGGCGAAGGTCCCGCAACGGGGCCCGGCCGCGGGACAGCCGGTCGTCGACCAGGCCAAGGCGGCGCTGCAGCAGGCGCAGCAGCTCTACGAACAGGTCAAGGCGGCGGTCGAGGACATGGGGAAGGACGGCCTCGACGAAGCCAAGAAGGACCAGTCCGAGGTGGAGCAGTTCTTCGCCAAGGTCTGGGACGAGGCGAAGAAGGAGCTGGAGAAGATCGCCGAGAACATGAAGCAGAAGGTGAAGGAGTCGGTGGATCGGATCCTGAAGAAGCTCGAGCAGGAAGTGCTCGAGGCGGCGAAGAAGGTGCTGGAGAAGGCGCTGGAGACGGCGACCAAGTCCTGGGACCTGAACGAGACGGAGTCCGGCACCGCGAACGAGGCGCAGAAGCAGATGAAGGAGCTGATGCAGAAGGCGCTGGCCGACTGCAAGGAGGAGCTGAACAAGCTCTGGGAGGAGTTCAAGGGGGAGGCGCAGAAGGCCGGGACCGAGATGCTCATGCACCTCGCCCTGGGGAGCGACGCCGCCGGGGAGATGAGCAACCAGGCCGACGCGGCGGCGAAGCAGACCCAGAACAACCCGGTCGGCAAGGCGGACAAGCACGAGCAGGAGACGGCGCCCAAGCGCGACGAGCTGCAGAAGCAGCACGACGGCGAGAAGGACAAGCACGAGGATCAGACGAAGTCGGCCCTGAAGACGATGAAGGACCAGTACGGGAAGCTCCACGACGCGGGCCAGAAGCTGCAGGGCCCGCTGAAGCAGGCGGTGGAGAAGAGCGACACGGCCATCGGCAAGAGCGCGCAGATCGTCATGTCGCAGGCGCGCGGGGCGGTCGACCAGGTGCAGGCCGCCTACGGCGAGGCAGAGAAGTCCCTCGAGGAGGCCAAGGCGCAGAAGGGCAAGCTCGCGGGTCTGGTGGATCGGATCCCGGAGCTGCGCCAGCACGTCGACGAGGCGATTGGCCAGCTGCAGAGCGCCGCCGACGAGGGGAAGAGCGCGTGCGACAAGGCGCGCGAGACGGTCAAGGAGCACGAGAAGGAGATCGCGATCGAGGCGGAGAAGCTGACCGCCGGCGCGAGCGAGGCGATCGAGCGGGCGCAGGCGGCGCTGGCCAAGGCCAAGGAGCAGCTGCGCAAGAACCAGCAGCTGGCGCGCGGCCTGCCGATGCGTCCCGGCACGGGCGACGCGATGGAGGGCGCGACCCGGGCGGCCGAGAGCGCCGCGGCCGCGGCGGAGAGCGCGACGGCCAGCTCCAGGGATGCCAAGGCGACCGCGACCGGCGCGTGCAAGGTCCCCGACGAGGAGAAGGTGCGCGAGGCGGCGCTCGAGGCCATCGGCGAGGCGGAGAAGGCGGCGAAGAAGGCGGCCGAGACGGTGGACAGCGCGCAGGAGGCGATCCGCAGCGCGAACAGCGGCGACGGCGCGGGCGCGAAGAAGAGCGCGGGGCAGGCGGCGGGGCAGCAGCAGGCGGCCGCGAACGCCTCGGCGAGCGCGGGTGCGGCGTCGCAGCGGTCGCAGCAGAGCGCCGCCGCGGCCGCGGGCAAGAAGGAGCCGCCCAAGGAAGAGCCGAAGAAGGCGGAAGAGAAGCCGACGCAGGAGCAACCCGCGGGCGAGAAGAAGCCGGGCGTTCCCGACGCAGGCGCGGCCCAGCAGGCCCAGGCGGGAGCGGGCGCGGCGCAGCAGGCGCAGGCGGGAGCAGGGCTGGCGGACCAGGCGCAGGCGGGGGCCGGCACGGCGAAGGCGCCGCAGGCGGGAGCAGGGTTGGCGGACCAGGCGCAGACGGGAGCCGGCGCGGCAAAGCAGCCGCAGCCGGGTGCGGGGCTCGCGGAGCAGGCGCAGGCCGGAGCCGGGTCGGCGCAGCAAGCCCAGCCCGGACCGGGAGGAGTGCAGCAGCCGCAGGCGCCTGCGGGAGTGGCCCAGCCCGCCGCCGCGGGATCCAAGGCGCCGCCCTCCGCCGCCTCTGGCGTCCAGGTCCCGGCGCAGCCGTCGGTCCCAGGAGCCCCGGCGGTCCCCGGAGCCCCGGCGGTCCCCGGAGCCCCGGCGGTCCTCGGAGCCCCGGCGGCTCCGGGCATTCGTTCGCCCGCGGCCGCGGCGCCGCCCGTCCCCGCAGCTCCGCCCGTGCCCGAGGTACCGTCCGTCCCCGAAGTTCCCTCCGTCCCCGATGCTCCGTCCGTCGCAGGACCTTCGTCGGTGCCAGCAGGTCCGTCCGCCCCAGGAGCTCCGTCCTTGCCGGACGCCCCCGCGGTGCCCGCGCCTCCGGCGGTCCCTGGCGAACCGGCCGCCGCCGCGGCAGTCGGCGCCGTGCAGTCCGCGGCCGCGACGGCGCAAGACGTCGCCGGGGATCCGCTCGGCGCGGCGCAGGAGAAAGCGCAGGCGGCGGCGACTTCCGCCGTCCCTGTCGCGGCGCAGGCCGAGGCGGCGAAGAGCGCCGTCGAGGAAGCGAAGGACGAGGCGGAAGACGCCGCGAAGAAGGCGGGTCGCGCGGTGAAGCCGAAAGACGGCGGCGGCAGCTCGAGCTGAACGGCCGCTGGGGGGAACACTTTCGATGCGCACGTCGGATCGGATCGGCGCACGACGGGAGCGCTGCCGCCTCGCGGCTCCGCTCCCTCTTGACTTCGGCGCCGATTTCTTCAAAATGGTTAAGCCCCCTCGAATCAGCATCACGACCTTCGGGAGAACCCTCTCCTGACACGGTAGCGGAACGTCCTCATGCCGAAGCACCAGGTCATTCGCGACGTCGGCCACAGCCTCCTCGGCGTGCTGCGCGCCGAGCTTTCCGCCGCCCGCGCCAAGGGCAAGGCGTACCTGGCCGCCCCGAACGCCGAGTTCCTCCGCAAGAACCAGCCCTGCCTGATGCTCTTCCTCTACGACCTCCGCCCCTCCATCCGCGTGGCCCACGAGGAGAAGTGGGAGCTGGAGGAGGAGATCGTCGACGAGCGCGGCGAGGCGCACATCGTCAAGTACGGCCGCCCGCTCGAGCTGCGCCTGCGCTACCTGCTCACCGCCGCCGCCGACGACCTGGGCGACGAGCACGAGTTGCTCGGGCTGGGGATGAAGGGGTTCCTCGACCACCCGAAGCTGACGGGCGAGCAGCTCGCCGGCGACAGCTTCTCCAAGGGCGACGCGCTGACCGTCCATCACGACAGCGACTTCACGCTCGCGATCTCGCAGGCGGTGCTGGGCGGCCTCGGGACCGGCCCGCGCCTCGCGGTCGGCTACCAGGTCGACACGCGCCTCTACAGCGGGCGCGAGGTCGGCCGCACGCGGCGCGTCCGCGAGCGCCACATCGACGTGTTCGACCCGCTCCGTCCACCCCCCGGCAGCATCAGCGCCAAGGAGCTGGGGGTGGAGGCGAAGCCACCGAGGATCGTGGGTCCGCCCGGAAAGAAGTGAGGCTCCCTGGCCAAGAAGAGAAGAAGCGTTCGTCCTGTGGTCATCGAGAAAGGCACGACAACCCACGCGAGGCCGCCTCCCTAGTGCGGACTCCAACCACCGAACGGTAAGGAGAGCAGTCCATGGCAACGTCGTATCTGTCCCCCGGCGTCTATATCGAGGAGGTGGACCGCGGTTCGAAGCCCATCGAAGCAGTCGGGACTTCGACCTGCGCGTTCATCGGCGAGTCGTCCGTCGGCCCCACCAACGAAGCGGTGCTGGTCACCAACTGGGCGCAGTTCACCAGGACCTTCGGCGACTTCCAGCACTCGACCCTCCTCGCGCACGCCGTCTACGGGTTCTTCAACAACGGCGGCACCAAGGCGTTCGTCTGCAACGTCTCCCCGAAGACCATCACGGCGGAGCAGGCTGCGAAGGACGCCGAGAAGAAGGAAACCGAGACGAAGAAGGCCACCGAGTCGGGCAAGCCTGCCGCCCCGGCAGGCGCTCTCGCACCGGCCGCCGCCGCTGGCGTGAGCCCGGCGCTGTTCATCGGCAAGGACGAGGGCCCCGGCCGGCGCACCGGCCTCAACGTGTTCAACGACATCCCGGAGATCTCCCTGGTCTGCGCGCCGGGCCAGAGCGATCCGGCGATCCAGGACGCGGTCATCTCGCACTGCGAGAACAACAAGTACCGCTTCGCGATCCTCGACTCGGCTGAGGAGCTGGGCAAGGATGGCATCGCAAAGATGCCCAAGCCGCGCGACTCGCAGTATGCGGCGTACTACTTCCCCTGGATCCAGGTCTACGACCCCGAGAAGGGCAACGTCTACGTGCCGCCTTCGGGCCACGTGGCGGGAATCTACGCCCGCAGCGACGCGGAGCGCGGCGTGCACAAGGCGCCGGCGAACGAGATCGTCCGCGGCGCACTGGGGCTGCGCTACAGCATCAGCCGGCCCGAGCAGGACTTCATGAACCCGCGCGGCATCAACTGCATCCGCAACCTGGGTGACCGCGGCATCCGCGTGTGGGGCGCCCGCACCGTCTCCAGCGACCCGTCGTGGAGGTACATCAACGTCCGCCGCCTGTTCCTGATGATCGAGCAGTCGATCGAGATCGGGACCCAGTGGGTGGTGTTCGAGCCGAACGACGAGACCCTCTGGAAGCGCGTGACGCGCAACATCTACGCGTTCCTGCTGCGCGTCTACAACTCGGGCGCCTTGATGGGGAAGACGCCGGAGGAGGCGTTCTTCGTCAAGTGCGACGCGGAGACCAACCCGCCGGAGGTCGTCGACGCCGGCCAGATGGTCTGCGAGATCGGCATCGCGCCGGTGAAGCCGGCCGAGTTCGTCATCTTCCGCATCGGCCAGATGGCGGGTCAGAGCAAGTAGCGATGAGGGGACGGGAGGCTCCCGCAAGGGGCCTCCCAAGTTTCACAAACCAATCCCGCAAGGGAGCAGGCAAAGAGGAGAAGGCAGATGGCAGGATGGGCCAGGGCAGAGAAGAGCGGCGAAAAAGGCGGCGACCACAACCTCAGCAGCCACTTCGATCTGGAGATCGAAGGCACCCGGCAGAAGGGCGTGACCCAGATCTCGGGTCTCGAGAGCGCCCTGCAGACCGTCGACTTCGTGAACGGGAACGACACGACGGTCCGCTCGCGCGTGGCGCGCAACAAGTCGGGCAACCTGGTCGCGCGGCGGCACTACACGTCGGCCGACAACGACTGGGTGGAGTACTTCCAGCTGCACCAGAAGGGCGACACCAAGAGGGGTACCGCCAGCGTGATCCTGAAGAACATGGCGGGCGACGACACCGGCCGGTTCGACCTGATGGAGGTGCAGCCGATCCGCTGGAAGCTCGGCGACCTGAAGTCGGATCAGTCGGGCAACCTCGAGGAGGAGCTGGAGCTCAAGTTCGAGACGGTGAAGTACACGTCGATGGCGAAGTAGCCGCCGGCGGGGGGAATCGAACCTTGCCCCGAGGGTCCTCCGCTCGAGCCGGAGGCCCCCGGGGCGGACCCACCACCGTCACTTCCAGCAAAGGGCACCTCCGCGATGGCGTTCAAGACCGAGTTCGAATTCACCCTTCCCAAGGGCTACGTTGACGAGAAGGGAAACCTGCACCGCAAGGGCGTGATGCGCCTGGCGACTGCGAAGGACGAGATCATCCCGCTGCAGGACTTCCGGGTGAAGAACAACCGGGCGTACCTGGTGATCATCCTGCTCTCGCGGGTGATCACCAAGCTGGGCGATCTCGACTCCGGCGCGATGAATCCGGGCGTGGTCGAGTCGCTGTTCTCCGCCGACCTGTCGTACCTGCAGGAGTTCTACCGGCAGATCAACGAGAGCGGCACGGCGAACGTGAGCGCCAA
>DASWGI010000106.1:0-11384 GCA_036393835.1 Myxococcales bacterium | reverse complement strand
CGCGGCGGGGTGCTATTGTCCAAACCCATGAAAACCGTCGCTGTTGCCGCCCTCGCCGCCGCGCTCTCGTTCCACGCTTCCGCAGAGGAGAAGCCCCTCGACAAGGCGAATGCGAAGCTGAGTGCGGGACAGAAATCGGTGAGGTCCGGCGCCAAGAAGCTGGAGTCCGAGACGAACAAGTCGCTGGAGAGCGGCAGGAAGAGCGGCCGGAAAGTCGGAAAGAACCTGGAAAAAGGCGCCAACGACACGGCGAAGTCGCTGCGGCAGAAGCTCGGCACCGAGAAGTAAGTCCGGTCACTACACGCCGACGCGACCAGGGGATCCTCCCTAGGACCAGTGGCCCGCGTGCTACCTAGAGGGGCATGCGCATCGTGCTCGCGGGTTTCGGTACGCGCGGCGACGTGTAGCCGATGGTCGCGCTCGCCCAGGCGCTGTCAGGCCGTGGCCACACCTGCTCCGTCTTCGTGCCCCTAACATCGCCGGGTGGGTGAAGTCGTTCGGGCTCGACACGACGCCGGTGGGGATGGACTACGAGAAGCTCTCCCACGCCACGTCGACAGGGCGCCTCCTCGACATCCTCGGGGCGCTCCCGGACCTGCGCGCCGAGGTCGCGCGCCAGGGCGAGGCGATCGAAGCCGCGGCCTCCAAGGCCGGGGCCGAATCCCGTTTCCGAAGTCCGGCCCAGGCGCGTGCCGAGCAGAGGGGGCCGCTAGGCACCCAGGCAAGCGGACGGCAGGTGCCTCTTGGGCGCACTGTCATCCGCCGGCACGCGAGGCGCCCTGGAGCCGTCGCCGCCGCCGGCCGGCGAGCACCGCCGCTCCGAACAGGGCCGCGGCGACCGGCGCGAGCAGGCCGGTCCACGGGAAGACGCTCGGGATCGGACGGAGCCCGTCGCCATTGAGGACGAACGCCGCCCAGAAGCGCGGATGCTGCAGCGGGCCGCCCGAGCGGAGGAACCTGAGCTTCGCCAGGCGGAGCGCTTCGGCCTTCGGCTGGCGGCGGCCCAGCTCGAAATAGAACTGCTTCATGAGCTCGGTGGTCGGGCGGTCGGCGACCCGCCAGAGGGTCGTGACGGTCGCGCGCGATCCGGCCGAGAGCAGCGCGCGGCTGAACCCCTGCAGTCCTTCGCCCCGGATCACCCTTCCGCGCTCGGTGTCGCAGGCGGAGAGCGTAGTCAGATCCACGCCGCGCAAGTCGAGGTCGTAGATCTCCTTCAGGAACAGGTAGTCCGCCCCGTCGCCATCCGTCTGCGCCGAGAAGAGGATGCGCGACCTCTCGGCGTTGACTTCGTCGGCCGTCGCGTGCGTGCTCAGGTGCAGCAGAGGGACGCCCTTGGCTCTGCCTTCGAGCAGGTAGGTCTTGGAGTTCGCCGCCCCCAGGTGGAGCTCGGCGCGCCCTCCCGCGAGGCGTGCGATCTCGCTCACCTCCTCGGCGGAGGTGGCCAGCCGCCCTCGCTGCTGTTCTTCTGCGCGGAGCGCTACGGAAAACGCGCCGGTGGACCGTGCGGAGACCAACGGGTCTCCGAATGCCAGCAGCTGACGGCGCCAGGGCAAGACCCACGAGCGGCGCGCCGCAGGCGGCTCGCGCAGCAGGATGGCAGCGGAGGGCAGGTACGAGACGTCGAATCGCTCGACCAGCAGCGAGCCTGGCCCGCTGCCTGCCCGGAGCGCCTCGAAAGGGACGGCGCTCAATGGTCCGTCCGGGACGACGATCACGTGCCGGAGCTGGGGACGCTCCAGCGGCTCGATCCCGGAGAGCAGCCGCTTCCCCAGGGCCGCGGAGGCGGGCCTCCAGTCGTCGCCCGATCCGGAGGAGAGCTGCTTGAAGAACGAGGACACCTCCTCGAGGTCGGCCGGCGAGAACGGAATGCGCACGATGCCGGCTGCCTTCTGGGTGACCCAGATCGCGGCCGCGGCCCGGGGGGCGACCCAGTACTCGAGCAGCAGCGTGCGGTCGTCCAGCCGCGCCTGGACCGCCGCGAGGGTTGCGCCCGGCGCGGCCGGTGCACCCGCCTCGCGCGCCCGATCCTGCAGCCTGTCCTGGAACGAGCGCGCACGGCTGCGTTCCAGCAGGTTGAAAATCTCCGCGGCGTCGCCACGATCCGTGAGCAGCCCGATGAGGGCGTCGTACACGTCGCGCTTGTCGGCCAAGAAATCGGTCTTGAGCGTGGACAGCTGCAGTTTCGCACGGACGGACTCGATGCCTGCGATCGCCTGGCGGAAAAGCGCCGCCGCGAGGTCGGCGCGCCCGCTCTTCCAGGCGACGCGGCCGAGCCCGTACCGCGCCTTCCATTGTTCTTCCGTCGTGCCCAGCTCCGTCGCGGAGGCCAGCGCCTCCTCGAAATCGCGCCTCGCGGCCTCCAGCTCGCCCAGCCGGAAGAGCGTCTCCGCGCGGTAGAGGTGCGCCTGCATCGTTTCGCGCCGATTGCCGCTCTGCTCTGCGCGCGCGAGCGCGCGAGTGAAGGCATCCAGCGCAGCGGAGAGGTTGCCGAGATCGAGCGCCTCGACGATGCCGATGCTCTTGAGAACGTCGATCTCGCCGTCCTGGTGCCGCTCGCGGACGTAGAGTTGCTGCGCTGCCTGGTAGGTCTCGAGCGCCTTGAGCGGGTCCTCGAGACGGCGATAGAGGACGCCCAGGTTGGTGAGCAGGCGCGCCTGCTCGCTGGGGCGGAGCGCCTCGGGAGACTTCTGGAGCTCCCGGTAGAGATCGAGGGCCTGCTGGTAGCCTCCCAGTCGTTGAAAGAGCGCGGCGAGATTCGAGATCGTGATCCGATGCAAGCGCGCGTACCACGGCTCGCCGGCGGCGCGATCGGCGCGCTCCTGGGCGCTCCGGTACGCCTGCAAGGCATCCAGGTACCTGGCCTGCAGGTAGTACACGCTGCCGATGTTGTTCAGCTCCTCGACTTCCGCTTCGCCGTTCCCGTTGCGCCGGGAAAGGGCGAGGGCTTCGTGGAAATGGTCGAGGGCCGGCAGGTAATCGCCGCGGTACAGCTCGGCGAAACCGATGTTGTTCAGCGCTCGGGTCTCGCCGGCGTGGTCGCCCAGCTCGCGATACAGGTCGTTGGCCCGGCGGGCCTTTTCGATCGCGCGGTCGTACTCGCCTTGCGCGGACGCGATCTGGCTGAGCGAGCTCAGCGCCGTTGCCAGGCCGGCGCGGTCGCCGTTCGTCTCCAGCTCGCGGAGCAGCGACTCGTACGCTTTCTGCGCCTCGCGCAGCGAGCCCTTCTGCTGCAGGGCGCGAGCCTCGCTGAGGCGCTGCTGCAGCGGCTCGGCTGCACAGACCTGCCCGACCGAGGCTGCCTGGACGAAGCACAACGAGGGAAGCAGGGCGATGGAGAGCACGCATCGGGGCACGGCCGTCTCGGCGGGATGATCGCGCGGGGCTGGTCGCGCGTCCAGCCAATCCTGGACCGCCGGGGGGCGCTTCGGATGCCGGAACCGTCAGGGAAAGGCGACGGACGGGACCACCGGTTCCACGGTACCCGACGCCTCGTTGCCGATCAGGCCGAGCATCTGCAACGGCAGGGTCGAGCGCACCAGCAGGAAACTGCTCGATTCGAGCGTGATGCCGGAGAGGAGCTCGGAGACCTCTCGCGAGATGCGCGTCCTCGGCGGCAGCGTGATCGCGGTGGACGCGATCACGCCGGCGGCGGATCGCAGCTCGATGGTCACGTCGGAGGGATCGGCATTGGGATTCTGCAGCGCTAGCGCGAGGAACGCCGCCGGGTCGGGAGGCGGCCCGAGGAACGCGCTGGAGATGGCCACGGGCGAGAAGATCGGGTCCGTCGCTGCGAGGAGAGGGCGGGTGCTCCGGCCCAGCCACGATGCGCGCAGATAGGAGAAGTACGCCGCGCGCGAGAGGTCGGGGTTCTTCGCCGTCACTCGCCTGCCGTACAGGTCGGCACCCTCCGCGATGACGACGTCGAGCTGGGTCGAGCTCACGAAGTTGACGGACGCGATGGGCACGCCGTCGATTTCGACGACGGTCCCAGGCTGGAACCCAGCGCCCCGGACCGTCACCGTCGAACCGGGCAGGAGGAACCCGCCCCCGGGGAACACGTCGTCGATGGAGACGCTCCCTCCCACCTCGAACGTGCCGGACTTCACCTGCTGCGGATACGGCTGCCCGGTAGGGTCGAGCCACAGCGAGGCCGCTGGATCGAGCACCAGGCTCGCGTGTGCTCCCGGCACTGCGTCGGGCCGCACGGCAATGGTCACCGCGACGATTGGTACCCCCGGCGCCGTTCCGAACGACGCGGAGGGCGAGGTAGTGCGGATCGTCAGACCGCCGGGGCTCATCACCGCCGCCCCGGCCGCGTCGCTCGAGGCGCCGTTCGCGCCGTAGAGCGCGACGCCCCGCACGTCGCCGAGCACCGTGGGATCGAAGGAGACGGCGGCCCTGCTGATGATGATCGGCTTCGGCTCGGTGAGCGCCACCATCAACTGCATCGTCCCGCCGGGCGGCGCGCTCGAGTTGAGGACCTTCAGCGAGACGCCCGTGGACACGTCGGGAGCGCCCGACTTGGCCGCCGTGAGCAAGATGCCCGCCGAGAAGCAGAGGACGCGGAACAGATCCGTGGAGAGCCATACCCGCCGCTGAAGTTTCCCGTGCATCATGGACTGCCCCTTTTCGATTCGACTCACTCCCCCGGATGTGGCTGCCGCACGCGCACGCGGAAGCGCTGGACCTCCGAGGCCGCGATCGTCTTGCCAGCCCCGTCCTTCGCCACGACCTGCCAGAGCAGCGGCTTGCCCGGGACCATCCGCGCCCGGACTGCCGCCGGCAACGAGACGCTGGCCTTCTGCGACTGCGCGTTCCAGACCTCGGTGCGATCGACCTCCATCATCTGGACGGAATACGACACGGCGCCTGGCGCGGCCTCCCAGCGGAGCTCCGCCGGCGGCTCATCCAGATCGCCCACCGGGCCCACCACGGCGACCGAATCCGAGCGGAAGACTGCAGGGCCTCCTGCGACGTCGGGTGAAAGGGCGGGTGGGCCGGCCTCTCGCCAGGGGACGTTCAGCACGACGAGCAGCATCGCCGCTGCGATCGCCAAGGCCCCGGCGACCGGCCTGAAAGCGAGCAGCCGCCGCCAGCGCGGCTGGTCCTGGCCGGCGCCGGGGAACCTCGAGCGCGCTTGCGGCGCGCCCGTCATCCGGGCGACGTCGCGTTCCAGCCGCGCAACGATCCAGCTCGCCGCCTCCTCCTCGCCGGGGCCGGGCGATGCCGCCTCGAAGGCCTTCAGCAGAGCGAGCTCGGTCCGGCACCGCAGGCAGCCGGCGACGTGCTCGGCGGCGCGCGCATCGGCCCCTCCAGCCCGGTCGGCGTCGCAGAGCCTGCTCAGTTGCTCGATGGTCACGCAGGCGTCGGTCGGCGCGAGCGCCGCCTCGAGGCCTTTCCGCTCAGTTGGGTTGGCGTCTGCCATGGCGCACCGCCTTCCTTTCAAGCATCCAATCCGCGCTCGCTCGCCTTCCAGCGTCGGAAGGCCCTGCGCAGCTTCCGTTTCGCGCTCACGATGTATGCCTTGGCGCCGCTGCGGTTCGAGAGCCCCAGCAGCCGTGTGATCGCGTCCAGTGGGACCTCATCTCCGTAGTGGAGCGTGAAGACCTTTTTTTCCGTCTCGTCGAGCGCCTGGTCGAGGAGCGCACGAACCAACTCGGCCGAGACCCGGCGCTCGAGAGCTTCATCCGGCCTCGTGCCGCCGTCGGCAGGCAGCTCCTCGAGCGCGTCCTCCGCGGCCGGGGGCCGGGTCGAGCGGGCTTTCAAGAAGTTCATGCACTCGCTCCTCGTGATCGAATAGAGCCAGGTCGAGACCTTCGATTGGCCGCGGAACGACTCCAGGTGGCGGAACGCCTTCGTGAAGATCGTCTGTGCCAGGTCGTACGCTTCCTCGCGATCGCCCGCGAATCGGAGGCACCAGCTGACCACCTTCGGGTAGTGCCGCCGGAACAACTCCTGGACCCACACGCCCCCGCCCTCCCCGCGGGCCGCAGCCAGGTAGTTGGCGATCAACTCCGCGTCGGACAGCGTTTCCAGCCGGCTCTCCTGCCTGTGGCGCGCGGTCGGCCCTCCATCGGGCCACGTCCGCCTCGCGTGCTACGCGCAGGGCCTTAGACACCCGGGTGGCGGCGCAGGGAACACTTTTCTGCAGGGGTGAGGCGCCGGCGCGCGTCGCGGGGGGAATGGGCGTGCACCGGCCGCCTCCGTGCACCCTAGCGGTGCGCGTCCTCGGGAACGCACTGCAGGCTGACCAGATCGCACTTGAAGTCCTTGGGGCAGCCGCCGCACGGGTCGTCGGCGCCCTGCCGCTTGGCGTTGCCGAAGCCGAGCAGCAGGCCGAGCGCGACGAGGGAGATGAAACCAATGACCGTCTTCTTCATTGCATCCTCCGGTGGAAGCGGAGCTGCTTTCCGCGGCAGGCGCCTCGTGCGCTGTCCGCTGCCGGCTGAGACAGCGGCGCGGCCGGAGCGGAACAGAAAAGTGCGGGAATCGCTCCACGGGCGCGCAGCGGCGGTCGCCCGCGGAGCAGAATGAGTGCGGGTCAGCGCCAGGTGGCGATGCTGACATGCGTGACGTTGTCGACTCAGCGGTCGCCGTGTAGGCACGCGGGCATGATTCGTTCCCGGACGACGCTCGCGTGGGCAGCGTCGCTTCTTGCAGTAGGATGCGCCGCTGCCCAGACACAGTACACGGCTAGCTCTTCCGTCCGCGCCCAGCCGAAGCCGGAGAGCTGTAGTTTCGATGTACTGACGACCCGGCCTCAGCGTCCCTTCGAGGAACTCGGGATTATCGACTTCACCGGTGGCGTCGTCTACAAGACCGGGCATCGTGCGGGTTTACCGGACAGCGCTTCCGAGTTGAAGGACAAAGCTGCACAAACTGTATGCCGTGCCGGCGGCGATGCGGTGCTAGCGGACGTCAATGGCCTCGGTCAGTACGTCCGAGCTACCGTCATCCGCTACAAGCCTGACTAAGCCAACCTGCGCTCGGCGCAGATAGCGGGGCGGACGACTCGCCCTGCGCGGCCGGTGCATGGCACGGCCGCGGGCAGGTCTGCTAGGCTCGGTCAAGCGCAGGAAGAAAGCGTCGAGTTGGCAGAACGCCCCTTATCGGCCCTATGGCCTCGGTCCTATCGCCTGGACTCGGCGTTCATGGTGAAGCAGCTGCGAGCCAAGGCGTCGCTTCAAGCGGAAAGCAAGAGCGGCTCGGTAGACGCTTCGCGATCCCGGCCGAGGAGACAGTGCTATGAGCACGCGACTGAAGATTGCATTCTGGTGCTATCTCGTATCCCTGCTCGGCCCGATCGCGTTCGGGCTGATGTATCTTCTTCGACCGGAGTTCATGCCCTACCATGCCGGCGCTGTCGGAATGTCGTGGGCTGAGGTGCCTCGCGCTTTTCAGGTCCTCATCCTCGGGCTCATGCGAGCGGCTGCGGGGGCTTGGCTCGCCCTGGCGCTGGCCCTCGGGGTCCTCCTCGCTTTCCCGTTTCGGCAAGGCGTGGCGTGGGCTCGGTGGGCAGTTCCGGCAGCTGGGCTTGTCAACTCGGCGGTGGCGCTCTACGCGACTCTGTACATCCAGTTCAATACCCATGCCGAGACGCCCTGGAAAGTCGTGACAGGGATCATGGTGTTGAACATTGCGGGGTTGCTGCTTTCTCTGGAGCACCCAACGCGGCCTGGATCGAAGAGCGCGCCGTCCAACTCCAGCCGCACGTCGTAGTGGAGGCGGGTGGCGTCGTGCTTGTGCACTACGAACGACGGCTGCTCCGCCGACGTCTTCGCGGTGCCCGGCGCAGGCTCGGGCGTGACGGCGAAATCGCGCTTCGCCTCGTACTCCGGCAGTCGCTTGCGCAAGGCCGCCCCGTCCTTGCGGGCGCGCCGGCCCGCGGCAGGCCCGGGCGGGCGCTCGCTTCCTTTTTCTACCTCGGACGGGCACGGCCGTACGTTCAGCACGCGGCCCGTCCCGAGGAAGTCTTCGCTCCCCCTGCGGCGAGCTCAGTCGTCGTCCACGTCCACGTCGACCTCGATGACGCTGCGGTTTCCGAGGAAGACATGACCGGGGTGGGCTGAATCGATGGCCAGTTGGCCGCGCCCGGCGCTCAGGCCTGAGCGGCGCAGCGCTTCGCCGGTGTCCACCGCCTTCCAGCTGGCGGCGCGATCGTCGGTCCGAAACAGGCCGCCGTCGTGCATCCAGACGTACAGCCGGGCCAGGTTGGACGGATCGATGCCGAGGCCCATCACCCCGGTGCCCGCTAGCCCGGTGCCGGCGGGAGCGAACGTCGCACCGCCGTCGAGCGAGCGGAACACCGAGCCTGACCGGTTGCCCGCATAGACGATGCGCGTGTCTTGCGGATCCACGGCCAGAGCGCTGAAGTTCCCGCTGGTCAGCCCGGTCAACTGCAGCGTGCTGCCTCCATCGGAGGACTTGAACACCCCGCGGTTCGCCGCCCAGCTTCCCACGTACACGACGTCCGCGTTGCCCGGGTCGGCCGCCACCGAGCCGAACTGGATCGCCGGAGTCCTGATGAAGCTCGCCCCGCCGTCGGTGGACCGGAACAGACCGCTGCTGCCGACGGCATAGACCCTGTTGGCATCGCTAGGGGCGAAGGTGATGCGACCCGCGTTCCCAGCGGCGAAACCGCCGGACGAGGTCCAGGATGCGCCGCCGTCCACCGTCCGGAAGATGCCTTCGATCGTCACCGCGGCGTAGACGTCGGGATCGGCGGGAGAAGCCGCGATCGCCGAGACCAGCCGGGCGGCTTCGCCGGGCAACGTGTCGCCGGCGATCTCGTACCTGCCGGGGTGGATGGCGCGGAACAGACCCACCGTGTTGATGACGGCGACGACCAACCTGCCTCCGGCATCGAAGGTGAGATCGTCGACCTGCGCGCCCCGGTAGCCGCGGTCGATCGGAGAGAAGGTCTGGCCGCCGTCGTCGGAGCGGAAGTTGCCGCGCCCGCTGTTCACGTAGAAGGTGCGCCCGCGTCCAGTGGCCTGGACGCCGATGGCGACTGCGCCGAGGACGCCGAGCTGATTCGCCGCGAGCCCTCCGAACGGCGAGAAGGTCGCGCCGCCGTTCTGGGAGCGGAACAGCCCCGCGGTCGCCGCGACCGCATAGACGACCGAGCGGTCGAGGGGATCGAACGCGAGATCGTTCGCGAACGTGTCGAGCACCTTGGTGAAGCTGGCGCCTCCGTCGACCGAGCGGTAGAGCGCGTCGGCGCTTACGAACAACGTGCCGTCCTGCGTGGGAGAGAGAAAGACCGCGAAGGGGAAATCGGGCGTGGCCGCAAGCCGAGTGAAGTGGAGGCCGCCGTCGCGCGAGACGTACAGTCCCTGGAAGGTGCCCGAGTCCACGACGTAGACCGTCTGGGGCGAGGTGGGCGCCACCGCCACCTGGACGGGGAAGTCGTCCGGCGGCAGGCCGCTCCCGACCACCGCGAAGCTCCTCCCCGCATCGGGCGACTTGAACAGCTGGAAGGCGGGATCGAGGCCGTTGGTGAGCGCGTACACGGCCGCCGGATTCGTCGGATCGACGCCGCAGCTGACGAGGTGCGGATCGGGAAGCGGCGCGAGCCTCTCCCACTTGCCCGCGAAGTCGTCGGTCCGGAAAAGTCCGTCTTCGATGGTCGCCGCGTACAGGACGCTCCGCGCGGAGCGCGCCTGGCAGGTGATGAAATCGAACGCCTCCACGCCGGCGGGATTGAGGAGCCCGCGCATGCTGCGGCGCCAGCGCTCGCCGCGGTTGTGCGTGGTGAAAGTGCCGCCGCGGTTGGAGTTTCCCAGCACCTCTCCCGGACCGCGGAAGAGGAACGTATTGAAGAAGATGCCCATCTCGGGGCCGACGTCCCTGACCTCGGCCTCGTCGGCCTCCTCGCCCTCGCCAGGCTCGGCCCGCACAGCCTGCGGGAGCAGCCCCAGCAATGCGAGGCACATCCACCACCGTCTCAGGAATTTCATGTTGTTCCCTCCCCTGCGGGCAGCGGGGGCGGCGCTGCCGGCGCAGGTGGGACCGGTAGGCACGGGCTCTGGCCACCGTCAAGGCTCCGCGATCTCGCGGCCCAGGTAGCGGTCCTTCTCGCCTCAGATGATCTGCACCGGCCTGTCGATCGGCTTCCAGCGGGTGTGGGTGGGCCGCTGCATCATCGCGCGGTACCACGCGAGCGTCCCGGTCAGCGCTCCCGGCTCACGCGCCGCGGCCACGATCTGCTCGATGTCCTCGTCGCTGTACGCGCCAGGCCGCTCCGGGTCGTACCGGAAGAGCCGGCGCAGCATGAGGAAGTCGCCGGCGCCCAGCAGCGCTTCCGGCAACCAGGGCAGTTGGAAGAAGAGGATGTACGAGCTGCGCAGGAACTGGCGCGGCCGCTTCCGCGCGCGCGAGTACCGCGCCGGGTGCGGCGCGTTCAGGATGCAGAGGCGATCGAGCCGCTCCGGGTGCCACATGGCGAAGAACCACGCCACCGCCCCTCCTCAGTCGTGGCCGACCACGTGCGCGCGCTCGGCGCCCAGCGCTTCGACCAGCCGCGTGACGTCGCGCGCCAGCACCTCGATGCGGTAGGCGTCGAGGCCCTGCGGCTTGTCGGACTTTCCGTAGCCGCGCAGGTCGGGCGCGACCGCGCGGAACCCCGCCCGGGCGAGCGCGGGCAACTGGTTGCGCAACGACACCCAGCACTCCCCTGCGCGGCCGGTGCATGGCACGGCCGCGGGCTGGTCTGCTAGGCTCGGTCAAGCGCAGGAAGAAAGCGTCGAGTTGGCAGAACGCCCCTTATCGGTCCTATGGTCTGGCGAATCCGGATCGCGTTGTAAACTGACCACATGAACTGGACGCAGGTTCTTCTCGCGTTCGTCGCCTCCGCCGTCGTGGCGTCGTTCACGGACTGGTACTTCTTCGGGATGCTCTTCCATGACCGCTACCTGGCAACGCCCGGAGTGTGGAGGCAGTACAAGGACAAAAAGGACGAGATGCGTTCCATCGCCATCTCCGAGCTGCTCCTGGGCATCAGCTCCTTCGTCTTCATCGTCACATGTGCACACCAGGGCTGGACGTCGCTGTCCAAGGCGGGAGTGGCTGCGCTGGTTGCGTGGGTGATGATTCCGGTTCCGCTCCTGATGACCAACGCGGTCTATATCCCGATGAGCCGTCTGATCGTCGTCAGCCATTCGCTGGGATGGTTGGCGAGGCTTCTCGTGACCGCGGTCTGCGTTGCGATCGTGATGAGGGGTTAGGCAGTTGCGGTAGAACTGCATCGGTGCCCAGGTACGTCGCATTGCTGAGAGGAATCGGCCCCCAGAAGCGGGTCCCGGTCGCGCGGCTGCAAGGTACTGGAAGGCCTCGGCTACAGCGACGTCGCAACGCTTCTGCAGACCGGCAACGCGGTCTTCACC
>DASWGI010000105.1:0-14888 GCA_036393835.1 Myxococcales bacterium | reverse complement strand
GTCGTCGATCTGGACCTCGTACCCGTGATTCACGGCGAGCTGCCAGTCCGCTTGCGGGTTGCTGCTGTTCAGCGCAGGGAAACGGATGAAGACGCCGGAATTGTCGTCAGGATGCGTGGCGCGCCAGTCGATCTTCAGCAGGAAGTCCTTGAACTCCTCGCGCGTGTACCAGAGCAGGCCGATGCCGCCCTGCGATTCGACGACGCCGTTGTTGGCGACGAACCCACCGCTGCCGGCCATCTGCCATCCGGCCAGGTCAGCGGGGAGGATCGCGCGGAACTCCTTCGAGGGTTGCGGCTGGAGCCGCTGCACGATCGCTTCCGCCGTCTTCCTCGCCAGCACGAGCCCCGTCAGGCTGGGATTGGCGGACCCGCAGGTAGGGAACAGCGCCGGCCCCGCGACGTACGCGTTGTCGACGTGCTGGAAACGACCGTCGCCGTCGGTAACCGCGGCGCTGTCTCCCATCCAGAGGGTGCCGGACTCGTGGTGCGTGGTGCCGATCTTGTCCCGCGCCGAGCCTAGCGGCGGCGGCTTCGCGTTCCACTTCCCGCCATACCAGTATTGGATGTTCGCCGGGTCCTTCGCGATTGCGGCCGCGGCATCGAGCGCGCGCTGCTCCATCACGGTCCAGAACGCGTCGTCCGCAGGAGTCGCGACCAGATTGACCCAGGCGGGCCGCCTGCCGAAGGGGTCCCGCTGGTCCGGCACGTCCCACGCCAGGTCCATCCAGCTCTTCGACGGGTCGCCCGGCTTGGCGTCTTGATGGCCCTTCATCTCGCCAATCCCGCGCAGGGTGATGACGATCCACGCCTTTTCCTGGTTCGCCTTGATGTCGCCGAGCAGGTCGACGTCCGGGATGGCGGTGAAGAGGTTGGCCTCGCTGTTGCTGCCGTCCACCGCGGCCGCCGTGACCTGGAAGTGGAAGCGGCGCCCGCCCTGCTCGCCCCGGACGATCAGCGCGGCAGTTTCGAGATCTTTGAACTCCTTCGGCAAACCGGCAAAGACGCTGCGCTTCACGCGCACCGTCGTGTTGGTCCGCAGGTGCGCCATGAGGTTCGCGCCCATCTTCCCGCTCGGGAACGATTCGAGGGCGAGCCGCGTCGACTCGATGGTCGATGCAGCGAGCACGTACATGGCGTTGGGCGCGACGACGGGGGCGGACAGTGATCGAGGCGTCCCGTTCACGGACAGGTCGAGGCCGGTGACCTTTCCACCGCTCGTGCGCATTCGCGTCACGTGCGCGCGCGGCAGCAACATCAACCTGCGCCGCGAGTCATCGTTCAAGGTCCAGCGGCGGCGGATGTCCTCGCGGATCGCGTCGATGAGAAGCGTCGCGCTGGAATACTTGTCGAAGCCGAACAGCCCCGACTCGGGTCCTTTGCCCTGGACGGCAAGAGGAGCGTCCTTCACCTCGTATTGCGGCAGCGCCGCCCCGAACGCGGCGAGCAGCTCATCGTTGAGCACGCCCGAGATGTAGTCCGCCGTTGGTTCGACGCCGATCTCGCTCTCGACGGTCTCATAGTTTTCGCGCAGGTAGGCAGCGACGGCGGGGGGCCAACTCGCCAGGTCGGCGTCGGTCAGCCGCGGCGACCATCCACCCCAGAACAGCGAGCGCCCGCCCGGACAGTAGGCGAGGCCGGGGAACGACTGGTTGCTGTGCCAGGGATTGCCCCACACGATGTTCCGCGTGCCCGGGTCGCTGACGTTCGTCGGCACCGGCACGTCGCCCGGAGCGCCGAGGCCGATGTGCGGAAGGTTCTGGATGTGTGTCGAAGCAAGAAAGGCGCCTGCGTCGAGGACGAGGATGCGGAGGTTGATCGACTCGCCGAACCGGTACAGCTTCTCGGCGCACGAGCCACCGAACATTCCCGCGCCGATGACCACAGCGTCGAACGGCGTGCCCCCATTGTTCGCGACCTCATCCCAGGTGCTGCACACGTACCTTCCGAACAGGTCGTGCGAGAACTCCGTCTCCTGCACGTCCACCTTCGCGGATGCGTCCGCATTCAGCCGAGGCAGCATGGCCGGCCTCCCGTCCCACGGTTTGAGTTCTGGATCTGGACGCGCCCCAAGGCGCCAGGGCGCGGACTTCCCCCTTGCAGACCCCCTTCCTCCTCTCCGCAGGCGCTGTCAACAGCCAGCATCCTGGCCACCCAGGCCAGTTTGCGAGCCCCGCGTGCCTCATCACCGACTCGCTGACACGCCCGAGCATCCGGCGTGCCAGCGGCAACCCTCCGTCCGCAGCCTTGCAGGGCTGAATCCCGGGACTGGGCAGCACGATGCGCCGCGGTCGCGCCTCAGCGGCGCAACCATCGCTGGCGACTATTCGATCGCGAACCGTGCCGCCGCGTCCTCGTTCCAGTCGAGCCCCACGCCGGGAGCCTCGCCTGGCAGCGCCTGTCCGTCCGCGATTTCCAGCGGTCGCACCAGGACCGGCGCCGCCCAGTCGACGTACTCCAGGAAGTGGGCCGACGGCGTGACGGCCAGGAGCTGCGCGCTCACCTCGGGATAGAGGTGCGACGACATCTCGATTCCGGCGGCGTCGGCCAGCGCCGCCGCCCGCATCCAGCCCGTCACCCCGCCGATCCGCGCCAGGTCGGGCATCACGTAGTCCGCCGCCCCCGCCGCGAGCGCCGCCGCCATGGCGCGCGGCCCGAGGAAGTTCTCGCCGATCTGGACCGGCGTCTCCAGCTCGCGCGCGAGCCGGGCCGCCCCCGCGTAGTCGTCGTGCTGCACCGGCTCCTCGATCCAGTAGACCTGCTCCCTGTCCAGCGCCCGCCCGCGCGCGAGCGCCTCCGCCACCGTGAGCGCCTGGTTGAAGTCGGTCATGAGCAGGGCGTCGGCGGGGATCCTCGCGCGGACCGCGCGGGTGGCGACGAGGTCGTCCCACAGTGTCTCGCGTCCGAGACGAAGCTTGATCGCGTGGAAGCCTTCGGCCAGGAGCTCCAATGCCTCGTCCGCGACCTTCTCGGGCGCGTCGAGCCCGAGCGCATTGCTGTTGTACGCCGCCACCGGGTGGAGCTCGCCGCCGAGCAGCCGCGCCAGCGGCAGCCCCGTCGCGCGGCCCAGCGCGTCCCACAGGGCCACGTCGAGCCCCGACATCGCGATGGTGGGGAGCCCCTCGCGGCCGATCAGCGTGAAACGGCCGTGGAGCTTCTTGGCGATCGCCACCGGCGCGACCGCGTCGCCTCGGACCATCTCCAGGATCCCCGCCAGGAGCTGCCGGAGCGTGCGCGCTCCCAGGTCCGAGTAGGCGAAGAGATAGGCCCGGCCCGGCACTCCTTCCTCCGTCTCGAGGTCGATGAGGACCAGGGGCGCGTGGGTGATGGTCCCGCCGCTCGTCCCGAGCGGCCGGCGCATCGGCACGCGGAGGGCCCGCGTCTGGAGCCCGCGGACGGTGAGCTTCGGAAACGCTGCCGGGATTTGCCTGCCTCTGTCTGCCATCTCCAACCTCCTCGACACTTCTCCTCAGTCCGGGCGCGCCAGGACCAGCGTGACGTTGGTGCCGCCGAACCCGAACGAATTGGACAGCGCGAGGCGCAGCGGCCTCGCCGTCGGCCGCACCACCGGCGGGTAGTCGTCCAGCTCCGGGTCGAGCGGCTCGGCGTTGATGCAGGGCGCGATCCAGCCGCCCCGCAGCATCGAGAGCGTGAAGATGGCGTTGATCGCTCCCGCGGCGGAGATGGTGTGGCCGATGTACCCCTTGGTCGACGAGTACGGCACGCGGCGCCCGCCGAAGAGCCGGCGCAGGGCGCGCACCTCGCTGACGTCGCCCGCCATCGTCGAGGTCCCGTGGGTGTGGACGTAGTCGATCTCCTCGGCGCGCACCCCGGCGTGGCGCAGCGCGCGCTCCATGGCCGCCAGGGCGCCTTCCGCGGTCGGGCACACCATGTCGCCCGTGCCGTCGGAGGACATGCCATATCCGGCGACGACGCCCAGCACCTCGGCGCCTCGCGCCTCGGCGTCCGCCTTCGTCTCCAGGACCACCATGCCCGCTCCCTCGCCGAAGATGAAGCCTGCCCGGTCCCGGGCGTACGGGCGTGAGGCGCGCGCGGGGTGCTCGTTGTCCTGGCCGTTGAAGGCGCGCATTGCGTCGAATCCGGCGTGGAAATGCTCGTCGGCCACCTCGACCCCGCCGGCGAGCGCGGCATCGACGTGACCGTGCTCGATCAGCTCCGCCGCGAGCAGGATGTTGTACGCGCCGCCCGAGCAGGCCGCGCTGGCGGTGAAGGAGGGCCCGGTCGTGCGCAGCGCCGTCGCCAGGTTGGCGGAGACCGTGGAGGCCATCATCCGCGGAATCACCGTGGCCGAGAGGCGCCGCCCGTCCGCCCGCTCGAGCTGCTTCTGGACCTCGATGTGGGTCGCGACGTCGCCCGTGCCGCTGCCCGCCGCCACGGCGATGTCGCGGCGCTCCAGCCGGGACTGCGAAAGAGCGGCGAGTGCGGCCTTGTAGCCCATCAGGGCCGCCCTGCCCATGAAGCGGGCCTGGCGCCTCTCGGCGGCGAGGTCTCCACGGTAGCTGCCGAGGAGCTGGCAGCGCGACCCGGCCGCAACCGCCGGCGGATGGCGGATGAACGGCAGACCGCGCCCCTCGCGCAGCGCCGCCTCGATCTGCGCGGGATCGTCTCCGAGATGGCAGAGGACCCCGGTGCCGGTGACCACCACGGTGCGGGCGGGATCGCGCATGGGGCACGGATTAGCACCGTTCGCGGCGGCTGACTCGATGCGGCTTGACGGCGCGGACGCCCAGGGAGCACCCCCGCAGGGAACTCACCGCGAGCGTGACGTCTTCGAAGCAAGGCCGGCTCGCCGCGTCTTGACTTCGCACGCGATCGGAGCGGGAACAATCAGGCGTTCGCGAGCTGGTCTGCCGTCCATCCGACCTTTGCCTCAGGTCGCCTTCCTCGCTGCAGAAGGGAATCGCGATGCGCTCATATCCGCGGAATTCCGCAATCTACCTCTTGCTCGTTGGGATCGCGCTGACGTTGCTGTTTCCGAGCGCGGCGCAAGCCAAGCTGACGAAGTTCGTCATCGACAAGAGCAGGTCGGAGTCGCCGACGTTTGGCGGCCACGTCTTCGCGGGCGTCGGGCAGTACGAGAAGATCGTCGGCACGGGGTTCGGGGAAGTGAATCCCAACGACGCCAAGAATTCCGTGATGGTCGACATCCAGCTCGCGCCGCGCAATGCCAACGGCAACGTCGAGTACGCCTTCGACTTCTACATGTTGAAGCCGATGAATCTGAAGGCTGGTGTCCACAAAGTCATGTACGAGCCGCCGAACCGCGGTAACAAGACGTGGGCCACCTTGGGCCGCTTCCCCGGTGGGAATGATCCGGGGTCGGTGACTGATCCAGCTGCTCTGGACAACGCCTTCTTCATGCCGCGCGGCTACACCATCGTGTTCAGCGGATGGGACCAGGCCGCCGGCACCAACAACGCGAACTTCAACACGACCATCGACCTCAGCAAGGCAGTCGCGCACAACCCTGACGGCTCGACGATCACCGGTCCGGGCTACGAGTACATCGTGACGGGCGCCGCCTCGTTCAATCTGACCTATCCCGCTGTCACCAACGCGCAGGGCGTCCCGGACAAGAGCCATGCGACGCTCACGCACCGCATCCATCTCGACGATGTACCCAAGGTCCTTGCCAGCTCCGCGTGGGACTACACCAAGTCGAGCCCGACGGCGATGAACGGTACGGCGATCAAGCTCAACGCGTCGCCTGATGCTGCTCCTTGCGACAATAGTACGCCACCAAAGTGCCCTTTCGTCGCGAATGACATCTACGAGTTCATGTACACGGCCAAGAACCCGACCGTGAACACGATCGGCCTCGCTGCGATCCGCGACTTCAATGCGTGGCTCCGGTACGAGACGACCGACAGCGCCGGCAACGCCAATCCGCTCGCCGGCGACGTTCGGCGCATCTACACGGAAGTCGTCTCGCAGCCCGGGCGCACGCTCAACGATTTCACCCACCTCGGCTTCAACCAGGCGGAGAACGGCAAGAAGGTGTTCGACGGCATGTTGCAGTGGATCGCCGCCGGCGACGGCCTGAGCATGAACTTCCGGTTCTCCCAGCCGGGGCGCACCGAGCGCAATCGCCAGGAACACCTCTTCAACGAGGCGACCTTCCCGTTCGCCAACGTGATGACGACGGATCCGTTCACCGGGATTCGCGACAGCCGATTCGCCCGGTGCGAGATGAGCCACACCTGCCCGGTCGCGATGGAGATCTACTCGGCGAACGAGTACTGGGTGAAGGCCGCATCGCTCTTGCACACGACTCCCGACGGGAAGAAGGACCTGCCCGACTCCCCGTTCGCTCGCAACTACTTCATCTCCAGTCACCAGCACGGGACCGGGAGCGCGACCTCGAAAGGCAACTGCCAGCAATTCCAGAACCCGCTCAACTCGGCTCCGGTCCAGCGTGCGCTCTGGATCGCGATGGACGAATGGGTCACCGAGCACAAGGAGCCGCCGGAGAGCAGGGTCCCGACCTTCCATGACAAGACGCTCGTTCCGCCGAACCAGTCAGCAGTGGGCTTCCCAGCCATTCCGGGCGTGACGTACACAGGCCTCAAGACGACGCGTTACCGCTTCAATTGGGGGCCGGGCTTCTATCAAAGCGGCATCCCCACCTTCAACCCGCCGCTGGTCTCGCCGCCAATGGAGGACAACCCGGCGAACGGTCCGATCTACCCGAGCTTCGTCCCGAACACGGACCGCGACGGAAACGACATCGCCGGCATCCGCCTGGCAGACGTCACCGTTCCCGTGGCCACGTACACCGGATGGGCTCTGCGCGGCGGCGTGTGGGCGAACGACGGGTGCGAGAGCTCGGGTCAGTTCATCCCGTTCCCCCAGACCAAGGCGGCTCGCCAGGCGGCCGGCGACCCGCGTCGTTCCAGCCAGGAGCGCTATGGGACGCTCAATCGGTACGTGCACGATGTGGCCCATGCGCTGCGCAAGATGGTCGACCAGCGGCTGCTTCTCTGCGAGGACTACGACGCCGAGCTGAACCGCCTGACCACGCTGGGAGCGACGACGGGCGGGCTGCAGATGGACAAGAGTGGCGCGCCTCGTGTCCCGCCGCCTCCGCATTCGTGCAGGAAGCAGGATGAGCACGACGACGATGACTAAAGCCTAGCGCGTCAAAGCGGTCCCCCCGCCTTTGGCCCGTCCGGGTGGGCCACCGCGACGACGACTGAGGACCGCGGCTACCTGCCGCCCTCCGAAGCGCGCATCGGAGCGGCGGCAGGGGCTGCGGCGAGCGACTCCCGCGACAGCCGCCGGGCGATGCGCCGGCGGACCACGTCGACGTGCTCCCGGAAGAAGTAGAGGTTCTCCGCGTACGCGAGCGGCGTGGGGGATCTGGTTGACCGCGCGCTCGGTGTCGTCCAGCCGCTTGAGCATGTCCTCGAGGACCTGCGGCCCGGGGTTCTCCTCGAGCGCAAGCTCGATCTGCTTGAGGCGCGCGTACCAGCGGAAGACGCGGGAGCGCACGCGCCAGCGATACAGGGCCGGCACGGCGCGGCCGAGCAGGACCAGGACGGCGATGATGGGGACCAGGATGACCCACATCCGGTCCACCAGGTTCGCCGCCCAGAACGGCAGATAGCGCTGCAAGAGGGGGACGCCCGCCCCGATTAGCCGGCGTGCGCGGACCCGCTCGCGTGCAGCTTCAAGGCGGCGTACACGGCGCGGTTGGCGGGGGTGGGGATGCCGGCGTCGCGGCCCAGGCGGACCACGGCGCCGGACAGCCAGCCGACCTCGAGGCGGTTTCCGCGCTCCAGGTCGTTGTGCATCGAGGACGTCATGCCGGGCGGCAGCGTGTCCGCGAACGCGAGGCGCTGGTCGGCGAAGTCCGGTGACAGATCGACGCCTTTTGCGCGGCCGACGGTCACGGCCTCGCGCATCACCTCGAGGAGCATCGCGCGCGTGTCCGGGTCGGAGCGCACCGGCCCGATCGGGCGGCGCGTGAGCGCGGTCAGGGCGGAGAGCCCGACGATGAAGACGAACTTCTCCCAGATGGCGCGGTCGATGTCGGAAGACAGCTCGGCGTCGAAGCCTGCCTTCGCGCGCGTGCAGGCTTCGAGCAAGGCCTGCGCGCGGCGCGTCTTCCTGCCGCCGGGCTCTCCGAACACCAGCCGCGCCATCTGCCCGCCGTGCTGGACGGAGCCGGGCTGGTCGAGCGACGCCGCGATGTAGCAGACGCCGCCCATCAGGTGCTCGCGGCCGAGCGCGCGCGCCAGCACGTCGTTCGCCTCGACTCCGTTCTGCAGGGAGATCACGGCGGTGTCGGGGCCGATCAGCGGCGCGATCTGGCGCGCCGCTTCCTCCGTGCTCCACAGCTTCACCGTGAAGAAGACCACGTCCACCGGGCCGATCGCCGCCGGGTTGTCGGTGACGCGGACCGGCTGGAGGTGGACGTCACCCCGGGGGCTCGCGATCCGCAACCCGCGCTCCCGCATCGCCGCGAGCTGCCGGCCGCGCGCGACGAACGCCACGTCCTCGCCCGCCTGCGCGAGCCGGCCGCCGAAGTACCCGCCCACTGACCCGCTTCCCATGACCGCGATCTTCACGTCGCCTCCGAATCGCCCCGACCGGCCAGATAGCACGCCTTGGCGCGGCGGAGTGTCTGACATCCGACGCGACTTTCCGGTGCGCTCAGGTTGGACAAGCACCCGGACCTCGTGCTGGTGGACCGCCGGCTGGCGCGTGGCGAAGAGACGGAGCAGGTCGCGCGCGCGTTGGCGGCGCAACCTCGAGGGAGTAGGCTGCGCCGCCATGCGCAACCCCACCTGCCTGCGCTTCCCGCTCGTCGCCTTCCTCCTCGCCTGCGCAACGCCTCCGCCCGCGGCGGACCGCTCCTCGCCGCCGCAACGGTCGCAGGAAGCCGCCCTCCCGGCGCCGGCGGCCGCGGCCCCCGCGCCTCCGGCTGCGGCTGCGGAGAAGCGCGCGCCGGCGCCCGTCCAGCCCGATGCGACGTCGAGTGCTGACGCGGCGCGCGTGGCGGAGCTGTCCAAGAAGGCCAGCTCGCTGGTGGACGCGTTCCTGAACACGGAAGCGCTGCTCACCCGCGACGGCAAGCAGGTGGTGCTGGTGTCCAACCGGGACGGGCTGCCGCAGCTCTACGTGGCGGACGCGGCGCGGCCCGACTCGCCGGCGCAGCGCCTGTTCGAATCGAAGGAGCGCGTGACGCTGGACCGGACGACGCCCGACGGCAAGTCGGTGCTGTTCCGCACCGACCACGGCGCCGACGAGAAGTGGTCCATCTGGCGGGTGAACCTCGACGGGTCCGGCTTGACCGAGCTGACGACGGGCGAGCCGATGCAGCGCGACCCGGCGTACGTGCCCGACCTCGCCGCGGACACGATCTACTTCAGCGCCCGGCGGATCAGCGACGTGAGCTCCGCGGTGTACGCGGCCCCGGCGGCGGCGCCCGGGCCGGCGCGCGAGGTGTTCCGCGAGCCCAAGCCGGGATTCCTCATCGACGTCAGCAGGGACGGCAAGCGCGGGCTCTTCGTGCGCTATCCCAGCCGGTCGGAAAACTACCTGGTCCGGCTGCATCTCGCCTCGGGCGCGGCCCGCACGCTCTACCCGGAGAGCGGCAAGGTCAGCATCTTCGAGGCCCGGTTCTCCCCCGACGGCGGTACGATCTACCTCGCCACCGACGGCGGCGGCGAACAAGCCTTGCTCCTCGCGCTCGACGCGGAGTCCGGCAAGGAGAAGGCGCGCTACGTCGAGAAGGACCCGCCCATCGCCAGTATCAGCCAATTCGCGGTGGCCCGGACGGGCGACGCGCTCGCGCTCGTGGTCGATGCGGGCAATCGCACCGAGCTGCGCCTGCTCGATGCGCGGACGCTGCAGCCGCGCGCCAAGGTCGCGATGCCGCTCGGCCAGGGCGACCTCTCGGAGTTCTCCGAGGACGGCAAGCGGTTCCTCGCGCGCTGGTCCACGCCGTCCTCGCCCACCGACCTGTGGGCGATCGACTCGAGGACCGGCAAGGCGACCCAGCTGCGGAAAGAGGCCCGGCCGACGCTCCGGGAAATGCCCGCGATGGAGACCAGCATCACCGAGGTCAGGGCGCACGACGGGTTGAGGCTGCCGGTGAACGTCTACCTGCCCAGGAACCGCTCGGGGAAGGTGCCCTTGATCGTCTCGTACCATGGCGGGCCCGCGGGCAGCTCGCGGATCCGCTGGTCGGCCGCGGCGGCGTTCTTCCTCTCGCAGGGCTACGCCTGGGTCGAGCCCAACGTGCGCGGCTCGGCGGGATTCGGCCGCGCCTTCGAGGAGGCGGACAACGGTCCCAAGCGCCTCGAGGCCTTCAAGGACATCGAGGCGACCGGCCGTTGGGCCGCTTCCCAGCCGTGGGCCGACCCGAAGCGGGTCATCGTCTACGGCGGCAGCTACGGCGGGTACACGGTGCTGGTCGGGTTGACCCGCATGCCAGACCTCTGGCGTGCGGGCGTCGACCTGGTCGGCGTCGCGAATCTCAAGACCTTCATGGCCACCACGAGCGGCCTCATCCGCGAGATCTTCCTGCTCGAGTTCGGCGATCCCGACAAGGACGCCGCCTTCCTCGATTCCATCTCGCCGCTCAAGGACGTCGAGCGGATCGTCGCCCCGCTCTTCGTCTACGCGGGAGCCAACGACCCGCGGGTGCCCCGCAGCGAGTCGGACCTGATCGTCGGTGCCCTGCGCGAGCGCAAGGTGCCCGTCGAATACATGGTGGCCGAGAACGAGGGGCACTCGCTGGCGCGCAAGGAGAACCTGGTCCAGTTCCTGGCGCGCTCGGGCCGCTTCCTCGAGCAGCACGCCGGAGGGGGCGCGGCGCCCAGGACGGCGTCGACCCGCTGAAAGGGCTTGGATTCGCGAGCAGCACCTTGGATTCGCCGGCGCAGGTCTGGTGAATCTGGCGCGCCGCCTGCGACTCAAACCAGGAATGCGCGGCGCAAGCGAGGTCGGAACGGTGCACGCGAGGGTGCTCTTCGCCCTGGCCCTGGGATTCTCGCCGCTCGGGATCGCGACACCGGCGTTTGGAAATCCGCCACCCGGCGCACGCCCGTTCCCGATCGACGCCCAGCGATTCCAGGTGCTCCAGCGCGACTCCGGCCCCACCAGCTACTACTGGATCATCGACGATCCTCTCGGGCCTTTCATCCGCGGCGTGTACAGGCCTCCTCTCGAGACGGTCACCCTCTTCGCGGACGTGGGAGACGGCCTGCGCAACGGGGTCGAGCGCATCCGCTTCCGCTGGCGCGCCTGGGTGCTCCCGGTCGGGGCCAACGAGTGCGAGCAGGGGCGGGGTGACGCGGCGGCAAACGTGTACATCGCCTGGAAGCGCGGGTTGCGCTGGTACTCCCTCAAGCTCGTTTGGAGCAGCGGGGCGCCTGCCGGCGCGACTTGCGACCGCACGCGAAATCCGCTCGTCGCTTCCGACACCATCGTCCTGCGCAGCGGGCCGCCGACTGGCGTGTGGCAGGAAGAGGAAATCGATCCCGCGGCGCTCTTCCGTGCCCACTTCGAGGGCGGCAATCCGGCCGCCGAAGTCCCCGAGCTGCAGGGCGTCGGTATCCTCACCGACGGCGACCAGACGCACACGATGAGCGCGGCGGACTATGCGGGATTCGTCCTCTACAAAAGGGTGGCCACCGCCTCGCACTGATCCGTGATAGCAGCAGGGGCATCGAGCGCTGGAGGGACCCATGCAGCTCAACGTGAACGGGACGGTCCGCGAGGTGGATGCTCCGGAGGACATGCCCCTCCTCTGGGTGTTGCGCGACGTGCTCGGGCTCACCGGGACCAAGTTCGGATGCGGGATGGCACAATGCGGCGCCTGCACCGTGCACCTGGACGGGCAGGCGACGCGCTCCTGCGTGCTGCCCGTGTCGGCGGTGGCCGGGCGGATGGTGACCACCATCGAGGGCCTGTCGCCGGACGGGAGCCATCCGGTGCAGAAGGCGTGGGTCGACGCCGACGTCGTGCAGTGCGGCTACTGCCAGCCGGGGCAGATCATGTCCGCGGCGGCGCTGGTCGCGCAGAACCCGAACCCGAGCGACGCCGACATCGATGCCGCTCTCGCCGGGAACATCTGCCGGTGCGGCACGTACCAGCGGGTCCGCGAAGCGGTGCGCAAGGCTGCGGCGCAGAGGAGGGCCTCGCGATGACCTCGCTCACCCGACGCCAGCTGCTGCGCGGCTCGCTCATCTCCGGAGCGGGCCTGTTCGTCGCCTTCCACGTCCCGCGCAAGGTGCGGGCGGCGCCACAGCCGCCCGCGAAGCAGCCGCCCAACCCCAACGCGTTCGTGCGCGTGGCGCCGGACGACTCGGTCACCGTGCTGCTCGCCCACTCGGAGATGGGCCAGGGCATCTGGACCGGGCTCGCCATGCTCATCGCCGAGGAGCTGGATTGCGACTGGTCGAAGATCCGCGTGGAGCACGCCCCCGCGGCGCCGGTCTACGCGCACCCGGCCTTCGGCATGCAGATGACCGGCGGCTCGAGCAGCACCTGGTCCGAGTTCGACCGGTACCGGACCGCGGGCGCGATGGCGCGGGCGATGCTGGTGCGCGCGGCCGCGGCGCAGTGGAAGACGGATGCCAGGAAGCTCCGCACCGGGAACGGGTACGTCGTCCGCGGCAAGGACCGCCTCTCCTACGGCCAGCTCGCCGTCGCCGCGCAAGCGCAGCAGCCGCCCAGGAGCGTCAAGCTCAAGGACCGCAAGGACTGGAAGCTCCTCGGCAAGCCGATGCGCCGCCTCGACTCGCCGGAGAAGGTCACCGGCAAGGCGCAGTTCGGCATGGACGTGCGTTTCCCGGGCCTGCGCACCGCGCTCGTCGCTCGCTCGCCGGTCTTCGGCGGCAAGGTCAAGTCGTTCGACCCGAGCGAGGCGAAGTCGGTGAAGGGCGTCGAGCAGGTGGTGCAGGTCCCCACCGGTGTCGCCGTCGTCGCGAGCAACTTCTGGAGCGCGAAGCGCGGGCGCGACGCGCTCCTGCCGCGCCTCGAGTGGGACCTCGGTCCGGGCGCCACGCTGGACAGCGCGGCGATCCTGCAGGGCTACCGCGACAAGGCGAAGTCGAAGGGCCCAGGGATCGCGGCGCAGAAGGGCGACGCCGAGGTGGCGCTCGCCCAGGCTGCCAAGCGGGTCGTCGCCGAGTACGACGTCCCTTACCTCGCGCACGCGCCGATGGAGCCGCTCAACTGCGCGGTGAAGATCGACGGCGGCCGCTGCGAGATCTGGACCGGCACCCAGTTCCAGACCATGGACCAGATGTCCGCCGCCAAGATCGCCGGGGTGCCTCCCGAGAACGTCTCCATCCACACCCAGTTCCTCGGCGGCGGATTCGGCCGGCGCGCGACGCCGTCGTCGGATTTCGTCAGCGAGGCGGTGCAGGTGGCCAAGGCAGCCGGCGTGCCGGTCAAGACGGTCTGGACCCGCGAGGACGACATCCAGGGCGGCTTCTACCGCCCGCTCTTCGTGCACCACGTCGAGGTGGGGCTGGACGGCAAGGGAAGACCGGTGGCCTGGAAGCACACCATCGTCGGGCAGTCGATCCTCGCCGGCACGCCCTTCGAGCAGTTCATGGTCAAGGACGGCGTCGACGCCACTTCGGTCGAGGGGGTGACCGACTCGCCCTACCTCGAGACTGTTCCGGCCCGGCTGGTCACCGTGCACTCGCCGAAGCAGCCGGTGCCGGTCCTCTGGTGGCGGTCGGTCGGCAACACGCACACGGCCTTCGCCATGGAGAGCATGATCGACGAGCTGGCGCACGCGAGCGGGCGCGACCCGCTCGAGTTCCGCGCCGGGCTGCTCGCCGAGAAGCCGCGCCACCTGCGTGCGCTCAAGGCCGCCGCGGAGATGGCCGGCTGGGGCAAGGCGCCCGGCTCGGGACGCGCGCGCGGCCTGGCTGTGCACGAGTCGTTCGGCAGCATCATCGCCCAGGTGGCCGAGGTCTCCGTCGACGGGGACAAGGAGATCCACGTGCACAAGGTCGCCTGCGCGGTCGACTGCGGCACCGCGATCAATCCGCTCGGCATCGAGGCGCAGGTGCAGGGCGCCATCGCCTTCGGGCTCTCCGCCGTGCTGCACAGCGAGCTGACCCTGAAGGACGGCCGGGTCGAGCAGAGCAACTTCCACGACTACCGCGTGCTGCGGCTGCCCGACATGCCGGAGGTCTCCGTGCGCGTCCTGGAAAGCGACGCCAAGATGGGCGGCATCGGCGAGCCGGCCACGGCGCCGATCTCGGCGGCCGTGGCGAACGCGGTCTACGCGCTGACGAAGCAGCGGCTGCGGTCGCTGCCCCTGCGCCTGGCGGTCGCGTGAGGCCCCCCGGCTGGCGGCGGGCGGCCTGGCGGACGATCGCCGCTTCCGGGGCACTCGCGCTCGTCTCCTGTTCGCACGCCCCTGCGCCGGCGCCGGCTGCGGCAGCGCCAGCGCGGCCGGACCCGGTCGCCTCCTTCGAGGTGGTCCGCGCCGTCCTGCAGAGCCCCCGGTGCGTGAACTGCCATCCCGCCGGCGACCGGCCGCTGCAGGGGGACGACGGCCACGTCCACCTCCAGTTCGTGCAGCGCGGCCCCGAGGGACTCGGCGCCACCGGGCTCGCCTGCGCCACCTGCCACGCCCGGGCGAACCCGCCGGACAGCTACGGCACGCACATGCCGCCCGGCGTCTCCACCGGATGGCGGCTGCCGCCGCCGGAGCACAAGATGGTCTTCGCCGGGCTCAACTCGCGCATGCTCTGCGAGCAGCTCAAGGATCCCCGGCGGAACGGCGGCAAGAACCTGGCCGCCCTCGTCCACCACGTCGCCGAGGATCCGCTGGTGCTCTGGGGCTGGGCGCCGGGCTTCGGGCGCAAGCCGGTCCCGGTTCCGCACGCGGAG
>DASWGI010000104.1:0-2339 GCA_036393835.1 Myxococcales bacterium | reverse complement strand
GACCTGCACGCGCTGGTGGCGCCGCGCGCACTGGTGGTCGAGACAGGTGTGCAGGACCCCACCTTCTCCGACCTTCCGACGCCTTTCGCAAGCGACAAGCAGGTCGCGCGCCGCAGCCGCGCGGCTTTCGCGGACGCGCTGGGCAATTTCGTGCACTACCTGCACTACGACCAGCACCACTATCATTTCGGAGACGTGAACCCCTCGTGGGACTCCCCAGCGGACGTGCAGTTCCCCGTCCGCGTCGAGCCGTTGACGTCCGGAGCGACCGACTGGGAGACCGATCCAGACACGTTCTCAGGAGGCGCAAACCTCTTCGATTACGCGGGAAGTTACCTGGCAGCAGCGGTCCCTTGACCTGCGGATGCGCCAAGACGGTCGGTCCCAGTAGGTCGGTGTGGTGTGCGCGTCAGCAGCCGCCTTCCCCGATCCGCGCCCGCCCCCGTATACTCCTTATTATGAGGCGCGTGACCGGCGCGGGGCTGTTCCTCCTCGCGGCGCTGTCCGCTTGGGCTTGCGGCGGACACGAACCGAGGAAACCGATCGAGTACGGGCTGCGCGACCCGATCGAGTACGGGCTGCGCGAGCTCTCGCGCGCGCTCGCCGCCGAGCATTGTTCTACCTCGGTCGCGCTGGACACCGTCGACGAGGCGGGCGCGCAGGCCGCGCTCGATGCCGGGGGCGTCGTGCTCGTCGACCGGCCCGAATCCTTCGCGGTCCTCCCCGCGGCGCCGGATGCCAGCGGCCCGGTGGCGCACGTCGTCGGCCGCGACGCAGTGGGGGCCATGTATGGCGCGCTCGAGCTGGCCGAGCGAATCCGGGCGGACCATGATTGTGCGTTGGGCGCGCTGCGGGCCTACGCGCGCGTACCCGCTGTCCCCATCCGCGGCGCCAACCTCTTCCTGGTGCTGCCAGTAGCGGGAGAATCGCGCTGGTGGTTTCGTGACCTGGGCTTCTGGAGCGAGTACCTCGACCTGCTAGCGCACTCGCGCATCAACTTCCTCGACCTCCACGGGATGTACGACCCGCGGAGCACCATCTTCCCCAATGCGCTGCTCTACTTCGCGAACAGCGCGAGCTTTCCCGGCGCGGGCGTCCCCGCGGCCGAGCGCGAGGAGAACCTGTCAGTCCTCAAGGCAGTCATCGCCATGGCCGAGGCGCGCGGCGTCCGCGTGGGGCTCATGTCGTACCGCTCCGACCTGAGCGTCACGGGGACCTCCGCCGCGCCTGCGCTCGACGAGCGTCAGATCGCCCTCTACATCCGCGAGGCCGCCGAGGACCTGGCGCGCCGGGCCCCGGGGCTCTGGCGCTTGGGGTTCCGCATCGGGGAAAGCGGCCACGCGGCACAGTGGTACGCGGACACGTTCATCGCCGGGGTCCGCGCCGCTGGAACGGGCGTTGGCGTCTACACCCGCACTTGGCTGAGCAGCCGTCCTGCGGTGATGAGCCTGGTCCGGGCCGCCGCCAACGAACAGACGATCGTCGAGGTAAAGTACAATGGCGAGCATCTCGGCGCGCCCTACCCGATCGCCGGCGGGATGTTCCGTGACTGGGCGATCTATTCCTATGAGGACTACCTCGATCCCCCGGCTCCCTACCAGCTCGTCTTCCAGGTCCGCGCCGGCGGCACGCACCGGATCTTCCGCTATGCATCGTACGAGCGAACTCGCCGGATGGTCCCGAGCTTCACCATGGCCGGTGCGCGTGGGTTCTCCCTGGAGGCGACCCATGCCTACTTCCCGCAGCGGGACTACTTCCACACCGGCGCAGACCGCTTCTCGGAATGGACGTTCCGCCGCGACGAGCTGCAGTACCTGCTCTTCGGAAGGCTCGCCTACGATCCTGCCACTGACGAGGGGACCTTCCGCGCGGCGCTCCGGGCCCGGGTCGGTACCGAAACGCTCTGGAGCGCCGTCCAGGCCGCCAGCGAGATCGTCCCCTGGATCCAGACTGCGAACACCTGCGGCCCCGACCACCGCGATTTCGCGCCCGACTTGGAGTGGGGAGGCACGGTGGGCCTCTTCGCGCTGCCGCCGCACACGCGCTCGCCGGGCGACCAGTGCGGGAGCTATCACGGCCCCTTTGACTCCTTTGCGGTGGCCAGCCCGTACGATACGGGGCAGGATCTGATCGCGGGCCGCGAGACCTCCCGCCTCTCGGCTTTGGAGGTGGCCCGGCTCGTGCTCGATGCGGCTGCTCGGGCCCGTACGGCCGCTGCGGCGGAGATCGCCCCCGAGAACGCCGAGGCCCGCGACTTCCAGCGCGAATGCATCGCCCTGGCCGATCTGGGCGACTACTTCGGCCACAAGCTGCGCGGGGCGACGGCGCTCGCCGTGTAT
>DASWGI010000103.1:0-7045 GCA_036393835.1 Myxococcales bacterium | reverse complement strand
TGCCCCACGCTCTTCGGCGAGAAGGTCGTCATGCGCCTCCTCGACAAGAGCACCCTGCAGCTCGACATGACCAAGCTCGGCTTCGACGTCGAGCCGCTGCGCATGTTCAAGGAGGCCATCGACCGGCCCTACGGGATGGTGCTGGTCACCGGCCCCACCGGCTCGGGCAAGACCACCACGCTCTACTCGGCGCTCAGCGAGCTGAACAAGACCAGCGACAACATCAGCACCGCCGAGGACCCGGTGGAGTTCAACTTCGCCGGCATCAACCAGGTGCAGATGCACGAGGACATCGGCCTCAACTTCGCGGCCGCGCTGCGCAGCTTCCTCCGCCAGGACCCGGACATCATCATGGTCGGCGAGATCCGCGACTTCGAGACGGCGGAGATCGGCATCAAGGCCGCGCTCACCGGCCACCTGGTGCTCTCGACGATCCACACCAACGACGCGCCCGGCACCGTCTCCCGACTCCTCAACATGGGCATCGAGCCCTTCCTGGTGACCAGCGCGGTGAACCTCATCCTGGCGCAGCGGCTCGCCCGCAAGCTCTGCCAGGAGTGCAAGAAGGCGGTCGACGTGCCCGCGCAGGCGCTCACCGACATCGGCGTGCAGCCCGACGAGATCGGCAGCTTCCAGGTGTTCGAGCCGGCCGGCTGCCGCACCTGCAACGACCGCGGCTACAAGGGCCGCGTCGCGCTCTACGAGGTGATGCCGATGTTCGACAGCGTGAAGGAGCTGGTCATCAACGGCGCCTCGACCGCGGAGCTGAAGAACGAGGCGATCCGGCTCGGCATGCAGACGCTGCGCATGGCGGGCATCGCGAAGCTCAAGTCGGGCATGACCTCCATCGAAGAGGTCGTGGGCAACACGGCCCCCGACGTCAACCGGTAAAGGACACCACGTGCCGAACCTGCACCAGCTCCTCAAGGCGATGGTGGAGAAGGGGGCCTCCGACCTCCACATCACCACCGGCTCGCCGCCGCAGCTGCGCATCGACGGGCGGCTGGTGCCGCTCAAGACGCCGCCGCTGACCCCGGTGGAGACGAAGCAGCTCTGCTACTCCATCCTGGCCGACGCGCAGAAGCACAAGTTCGAGGAGGAGAACGAGCTGGACCTCTCCTTTGGCGTGAAGGGACTGTCGCGCTTCCGCGCCAACCTGTTCATGCAGCGCGGCGCGGTGGGGGCAGCCTTCCGCACCATCCCCTTCAAGATCCTCACCTTCCAGGAGCTGGGGCTCCCGCCCATCATCAGCGAGCTGGCCAAGAAGCCCCGCGGCCTGGTGCTGGTCACGGGGCCGACCGGCTCGGGCAAGTCGACCACGCTGGCGTCGGTCATCGACAAGATCAACACCGAGCGGCACGAGCACATCGTCACCATCGAGGACCCGATCGAGTACCTGCACCCGCACAAGAACTGCGTGGTGAACCAGCGCGAGGTGGGCGCCGACACGCACAGCTTCAAGAAGGCGCTCAAGTACATCCTGCGCCAGGACCCGGACGTGGTGCTGGTGGGCGAGATGCGCGACCTGGAGACCATCGAGGCGGCGCTGGTGATCTCCGAGACCGGCCACCTCGCCTTCGGCACCCTGCACACCAACTCCTGCGTGCAGACCATCAACCGCATCCTCGACGTGTTCCCGCCCTACCAGCAGCCGCAGATCCGCGCGCAGCTCTCGTTCGTGCTGGAAGGCGTGGTGACGCAGAACCTGATCTCGAAGGCGACGGGCCCCGGACGCGTCCTCGCCATCGAGGTGATGGTGCCCAACGCCGCCATCCGGAACCTGATCCGCGAGGACAAGGTCCACCAGATCTATTCCGCGATGCAGGTCGGCCAGTCGAAGTTCGGCATGCAGACCTTCAACCAGTCGCTGGCCTCGCTGGTGCAGCGCGGCCTGATCACCCTGGAGGAGGCGGTGGCGCGCAGCTCCGATCCGGACGAGCTGCGCAACATCCTCACCTCCGGATCCCGCACCGGCGTGACCCGCCCGGTACCGGCGCCGCGCCCGTAAGGAGACCCCATGGCCGCCCCTGCAGCAGCCGCCAAGGTCCAGCCCGCCGAGCACAAGCTCCCTCTCTGGACGTGGGAGGGCAAGACCAGGACGGGCGAGGTGAAGAAGGGCCAGATGGAGGCGGCCGACGAGGCCTCCGTCCAGCAGCGCCTGCGCGCGATGGCGCTGCAGAACGTCAAGATCCGCAAGAAGGGGATGCAGCTCAGCTTCAAGCTACCCGGCATCGGCGGCATCTCCCAGAAGGACATCGTCATCTTCACCCGGCAGTTCGCGACGATGATCGACGCCGGCCTTCCCCTGGTGCAGTGCCTCGACATCCTCGCCAGCCAGCTGGACAACCTCGCCTTCCGCGAGGTGCTCACCAAGGTGAAGGTGAAGGTCGAGTCGGGTTCCACCCTGGCCGACGCGCTCAAGGACCACCCGAAGGTCTTCGACACCCTGTTCGTGCAGCTGGTCGCGGCGGGCGAGATCGGCGGCATCCTCGACACGATCTTGAACCGCCTCGCGGCGTACATCGAGAAGAACGAGAAGCTGAAGAGCAAGGTCAAGGGCGCGATGGTCTACCCGTCGATCGTGCTCACCGTCGCCATCGGCGTCACCGTGGTGCTCTTGCTCTTCGTCACTCCCACCTTCGAGAAGATGTTCAAGGACTTCGGCGGCGCGATGCCGGCGCCCACCCAGATCGTCATCGACCTGTCCAAGTTCCTCCAGAAGTACATCCTGCTGATCGTCGGCGTGGCCATCGCGGCCGCCATCGGCTTCAAGACCTGGAAGAATACCAAGAAGGGCCGCGAGCAGTGGGACCGGTTCACCATCCAGACGCCGATCTTCGGCCCGCTCATCCGCAAAGTGGCCGTGGCCCGCTTCACCCGCACCCTGGGCACGATGATCAGCTCCGGCGTGCCCATCCTCGACGCGCTCGAGGTGGTGGCGAAATCGGCCGGCAACTCGGTGGTGGAGAAGGCGATCCGCTACACCAAGGAGAAGATCTCCGAAGGCAAGACGATCGTGCAGCCGCTCTCGGAGACGAAGGTGTTCCCCAGCATGGTGGTGCAGATGATCGGCGTCGGCGAGGCGACCGGCGCCATGGACCAGATGCTCACCAAGATCGCCGACTTCTACGACGACGAGGTGGACGCGGCGGTGGCCGCCCTCACCAGCATGATCGAGCCGATCATGATGGTGTTCCTCGGCGGCATCGTGGGCGGCTTCCTCATCGCCATGTACCTGCCCATCTTCTCCATCGCCGGCGCGGTCAAGTAGCCAAGTGGTCGGCGACGCTCCCGAGTCCGGGCGGACCTCGCCGCCGGATCTGTACCGGAAGCTGGTCCTGCTCACCGGCATCCGCCTGCTGGTGGGCACCGCGCTGCTGGTGGCCACCGCCGGGCTCTCGCTCGCCTCCGAGGGGTTTCCGGGCGGCATCGAGGCGCGCCTGTACGCGATCATCGGCGGGCTCTACGTCGCCTCGCTGGTCTCCATGGTGCTGCTGCGCCGCCGCCGGTTCCTGCACGGCCTGGTGTACGCGCACATCGCCGCCGACGTGCTCGCGGCCACCGGGCTCGTCTACCTGACGGGCGGTCCGGAGAGCATCTTCACCGTCCTCTACCCGGTCGCCATCGTGAACGGCGCCATGGGCCTGGGCCGCCGCGGCGCGGTGCTCGGCGCGGCGGCCGCCTCGCTGGCGTTCTGCACCCTCGTGTTCGGGATGGAGAACGGGCTCATCCAGCCGGCGGCGGCGTACCTCGCGCACCCGCCGCTGCCCGCGGCGCGGGTGGCGCTCACGGTGGTCCTGAACCTGTCCGCCTTCCTGCTCGCCGGCGCGCTGGCTTCGTTCCTCGCCGAGCAGGTGCAGGGCGCGCGGGCCCAGTTGGAGGAGCGCCAGACGCGGCTGGACAAGCTGGAAGCGCTCTACTCGGCGATCGTGAAGTCGATCTCCAGCGGCATCGTGGCTGTCGACGAGCAGGGGCGCGTCACCTACCTGAACCGCGCGGGGACAGAGATCACCGGCCTCACGGAGGAGCGCGCGCTCGGGCAGAGCCTGCACGAGATGATCCCCGCGCTGGGCGAGGCGCTGACGCGCAGCAGCTGGACCGGCCGGCAGCGCAACGAGGCGATCGTGCGCGGCGCCGACGGGCGCGAGCGCGTCCTGGGTTGGGCGGCGGCGAGGCTGGCCGAGGGCGCGCACGGGAACGTGATCGTCTTCCAGGACCTCACCGACTTCCGCCGCATGGAGGAGGCGATGCGGCGCGCCGACCGGCTGGCGGTGGTCGGCGTCCTCGCCGCCGGCCTGGCGCACGAGATCCGCAACCCGCTCGCGGCCATGTGCGGGTCCATCGAGCTGCTCCGCCTGTCGCCCAAGCTGGGCCGGCAAGAGAAGCGCCTGATGGAAGTGGTGGGCGGCGAGGGCGAGCGCCTGGAGGCGCTGCTCAAGGACTTCCTCGCCTTCGCCAAACCGGCCTCGCCGCAACTCGCCGCCGTGGAGGCGGGACCGCTGGTCGAGGAGACCGCCGACGTGTTCCGCCGCGAGGCCGCTCTGAAGGGAATCTCGGTCTCGGTGGAGGTGGACCCCGCGGTCTGGCTCTCGGTGGATGCGAACCAGATCAAGTCCGTCCTGTGGAACCTGCTGGGCAACGCGCGCGACGCCACCGACGCCGGCGGCCGCATCGCGGTCAAGCTGCGCCGCCAGGCGGGCCAGGCGTTGCTCGAGGTCGAGGATTCCGGCCAGGGGATCTCCGCCGAGGACCTGCCGCGCATCTTCGACCCGTTCTTCACCACCAAGACCGGCGGCACCGGGCTGGGCCTCGCCATCGTCCACCGCGTGGTCGAGGGGCACGGAGGCCGCATCGCGGTGCGGAGCGAGCCGGGCCGCGGCAGCACCTTCTCGGTGTCCCTCCCGCTGGTCGCAGACCAGGAACCGGTGCGCGCCGCGCGCGCGGGGTAGAGTGACGGCCATGGCGCGGCTCCTCGTCGTCGACGACAAGGACAGCATCCGGACGATGCTGGACATGCGCCTCACTGCCGAGGGACATGCGGTGGAGCAGGCGGAGAACGTCGCCACCGCCGACCGCGCCCTCTCGAGCGGCGACTTCGACGTGGTGATCACCGACCTGCGGATGGGGAAGGGGGGCGACGGGCTGGACGTACTGCGCAAGGTGAAGGAGCGGCAGGCGCAGACGGAGGTGATCGTGATGACCGCCTTCGGCAGCGAGGAGGTGCGCGAGCGGGCGCTGGAGCTGGGCGCGCTCTGCTACCTGGAGAAGTCGCCGCGCCTGGCTGCCGAGGTGGTGCCGCTGGTCAAGCGGGCGCTGGAGAAGCGCGACCTGGCGGCGCGCGGCAGGTCGCTGGCCCAGGACAACCAGCTGCTGCGCGAGCAGCTCGAGCGGCGCGCGCGGCTGGGCGACATGGTGGGCCGCAGCGCCGCCATGCAGGGCGTCTTCGAGCTGGTCGACAAGGTCGCTGCCGGGCGAACCACGGTGCTGATCACCGGCGAGAGCGGCGTGGGCAAGGAGCTGGTGGCGCGCGCGGTGCATGCCAAGAGCCCGCGCGCCCAGCAGCCCTTCATCCCAGTGAACTGCGGCGCGATCCCGGAAGGGCTGATCGAGAGCGAGCTGTTCGGCCACGTCAAGGGCGCCTTCACCGGCGCGCAGTCGGACAAGGCGGGCCTCTTCCAGACCGCGGAGGGCGGCACCCTGTTCCTCGACGAGATCGCCGAGCTGCCCACCCCCCTTCAAGTCAAGCTCCTGCGCGCCATCCAGGACCGCCGCATCCGTCAGGTCGGTGGCACCGAGGACGTCGAGGTCGACGTGCGCATGGTGGCCGCCACCAACCGCAACCTTCCCGCCGAGGTGCGCGCCGGCCGCTTCCGCGAGGACCTCTACTACCGGCTCAACGTGGTGCAGATCCGGGTGCCCCCGCTGCGCGACCGCCGCGAGGACATCCTGCTGCTGGCCGACCACTTCCTGCGCCGCTTCGGCGCCGAGCACCGGCGTCCGGAGCTGCGCCTGTCGCGCGAGGCGCGCCGGCGGCTCGACGAGTACGGCTTTCCCGGCAACGTGCGCGAGCTGGAGAACCTCATCGAGCGCGCGGTGGCGCTCTCCGACGGCGACGAGGTGACGCTGGACGCGCTCCCGGCGCCGCTGCGCGGCACGCCCTCGCTGGCTCTGGACGGACCGCTGCCGCCGGGCTTCTCGCTCGAGGCGCACCTCGCCGGCATCGAGCGCGAGCTGATCGACCGCGCGCTGGGCGAGGCGCGCGGCGTCAAGAAGGATGCCGCGGCAAAGCTGGGCCTCACCTTCCGCCAGTTCCGGCATCGCCTGAAGAAGCTCTCCGGCGAGGAGAACGGGAACGACCCGGAGGGCGAGGACTTCGAGCCTACTTGAGGTCGCGCCGGGAGAAGATCGACACGGCGACCAGGAGCAGCGCGGCCGCGTAGGCGGCGCCGTAGAAAGCCGCCGCCGGGGCGAGCCCGTGCGGGATGGGCAGCTCGTTCGAGGCGAGCGACTTCACGTTGAGCAGCTCGAGGTCGGGCAGCACGCGATACACCACGCCGGTCAGCGCCTTCGCCAGCCCGCTCTGGCTGCGCTGCTGGAATGCCTTGAGGTCCCCGAGGAGGTGCCCGATGAGGAACACCGAAACCGAAAAGGCGCTGGCCAGGATCGGTCTGGTGAAGCTGCCGAAGAGGAGGGCGGCGGCGGCCATGAGCGCCAACTCGAGCAGGATCAGCAGCGCAGCGACGGCCGCCGAGGAGCTCAGCCCGTACCCGGCGAGCCGCAAGACGCCCGCCAGGACGCCCATCATCAGCACCACGCTCACGGCAAGCATCGCGCACAGGCCGAGAAAGCGGCCGAGGAGGAACGCGCCGCGGGTCACCGGACGCGCGAGGATGGGATAGACGGTGCGCCGCTCGATCTCCCCCGCCACCAGGCCGACGCCGATCAGCACCGCCACCAGCACCCCCGACAGCTCGATGGCCGCGAGGCCGATGTCGAGGATGACGCGGTCCCACTGGCCGATGGTGAGCTGGGCCACGAACATCGA
>DASWGI010000102.1:0-4355 GCA_036393835.1 Myxococcales bacterium | reverse complement strand
GTCGCGCCCAGCTCGATGCGGATCGTGCGGGGACTGCCCAGGTCGTAGTGGATCATCATGACCCCGGTCGGGTCGGTCGGCCCGTTGATCTGCAGGGCGCGCGAGTTGTCGAAGTTGATTGCGATCACGCCCTGGCCCGTTCGCGCCTCGGAGCCGACGAAGTAGGCGTAGAGGACCTCGAGGAACGGCCCGCTGTCGCGCCGGGCGTCGATGGCGAAGGACCACGGCTGCGCCGCCGGATCGCTCCCCGGCTGGGTCGCGACGCGCAGGAGGCTGGCCTCCATCTGCACTCCCGGATGCTTCTGGTCCGGGAAGCTCCACACGCGCAGATCCGGTTTGCGGCTGGTCGGCGAGGAACTGCGGATGGCGTTGATGATGCCGAGCACCGCGTCGACGGCGGCGTTGAGCTTGTCTCCGGTGTCGCGCGCCCCGACGGCCCACTGCGACGCCTGGCCCAGCGCGCACGCCTGCTGGGCCGACTGGACCGGCACAAGCACGTGCAGGTCGGCGTTGCGCGGCAGCGCCTCGACGAAGGCGATGTCCTCGTTGGAGAGGTTGCCGCAGGCGCACAGCAGGAGGAGCGCCGCGAAGCCCTTAAAAGCCGAACGCATAGTCGACCCCCAGGGCGAACTCGGCGTAGCCGAGGGACTGGTCCTTGTCCACGTTGTAGAAGAGGTAGTTGGCGCGGACGCGCGCCACCGCGGTCCAGCGCGGGCTGAAGCGCCACCCGAAGGCCAGCTCGGCGCCCGGCGTGAGCGTGAAGAAGTTCTGCGAGGGCAGGTCGCTGCGCCCGGTGAAGCTGCGGAACAGGTAGAGGAAGGCGAGGCGCGCGCCGACCGACGCGGTCAGCGTGTCGGTCACGTCGAAGTCGCGCCACAGCGACACTCCGCCCGACAGCTCGCCGAAACGGACGGGGATGTCCGGCACGCCGGACAGCCGCAGCGTCGAGGTGCCGCCGCCGACCGCCACGTCGATACCCCAGGCGAGCTGGTGGCCGAGGTCGTCGCGCGCCGACATCTCCACCCCGGCGAGCACCGCCGGCGGGAAGAGCCCGTTGCGCGCGGCGGAATCGAAGAAGAACTGGTAGCCGCCGGTGCCCAGCACGCTCCAGCGCGGCCCCGAGGCTCCCTTCTGCGGGTCGTCCTCGAGCTTGCGGCGCGAGAGCTGCGCGTCGGCCACCTCGATGACGCCGTCGCCGACGTTCACGTCGCCGACCAGCACCGCGTCCTCGAGCCGCTTCTTGACGATGTAGCTGCCGGGCGCGAGCGCCAGGCGGCGCGACGATCCGGCCGCCTTGGCCACCTCCGCGACCGCGCGGCGCTGGCCGTCGAGCACCACGTAGAGGCCCTCGTCGGCGGCGCCGAAGAGCAGCCCGCCGCGGGCGGGAGCGAGCTCGGTGAGCACCACGTCGCCCGCTCCGCCCAGGTCGTAGAGGTAGACGGGGTGCTGCGCGCCGGCGCGCGTCTCCGCGGTCGAACCGACGGTGCGCCCGTAGGCGTACGCGTAGGCCTCGGCGAGCGTCACCTTGCCGTCGCCGCTCGCGTCGGCGTCGCCCAGAAGACCCGAGGCGAGGTAGTGGGTGAAGAAGCTGCCGGCGATCTCGTCGGACTCCTGCGACTCCTCGTCGGAGGCGGAGGAGGCGATCAGCACCAGGCCGTGCGGGCCTGCGTCGCGGGCGCGCTGCACGTCGAAGGCGGGCGCCGGACGCACGCCTTTCATTCGGGTGATGGCGCCCGACTGGCACGAGTCGAGCAACCCGATGCGCACGTCCGCCGGCGCGTCCTGCAGGCGCTGGCGCAGCTCGGCCAGCGGCATGCGGGTGTCGCGCAGCCGCAGGTCGCCGTCCTTGGCGTGGCCCGAGTAGTAGACGAGGAGCAGCGTCTCCTCGCCGCGGTCGCGCGCCGCCCGCGAGCGCCCTTCCAGATCGAGCAGCGCGCGGCGGACGTCGTCGGCCTCGGCGCCGGTGAGCAGGCGCGCGTCGTCCTCGCGCACTCCTCCCAGCCTGGTGAGGATGGCGTGGATGCGCCGTGCGTCGCGCTCGGCGTACCGGAGCTGCCGCGTCCCCGCCCCACCCTGCGAGTCACCCACCACCAGGGCGAAGCGGTGCACGTCGGCGCGCGCCGCACCGGCTGCGAGCAGCAGCGCGAGCGGCAGGACGCGGTTCACGGGACGCGCTCCAGCGGGACCTGCACCACCTCGGCGCCCTTGGGAGCGCCCGCAGAGCCGTCGCGCAGCAGCGCCTCTCCGTCGAGCGGCTTGTCCGCGAACACGGTCAGGAGCGTCGCCCGGCGGGCCGTGCCCGTCCACTCGAAGGCCTCGGGCAGCTCGGCGCGCGAGGGGCCTGCGTAGAGGAGCGAGGACTCCCGCGGCTCCACCAGCACCACCGCGGCGTACGCGCGCCCCGCCGGCTCGAGGTGCACCATGATCGGCCCCGGGCCTACGACCTTCTGGACCGCGTGCACCTCCGCTCCGCTCCGCTGGAACAGCGCGACCGCCGCCCCGCCCTTGCTGCGCACGCCGCCGTCGTCCGAGGGCCGCAGCGTCAGCGTGGTCCCCACCGCGAGCAGCAGCGCGGCGGCGGCCGCGAGCGGCGCCCAGCGCGCGAAACGAGGCGGCTGCTGCGCGTGCGCGAGCTTCTCCGCCACTCCCGCGGCGAATACGTCGAAGGGGACGTCGCGGGCGAGCCGCGCGCGCTCGTCCGCCAGCTCCCGCAACACGGCCTGGCAGCGCGCGCAGCCGTCGACGTGCTGCTGCGTGCGGTCGCGTTCGGCGCCCTGCAATTCGCCCGCGGTGAGCCGGCGCACTCGCATGGCCGAGCACGCGGTCCCGGGGCCTCCCAGATCGACCATCATGGCTCGTCTCCTTCCGGCAGCGCGATGCCGGGCAGCGCCTCGGCCAGGGCGGCGCGGGCGGCGGCGAGGAAGTCGCGCAGCCGCTTGCGCACGGTGGGCAGGCTGCGCCCCGTGGACTGGGCGATCTCCGCCTGGGTCAGCTCGTCGACGAAGTAGAGCACCGCCACCTCCTGCGCCTCGGCCGGCGCGGCCGAGAGCAGCGCCCGGACCAGCGCTCTCCGCTCGGGCGGCTCGACCTCGTCGCGGCGATCCTTCGCCAGCTGCGCGAGCTGTTCGCGCCAGGCCGCCCTCCGCGCGCGCAGCTCGTTCAGGCAGTGGTGCGTCGCGATCCGCAAGATCCAGGTCGCCGGCGAGGCCGCCTCGCGGAACTCCGGCAGCGCGCGCAGCGCCCTGGCGAACACCTCCTGCAGCGCGTCCTTCGCTTCCTCCTCGTCCCGGAGCAGGTAGCGGCAGCGGCCGTACACCGCCGCCGCGTGCTTCTCGTACAGCTCGGCGAGGAGCCCCGCGTCGGCCCTGACGCGAAGCGGGCCGGGGACGTTCACCCCGGCCCGCCCGCCCGCGATGACGCGTAATGCGCTCACGGCCATCCCCTGGCTACAGCGGAGTGTTGATGTTGGCGCCGAACGCCGCGTCCGCGTAGCTGCAGGCGCTGACGGACCCGCTGGTGGGCGAGAACACCGTCGCGAACCCGCTCGCCGCGGCGCTCCAGCAGTTGGAGATCTGGAGGTTCACGCCGGGCTTGACCACCATGACGTCTGCGCGGCCCGAGCCGTCGGCCTTCCAGCGCGAGTGGATGTCGTCGCGCTCCTCGTGGGTGACGTCGTGCCAGGCGATCTCCATGTCCCCGCCGCCGGAGATGTCCTGCTGGTAGTTGTAGTAGGCGTTGCCGAGGTCGCCCAGGTGCTGCGTGTCCTGGCTGATCAGGTTGTGGAAGTTCGCCTGGATGTGCGCGGGGCCCACGTTGCTGTAGGTGATGTCGATGGTGCCCTGGTCGCTGGCGTGCCCCGAAAGCTGGCGGGCATTGTCCAGGTTGATGGTGAAGGTGCCGCTGCCCCGGTGGCGCTGGCCGCTCGGCACGGCGTTGCCGGAGATGAGGGTCACGAACTGGGCGGTGGCGTCCGCCTTCGAGCGCGCGTCGAGCACCCAGTCGAACGAGCCGTTCGCGGTCTGGGTCACGGTCAGCCTGTACTCGTTCGGGTCGAGCGCGCCGGAGCCGGGGCCCCAGGTGCAGCTGCTGGTCGTGCAGCTGGTCGGCTCGGTGGCGGTCACGGCCTCCACGGCGCCCAGCGTCCAGGCGGTGCCCACGTTGATGGAGAACGCGAACGCGACGGTGGCGTTGTACCAGGGATCCGCGCCGATCACGTCCCGCGACGACCCTTCGGCGGAGAGCGCATTGGACTGCGACGACTGCGCCTGCTGCGGACCCACGGCCACGCCCGAGCTGTTCGGCATCGCGTCGCGCGCCTGGTCCTTGAACGCGGCGCTTCCACCGCACGCAGCGGC
>DASWGI010000101.1:0-11600 GCA_036393835.1 Myxococcales bacterium | reverse complement strand
AGAGCGGCCGTTGCGCCTGGGTCCTCCTCGCGGGTCGACCTGCCGTCCAGCGCGCGCGTGCGGCGTCCGGAGAGCTCCGAAAAACACCGTGCTACGACTCGGCGCATGATGAACTCACGAACCGTTGTCGAATCGTTAAGCGCCTCCGACCTCCTTTCCGCTACGCGAGAGCTCGTGCAGCAGTCTCGAGGGGTGGAAGCGGAGCTTCTCGTCCATCTCGGCGAGATCGACGAGCGGAAGCTCTACCTCGATCGGGCGTTCTCCTCGATGTTCGCCTTCTGCGTCGGCGAGCTCGGGTTTTCCGAGGACGCCGCCTGCAACCGGATCAACGTCGCGCGCGCCGCACGACGCTTGCCGGTGATCCTGGAGGCGGTCCGCTCGGGGCAGGTGCACCTGGCCGGATTACGCTTGCTCGCGCCGCACCTGACCACCGACAACCAATGCAAGGTATTGGCGGAGGCGGCCGGCAAGTCGAAGCGTGAGATCGAAGAGCTGGTCGCGCGTCTTTCGCCGCAGCCGCCGGTTCCGACTGTAGTGCGCAAGCTTCCGGACCGCCCCAACCCTCCACCCGAGGCGTCACCTGCATTCTCGTTCAGCACTGCCATGTCGGGTGCCCTGCCCGAGTCGTCGCTCTCTCTCACGTTCGCACCGCCACCCGCGCTGGCGCCGCGACGCGATGAACGCCGGGCCGTGATTGCACCCCTCGCCGAGGAGGCGTTCAAGTTCCAGTTCACCGCGAGTCGCGCGTGCCGTGAGAAGTTCCGCCAATTGCAGGACCTGCTCCGGCACCGCATTCCCGACGGAGACCTGGCGACGATCTTCGAAATGGCGCTCGACTTGACGATCGAACACGTGAAGAAGGAGCGGTTCGCGACGGGCCGGAAGGCGCGACAGGCCCCGACCGAAGGAACCGGCGAATCCTGTTCGCGTCACATTCCCGACGCGATCAAGCGCGAGGTCTTCGAGCGCGACGGCGGCCGCTGCACCTTCACCGACGAACGTGGCCGGAGGTGCGCGGAGACTGGCGCGCTGGAATTCGATCACCAGGACGGGTTCGCGCGAACGCATCTCCACCGAGCGGACCGGATCCGCCTGCTCTGCCGTGCGCACAACCAGCACGCCGCGGAGAAACTGTACGGTCGCGCGTTCATGGAACGAGCGCGCGCAACGGTCGACCCGCCCACGAATCGTCCCAGGATTCATTCAGGGTGATGCGGGAGCTAGGGTTTTCCGAGGACGCCGCCTACACCCGGATCAACCTGGCCGCGCAGCACGAACGCATGCCGGAAACACGCTGCGTCTCGCCCCTGGAAAGCAACGCCACCGAGTGTGGTTGTGCTCCGAGGTGGAACGCACGATCTGATCGATCTGAGAACGCTCGGTACGCGGCGCCGACCCCTGAGCTTCAGCGATAGATGACCACGGACGCGGTCACGCCCCAGCCGACCAGAGCGAGCAGCAGGCCCGGATGGCGCGCGAGCAAGAGCCCCGGATCGCCGCCCGACCCGTCGCGCGTGACCAGCTGCTGGTAGCGGAAGAGCGCGTAGACCACGAAGGGGAGCGTGAACAACAGATTGGTGGTGCCGAAGTGCTCCACCGTCCGGGGCGACTGCGTGTACAGCGCGTAGCTCACGATGGTCGCGCCGACGAGCGCGGTGAGCCAGCGGTCCACCATCGGGACCGTGTACTGCTGCAGGGCGGCGCGGTGCCCGGGCGCGCCCTCTCCCAGGAGCGCGAGCTCCCCGCGCCGCTTGCCCAGGGCGAGGAAGAGCGCGAGCAGGAACGAGCAGCACAACAGCCAAGGCGAGATCTCGACCTCGAGCACCGCCGCGCCCGCCGCCGCGCGCAGGACGAATCCGAAGGCGACGATCAGGACGTCGACGAGGAAGACGCGCTTGAGCCCCGCGCTGTAGGCGAAGCTCATCAGGAGGTAGCCGAGCACGATCCACAGGAGCCCGCGCGAGAGCGCCGCGCTGGCCGCCAGCGCGGCAGCGGTCAGCGCCGCCGAGACGCCCAGCGCGACCGGCACCGGCAACCGTCCCGAAGCGATCGGGCGCGCGCTCTTCTCCGGATGGCGCGCGTCGTGCTCCCGGTCCGCGGCGTCGTTCGCCAGGTACACGGCGCTCGCGGCCGCGCAGAAGACCGCGAAGGCGCCCAGCTCGCGCAGCAGGGAGGCGAGGTCGAACAGCCGGCCGCCGAACACCAGCGCGGCGAAGACGAAGACGTTCTTGGTCCACTGCCGGGGCCGGAGCGCCTCGACCAGCGCCGCCGTTCCCGTCCGCCGCGAGATGGCCGCCGCCGGAGTCGCCACGCCGCCGATTCTACGCCTGGAAGACGGGCCCCGGCGCGGGACCGCGCTCCAACTCGCGGTAGCGCTCCCAGGCGGCGTCCGTCGGCCCGTCGAACGCGAGCCGCCCGTGGTGCAGCACGGCCGCCCGCGGGCACAGCTCGCGCGCGGTCGGCAGCGAGTGGGACACGAACACGAAAGTGACCCCGGCGGCGCGGAAGTCCTGGATGCGGCGCTTGCACTTCTCCTGGAACCGCTCGTCGCCCACGGCGAGCACCTCGTCGATGATGAGGATGTCCGGCTCGACGTCCTGCGCGATGGCGAATCCCAGGCGCGCATACATGCCCGAGGAATAGTTCTTCACCGGCAGGTCGATGAAGTCGCCCAGCTCGCTGAAGTCGACGATGCGCTGGAACTTCGCCTCCATCTGCTTGCGCGAGAAGCCGAGCAGCGCGCCGTTCAGGTAGACGTTGTCGCGGCCGGACAGCTCGGCATCGAAGCCCGCGCCCAGCTCGATCATCGGGCTGATCCGTCCCTGGGCTACCGCCGCGCCTTCGCTCGGCTCCAGCACGCCAGCGATCGTCTTGAGGAGCGTGCTCTTGCCGGAGCCGTTGTGCCCCACCAGCGCGATCGCCTCGCCGGGCGCGATCTGCAGGGAGACGTGGCGCAGGGCCCAGAACTTCTCCGCCGTGCGCAGGTGGCGGAACCGGTTCGCCACCGCCTCCTTCAGGGTGGAGACCTTCTCGCGGTAGATGCGGTACCCGACGCCGACGTCCTGGAGGATGATCTGCCCGTCGCGCATCGGCCTACAGGTGGTGGATGTGGCGCGGCTCGAGCCGCGTGAAGACGGCGAAGCCCAGGAGCAGCGCGCCGGCCGCCCAGGCGAGCGCCACGGCCACCGTGGGCAGGGAGGGAAGCCGGCCGTAATAGACGGGATCGCGGACCAGTGGGATCAGGTAGCTCAGCGGATTGACGCGCAGCTCGAGCCGGAAGAGCTGGAACCACCACGTCCGGTGCTCGCCGAGCTGCTTCAGATCGTAGAGCACGGGCGACAGGTAGAGGAGAACCTGCAGCAGCACCTCGGTGAGGTGCCGCACGTCGCGGAAGAAGACCGTGGCGGTCGCGAACAGCAGCGTCACGCCCGCGCAGAACAGCGTCAGGACGAGGGCCGCTGCGGGCAGGAAGAGGAGCGCGGGCGTGAACGGCTGCCGCAGCGCGGCCATGATGGCCAGCAGCGGGACCAGCGAGAGCGTGAAGTTCACCAGGTTCGATCCCACCACCGAGAGCGGGAACACGGCCTGCGGCAGCCGGATCTTGCGGACCAGCTCCTGGTTGGCCAGCACGCTCATCAGGCCCTGCATCAGCGAGGTGGAGAAGTAGAGCCAGGGCAGGAGCCCGGCGAGCAGGAAGACGGAGAAGTTCGGCTGCGCCGCCGCCATGATGGTGGTGAACACCACTGCGTAGACGACCATCAGGAGCAGCGGGTTGAGCATCGTCCACAGGAGCCCCAGGACGCTGCGCTTGTAGCGGACCTTCAGCTCGCGCACGACCAGGAGCGCGATGAGCTGCCGGAACCGCCAGACCTCGGCGACGCGCGAGGAGCGCACCTGTGCAAGCGCCGGGGCGGCGGCAGGCACGGCGTCCGGCCGGGTCTGCTGCGCCGCCTCGATCACGCCGCGCGCTCCGCGACGAATCGATCGAGCGCCTCGTCCAGCTCCAGCGGGACCGACGGCCCGAGGAGGCGCCGGATGCGCGTCACCTCGAGGCCACAGCGCGCGGGCCGCGGCGCCGGAAGCTTCACCGCGGACATGGGAACCGGCACCACCAGCCGCTCGTCGGCGCGCAGCTTCCGCGCCAGCGCGCGGCAGAACTCGACGCGGGAGACGATCGAGGCGCCCGCGCAGTGCCAGATCCCGCCCTGGCCGCTGCGCCACAGGCCGATGACCATCTCCGCCGCGTTGTCGGCGAGCGTGGGAGACACCACCTGGTCGTGGAAGGCGCGCACCTCCTTGCCCGCGAGGAGCTGCTCGGCGGCGGCCGTGGCGAAGGTGCGCTTCGCGCCCCGGCGGCCGCTGTAGACGACCGCCACCCGCGCCACCGCGCAGTCGGGCGCCAGCAGCAGCGCGGCCTCCTCGCCGGCGCGCTTGGTGCGGGCGTAGACGCCCCGCGGGTTGGGGGCGTCGTCTTCCGAGTACGGCCCCCGCTCGCCGTCGAAGACGTAGTCGGTGGAGAGCGCGACCAGCCGCGCGCGCGCGTCCCGGCAACCGAGCGCAGCGGCCTCGGCGCCGCGCGCGTTCACGGTCCAGGCCTGCACCGGGTCGTTCTCGCAGCCGTCGACGTCGGTCATCGCGGCGCAGTGGATCACCGTGCGCGCGCCGGTGGACCCGATCAGCGCGCGCAGCGCCTCGGGCCGGAGCAGGTCCAGCTCGACGTATTCGACCGCGGCCGGCCCGCCCCGGCTGGGACCGCGTCCCGCGGCGACCACCTTCTCGCCTGCCGCGGCGAGGCGCGCCACCACGCAGCTCCCCACCAGACCGTTCGCGCCTGTCACCAGCACGCTCATCCACGGGCCCCGTAGTTCTTCTCGTAGTAGGCTCGGTACTCGCCGTTGCGCACCCGATCCCACCAGGTGCGGTTGGCGACGTACCACTCCACGGTGCGCTGGAGCCCGTCGGCGAAGGCGATCCGCGGCGCCCAGCCCAGCTCTGCGTGCGCCTTGCGGGCATCGATCGCGTACCGGCGGTCGTGGCCGGGCCGGTCCCTGACGTGCTCGACCAGCGACTCGGGCTTCGCCAGGATTCGCAGCAGCTGCTGGACGATCAGCAGATTCGGCCACTCGTTGTCGGACCCCACGTTGTAGACCTCGCCGGGCTTGCCGCGCTCTACGGCGGCGAGCAGCGCCGCGCAGTGGTCCTCGACGTGGATCCAGTCCCGCACCTGCATGCCGTCGCCGTAGACGGGCAGCTTCTTGCCGTCGAGCGCGTTGGCGATCATCAACGGGATGAGCTTCTCCGGGAACTGGTACGGGCCGTAATTGTTCGAGCAGCGCGTGACGATCACGTCCAGCCCGAAGGTGTGGTGGTAGGCGAGCGCGAGCAGGTCGGCGGCCGTCTTCGAGGCCGAGTACGGCGAGGACGGCTGCAGCGGCGAGGCCTCGCTGAAGCGGCCTTGCGCGCCGAGGGAGCCGTACACCTCGTCGGTGCTGACCTGCACGAAGCGCTTGACCCGGGCGCGCCGGGCGGCGTCGAGCAGGACCTGCGTCCCGGAGACGTTGGTTTCCACGAAGATGCTCGGCCCCAGGATGCTGCGGTCGACGTGGCTCTCGGCGGCGAGGTTCAGGATCGCCTCGACCTCGTGCTGCTCGCAGAGGTGCTCGACCAGCTCGGCGTTGGCGATGTCGCCCCGCACGAACACGTAGCCGCGGTCGTGCCGCAGGTCGGCGAGCGACTCGAGGTTGCCGGCGTAGGTGAGCTTGTCGAGGTTGACGATCGTCCAGCCGGGCCGCTCGCGGCGCAGGTACCGCACCAGGTTGGACCCGACGAAACCGGCGCCGCCGGTGACCAGGACGGCCGGCACCCTATCTCCGCTCCGCATCCACCGCGGACGTCGCGCGCCCGGTCACCAGCTCGTTGGCGGCGTGCAGCGAGTCGAAAGTGCCGGCGTCGGTCCACCACCCCGAAAGGCGATCGCACTGCAGGGTGCCCGCGCGCAGGTAGTGGTTGTTCACGTCGGTGATCTCCAGCTCGCCGCGCGCGGAGGGCTTCAGGGTGCGGATGATGCCGAACACGTCTGAATCGTAGAAGTAGACGCCCACCACCGCCAGATCGCTCCTCGGCTTCTTGGGCTTCTCCACGATGCGCACCACGCGGGAGCCTTCCACCTCCGCGACGCCGTAGCGCTGCGGATCGCGCACCTGCTTGAGCAGCAGGCGAGCGCCGCGGCCTTGCTCGCGGAAGGCGCGGACGAACGGCGCCACCGGATCCTGGAAGACGTTGTCGCCCAGGATGACGCACATGGGGTCCTTGCCGGCGAAGTTCTCCGCCAGGCCCAGGGCCTGCGCGATCCCGCCCGCCTCGTCCTGCACCTTGTAGGTGAAGCGGCAGCCGAAGTCCTTGCCGGAGCCGAGCAGGGTCACGACGTCGCCCATGTGCTCCACGCCGGTGACCACCAGGATCTCGCCGACGCCCGCCTCGGTGAGCTTGCGGACCGGATGGTAGATCATCGGCTCCCGCCCGACCGGCAGCAGGTGCTTGTTGGTGACCTTGGTGAGCGGGAACAGGCGCGAGCCGGTTCCTCCCGCGAGGACGACGCCCTTCATGCGGTCCTTTCGCCGGCGACACGCCGCGCGGCGCTTCTACCCGGAAACTCGGCGCAAAGCCAAGGGAGACGCGCGGTCCGCCCGCGCGGCCACGCGCGTCCGCGGAGGGTGGCGTCGAAGCTCAGGCTCGCCAGAAGGTGAAGGCGGCGACGGCGCAGGCGAACAGCGGCGGCAGGAGCCCGGCGGACCAGGTCGGCAGGCCCCCCGACAGCGAGGCCGCGTGGACGATCACCGACACCGCCCACAGTGCCATCGAAAGCCCGATCCCCAGCGCGACGGCGCCCGCGAGCGGCAGCCTGCGCCGGCGCCGCGCCCGCCAGAGGATGAGGCCCAGTCCCGCCAGCGCCGCCGGCAGCACCGTGACCGGATGCGCGGCGCGCTCCCACAGCGCCAGCTCCCATTCGCGCACCGGCTGTCCCAGGTGGGCCCGCCGCTCGGCCTGCTCGCGCAGTTGCTTCCAGGAGAGCTGCCGCGGGCGTCCGCTGCGCAGCTCGAGGGCGGCCGCGGTCTCGGGGAAGTGCTCCTCGAGCACCTCGGCGCGGATCTCCGCCACGATCCCGCCCGGCTCGGCGGAGAGCGCGTACCGGGTCTCCACCGCGTCGAGGAACCGCCAGCGCCCCGGACCGGCGGGCTCCAGCCGGCGCGCGTCGATGCGGCGCGCGAGCCGGAAGGGCGGCGCGATCTCCAGCACGGTGGCCGGCTCCCATCCCCCGTCGCGCCGCGCCCCCAGGTGGTAGATGCGCCCGTTCTCGCCCCGCAGCCAGCTCGCTCCCGCGTGGTAGGTGGCCCAGTCGCCCCAGCGGTTGAAGCGCTTCACCTGGATCTCCTCGGCGCGGGCGTCGGCGCGCACCACCACGCGCTCGCCGAGGAGGAAGAGGAGGACTCCGAGCACGGCAGTGACGGCGGCGACGGGCGCCGCGAGCCGCCAGGGACGCACGCCCAGGGCGAAGAGCGCGGTGAGCTCTCCGCGCCGCGCCAGCAAGGTGGCGAGCAGGGCCGCGGCGATGATCAGCGCCGCCGGCGCGAGCTGGTAGGCGACGACGGCCGCCTTGTTCCAGTACAGCTCGAGCGCCGCCTTCCCCCAGGCGCGGCCCCAGAAGCTGCCGGCGCGATCGGCGAAGTCGACCGTGAGGTAGAGCAGCACCACGCCCCCGAGCGTGGCGGCGAAGAGCTGGAGGAACTTCAGCGAGAGGAGCCGGTCGAGCTGGCCGAACGGCCGCGCTCCTCCCGGCGAACCCCGCCGCGCCGCCACCCCCTCCGGCTCCGGGACGGGCACCTCCGCGCGCGCCTCGCTCACCCCACCTCCCCGGCGGCGATGTCGCGGCGCATCTGGGACCCGTCGATCCGGATGCGACCGGCGGCCTGGTAGGCGCGCCCGCGCGCCTCGGCCGCTCCCGCGCCCAGGGCCGCGACGGTGAGCAGGCGCCCGCCCGCGGTCACCACCTTGCCCTCCTTCGCCTTGGTCCCCGCGTGCAGGATCCAGAGATCGTCGGACTGCTGCACCTCGCGCAGGCCGCCCACCTCGTCGCCGGCGCGCGGCGTGCCCGGATACCCGGAGGCGGCGATCACCACCGCCACGGCGGTGCGCGGATCCCACGAGGGCTCCTGGCCGGCGAGCCCGCCCTGCGCGCTAGCGAGGAGCAGCGGGAGCGGATCGCTGCGCAGCCGCAGCAGGATGGCCTGCGCCTCGGGGTCGCCCAGGCGGCAGTTGAACTCCAGGACGCGCGGGCCGCGCGGCGTGAGCATCAGCCCGGCATAGAGCGCTCCGCGGAAGGGTGTGCCTCGCGCGGCCAGCTCGCGCACGGTCGGTTGCAGGACGGTGCGGACCACCTCGTCGATCACGGCGGGCGTCGCGTCGCGCGGCGGGCTCACCGCGCCCATGCCGCCCGTGTTCGGGCCGCGGTCGCCGTCCTCGAGCCGCTTGTGGTCGCGGGCGGGAGCGAGCGGCAGCACGGTGGAGCCGTCCGTAAGCGCGATGACGGACAGCTCCGGTCCTTCCAGCCGCTCCTCGACCAGCAGGCGCACGGGACCCCCGCCCTGCGCGGCGGTCATCCACAGCTCGTCGATGGCGCGCCTCGCCCCGGCTGCGTCGTCGCAGACGATCACGCCCTTCCCCGCCGCGAGACCGTCCAGCTTCACCACGCAGGCGCCGTGGACGTACGCCTTGGCCTTCTCCGGATCATCGAACACGGCCGCCTGCGCGGTCGGCACTCCGGCGCGCGCCATGACGTCCTTCGCGAACGCCTTGGACGCCTCGATGCGGGCGGCCGCCGCCGTGGGCCCGAAGCAGGGCACGCGCTCGTGCGCCAGCCGATCGGCGAGGCCTTCGGCCAGCGGCGCCTCCGGTCCGACCACCACCAGGTCCGGCTTCTCCCACAGCGCCGCCGCGGCCAGCGCCTCGGCGGAGCCGGCGGCGGGAACGCAGCGCGCCTCCTCGCCGATGCCGGCGTTCCCCGGAATGGCCACCACCTCGCGGGGCCCGGAGCGTAGCGCCCCGCGCAGCAGCGCGCGCACCAAGGCGTGCTCGCGAGCACCCGATCCGATGACGACGACCTTGAACGGCATCAGTGTCTAAAGTGTCGGTAACCCGTGAAGACCATCGCGATGCCGTGCTTGTCCGCTGCCGCGATGACTTCCTGGTCGCGCACGGAACCGCCCGGCTGGGCGATGCAGGCGACCCCCGCCTCGGCCGCGGCCTCCACGCCGTCGGGGAAGGGGAAGAAGGCGTCGGAGCCGAGAGCGGCCCCGCGGGCCCTGGCGCCCGCGCGCTCGGCGGCGATGCGGACCGAGTCCACCCGGTTCGTCTGCCCCATCCCGATGCCAACGGTCGCGTCGCGCTGGGCGAGCACGATGGCGTTCGACTTCACGTGCTTGACCACCAGCCAGGCGAACTGCAGCGCCTCCATCTCGTCGGCGGTCGGGGCGCGCCGGGTGACCACCTTCCACCCGCGCACGTCGGCCCCTTGCAGGTCCCGCGACTGCACGAGCAGGCCGCCGGGGATGCTGCGCAGCTCGCGGGGCTCGGGGCGCCACGCCTCGCGCCCCTCGCCCAGCGAGGGCAGCTCGAGGAGCCGCAGCGCCTTCTTGCCCTTCAGCGCTTCCAGGGCGCCAGGGTCGAACCCAGGCGCGATCACCGCCTCCAGGAACGTCTCGGAGAGCGCGGCGCCGGTCGCCGCGTCCACGGGGTGCGTCAGGGCCACGATGCCGCCGAACGCGCTGACCGGATCCGCGTCCCGCGCTCCCCGGTACGCGTCCAGCACGGTGCCCGCGCGGGCCACTCCGCAGGGGTTGGTGTGCTTCACCACCACCGCGGTGGCCGGGCGGCGCGGGCCGTGCGCGTGCTCCTTCACCGCCTCGAGTGCCGCAGCGCCGTCGAGCAGGTTGTTGTAGGAGAGCTCCTTGCCCTGGATCTGCCGCGCGATGGCGAGCGTCGGCTCGGGGGGCGGAGGCACCGCCGCGTAGAACGCCGCTTTCTGGTGCGGGTTCTCGCCGTAGCGGAGCGCCTGCTTCAGCCGGTACTCGGGGAGCGGCGGCGAGTCGCCGAATCCGCTCGCCTCCTCCTTGTGCTCGAGCGCGAGCTGCTCGGAGAGCCACGAGCCGATGGCGGCGTCGTACGCGGCGGTGTGCGCGAAGGCGCGGGCCTGCAGGCGCCGCCGCGTGCTGACGTGCACCTCGCGCTTCTGCTGCAGCTCGGCCAACACCGTCGCGTAGTCGGCTGGATCGACCACCACCGCGACGTAGGCGGCGTTCTTCGCCGCCGAGCGCAGCATCGACGGGCCGCCGATGTCGATGTTCTCGATCACCTCGTCGAAGGGCAGCCCCTTGGCGACCGCCTCGCGGAACGGATACAGGTTCACCACCACCAGATCGATGGGTAGCACGCCCTGGGCTTTCATGTCGGCCTGGTCGGAAGCCACGTCGCGACGCGCCAGGATCCCCCCGTGCACCTTCGGGTGCAGCGTCTTCACGCGCCCGCCCAGCATCTCGGGAGCGCCGGTGAAATCCTGGACTTGCGTCACCTTCACGCCCTCGCGGGCGAGCAGCGCGGCGGTGCCGCCGGTGGAGAGCAGCTCGATGCCGAGCGCCGCGAGACCGCGGGCGAACTCGAGGATCCCGGACTTGTCGGACACGGAGAGCAGGGCGCGCGCCACGGCCATGCGCGGCTCCATACCACGAGGGCGGCCGCAGTGGTTTCACCACCTGCGGCAATCGGGCGCGGCACCAGCGGAGGAAATGGGTTAGAAAATTCACGGAATGACCGCCAGCGTCGCCGCGCGCAGGCCTCTGGTCTTCGCCGCTCTGGCCGTGGCGGCGGTGGCGGCCGAATACGCGGTAGTGGCCTCGCGCGGATTCGCTCTGCACCCGACGGGGTTCTCCGCGGCGGTGATCTTCGACCTGGTGGTCGGACTCCCCTTGGCGTGGTGGCTGCTGGTGGTGCGTCCGGGCGCCGCGCGCCCGCGCAGCCTGGTGCCCGTCGCGCTGGCAGGGCTCGCCGTCGCGGCTGCCCTGCTGCCCGGGCAACGCGGGCTCCTTCGCGGGCTGCGCTTCCTGGCCATTCCCGCCGAGGTGGCGCTCGTGGTCGCGGTCCTGCGGCGCTTCTCCGGCGCCCGGGGCGACTTGCCGGACCGCCTGCGCGCCGCGCTCGGCGGCGGTCCCGTGGCGCGCCTCGCAGCCAACGAGCTGGCGATCCTCGGGCTCGCGCTCTTCTCCTGGCGCTCCCGGCCGGAGCCCGGGACGCTCTCGGTGCACCGTCGCAGCGGGTGGACCGCCGTCTGCGTGGCGGTGCTCTTCATGTCGCTGCCCGAGACGGCCGGTCTGCACCTCTTGATCGCACGCTGGTCGCCATCCGCGGCTTGGGCCGCGACCGCGCTGGGCGCCTACGGCGTGGTGTGGCTGCTCGGGGACCTCCGCGCGCTGCAGCTCCGCGGGGTGAGCGTCGCGGGAGGGCTGCTGCGGATCCGCATCGGACTGCGCCGCGAGGTGGACGTGCCGCTC
>DASWGI010000100.1:0-7875 GCA_036393835.1 Myxococcales bacterium | reverse complement strand
GCTCTGGTTCACGGTGATCTTCGCCAACTTCGCCGAGGCCGTCGCCGAGGGCCGCGGGAAGGCGCAGGCGGACACGCTGCGCCGCATGCGCCAGGAGACCGTGGCGCGCAAGGTGCGCACCTGGCCCGCGCCCGAGGACGTCATCCCCGTGGCGAACGAGGAGATGATCCCCGCCTCGCGGCTGAAGAAGGGCGATCTGGTGGTGGTCGAGGCGAACCAGCTCATCCCCGGCGACGGCGAGGTGATCCAGGGCATCGCCTCGGTGGACGAGTCGGCCATCACCGGCGAGTCCGCCCCGGTGATCCGCGAGAGCGGCGGCGACCGCTCCGCGGTCACGGGGGGGACCAAGGTCCTCTCGGACCGGATCGTGGTGCGCATCACCTCCAACCCGGGCGAGTCGTTCCTCGACCGCATGATCGCGCTCGTGGAAGGTGCGGCACGGCAGAAGACGCCGAACGAGATCGCGCTGCACATCCTGCTAGTCGGGCTCACCATCATCTTCCTCTTTGCCTGCGTCACCCTGGTGCCGCTCGGCCTGTACTCGGGCATCGGGCTGGGAGCGACGGCGGTGGTGGCGCTCCTCGTCTGCCTGATTCCCACCACCATCGGCGGGCTGCTCTCGGCCATCGGCATCGCCGGCATGGACCGCCTCCTGCGCAAGAACGTGCTGGCCATGAGTGGCCGCGCGGTCGAGGCAGCCGGCGACGTGGACACGCTGCTGCTCGACAAGACCGGCACCATCACCCTCGGCAACCGGCTGGCGACCGAGATCCTCCCGGCGCCGGGCGTCGGCGCCGCCGAGCTGGCGGACGCGGCGCACCTCGCCAGCCTCGCCGACGAGACGCCCGAAGGCCGGTCCATCGTCGTGCTGCTCAAGGAGCGCTACGGGTTGCGCGGACGGGAGACCAAGGGCGTCGCGCACTTCATCACCTTCAGCGCGCAGACCCGGATGAGCGGCGCCGACGTGGGGCCCAGGGTCATCCGCAAGGGCGCGGTGGACGCGGTCTCCGCGCACGTCCAGCGGATGGGCGGGACCGTTCCCGACGAGGTGGTGCAGGCCGCCTGGCGCATAGGCGACGGAGGCGGCACTCCGCTGGCGGTCTCCGACGGCGCCCGGGTGCTGGGGCTGGTCCACCTCAAGGACGTGGTGAAGGGCGGCATCGCCGAGCGGTTCGCCCGCTTCCGCGCGATGGGCATCCGCACGGTGATGATCACCGGCGACAACCCGCGCACCGCGGCGGCCATCGCCAAGGAATCGGGCGTGGACGACTTCCTCGCGCAGGCAACGCCCGAGGCCAAGATGCGCCTGATCCGCGAGGAGCAGGGCAAGGGGAAGCTGGTCGCGATGACCGGCGACGGCACCAACGACGCGCCCGCGCTCGCCCAGGCCGACGTGGGCGTGGCGATGAACACCGGGACGCAGGCCGCCAAGGAAGCCGGCAACATGGTGGACCTCGACTCGGACCCGACCAAGCTGCTCGAGGTGGTCGAGGTGGGCAAGCAACTGCTGATGACGCGCGGAACGCTGACCACGTTCTCGATCGCGAACGACGTGGCCAAGTACTTCGCCATCCTTCCGGCGCTCTTCGTGGGAGTGTTCCCCGAGCTGAAGCCGCTCGACGTGATGCGGCTCGCCTCGCCGTACAGCGCCATCCTCTCGGCGGTGATCTTCAACGCCCTCATCATCATCCTACTCATCCCCTTGGCGCTGCGCGGCGTCCGCTATCGGCCGCTGGGCGCCGCGGCGCTGCTGCGGCGGTCCCTGCTCGTCTACGGAGTGGGCGGCGTGATCGCGCCGTTCGTGGGCATCAAGGCCATCGATCTGGCCCTGGCCGCGATCGGTATCGTCTAGGAGGTCCGCATGCCTCGCAAGGAGCTGCTCGTCGCGCTACGCGCTACCCTGGTCACGCTGGTCCTCACGGGCATCGCCTACCCGCTCCTCACCACCGGCGTGGCGCTGGCGCTCTTCCCCGGCCGGGCGCGCGGTAGCCTGGTCGCCGACGAGCAAGGCCGCGTGATCGGGTCCGAGCTGATCGCGCAGCCGTTCTCGGGCGCCGCCTACCTGCAGCCGCGTCCGTCGGCCGCGGGCGAGAAGGGTTACGACGGGACCTCGTCCGGCGGGTCCAACCTGGGGCCCACCTCGAAGGCGCTGCGGGAGCGCGCCGCCAAGGAGGTGCAGAGGCTGCAGCAGGAGAACCCCGAGGCGCCGGGCCTCGTTCCCGCGGAGCTCGTCACCGCGTCCGCAAGCGGGCTCGATCCCCACCTCTCGCCAATGGCGGCTTTGTGGCAAGCTCCGCGCATCGCTCGTGCCAGGGGAGTCGCCCCCGAGCGCGTGCGCGCGGTGCTGGAGGCGAACGTCGAGGGGAGAGACCTGCTGGTGCTCGGCGAACCGCGCGTGAACGTGCTGCTGGTGAACCTGGCGCTGGACAGGCTCTTCGGCCGGCCGCCGCCGCTCGCCAGCCGCCGCCAATAGGCGGCGCTGCACTTTTCCCGGCGCGGACGTTGTGGGATCCGTTCGGGCGAAAGGAAGGACGCGGCTCCGGCATGAGCGTTCCCGAGGCAAAGACGGGCCGCCGCCCGGAGGACTTCCTCGAGCTCGTCGAGCGCGGGCGGCGCGGGCGGCTCAAGCTGTACGTCGCCTTCGCGGCCGGCGTCGGCAAGACCTACCGCATGCTCCAGGAGGCGCACGACCTGCGCCGCCGGGGGGTGGACGTGGTGGTTGCGTACATCGAGACGCACGGCCGCGCCGAGACCGCCGCGCTCGTCGACGGGCTGGAGGTGGTCCCTCGCAAGAGGATCGAGTATCGCGGTGTGCCGGTCGAGGAGATGGATCTCGACGCGGTCGTTCGACGCCGGCCGCAGATCGCGGTGGTGGACGAGATCCCGCACACCAACGCCCCCGGGTCGGCCAACCGGAAGCGCTGGCAGGACGTGCTGGCGCTGCTCGAGGCGGGCATCAACGTGCTCGGAGCGCTCAACGTGCAGCACCTGGAGTCGCTGAACGGCCTGATCGAGCGCGTCACCGGCGTCTCGGTGCGCGAGACGGTGCCGGACAGCTTTCTCAAGCAGGCGGACCAGGTGGTGAACCTGGACCTCGCGGTCGAGGACCTGCAGGAGCGCCTGCAGCAGGGGAAGATCTACGCGCCCGAGAAGATCTCCTGGGCGCTGGAGAACTTCTTCAAGGACGCGAACCTGGCTACGCTGCGCGAGCTGGCGCTGCGCGAGGTGGCGGAGAGCGTCGACCGCGCGGGGGCCCGCGCAGCGCCGGAGCAGAAGGGGAACACCTCGGGGCGAGTCATGGTCTGCCTGGCCTCGAATCCGCCGCGTGCCAAGACGCTGCTCTCGCGGGGCTCGCGCATGGCAGGGCGCCTCAACACCGACTGGTTCGTGGTGTACGTCGAGACGCCGCAGGAGGCGCCGCACCTGATCGACTCCGAGGCGCAACGCCACCTGCTGCAGAACATCGAGAAAGCCAAGGAGCTGGGCGCGGAGGTGGTCAGGCTCAAGTCCAACGACCCGGCCCAGGCCATCCTCGACTTCGCGCGCACCCATGGCGTGGCTCACATCCTGGTGGGCAGATCGCTGCAGCCCTGGTGGAAGCAGGTGCTGTTCGGATCGGTGCTGGTGCGGCTGCTCCGGGAAGCCGGGGACGCCGACCTGCACGTGGTGGCATTCGAGGAACAACGGTGATGCTCCGGCGGAAGCTCCTGTTCGCCCAGGCGCCCCTGGCGGCCGTCCTGGCAGTGCTCGGCGCGATCGCGCTGCGCACCCTGAGCGATCTGGGGCGCAGCTCGGAGCGCATCCTGCAGGCCAACTATCGCAGCGTGCTCGCGGCGCAGCGCATGAAGGAGGCGCTGGAGCGGATCGACAGCGCGGCCGCGTTCCGGGCGCTGGGCCGTCCGGACCTGTCGGACGCGCAGGCGGAGCCGAACCTCAAGCGGTTCGAGGACGAGCTGCGCGTGCAGGAGCAGAACATCACCGAGCCGGGGGAGGCGGAAGCGACCCGGGCCCTCCGCGCCGAGTGGACCAGGTACGTGGAAGCCTGGCGGACGTACCGCAAGCTTTCCGATCCGGCCGCGCTGCGGGATCGCTACTTCGCGGTCATGCAGCCCGCCTTCGCGCGCGTGAAGGGCGCCGCCGACCGGATCCTGGAGATCAACCAGGACGCGATGGTCCGCAAGAGCGAGGAGGCGAGGCGCGCCGCCGAGAACAGCCGCGCGCTGCTCCTCTTCGCCACCGCCGCCGCGCTCGGGCTGGGGCTGCTTGCGTCGGCTTCGCTCACCGCGCGCGCTCTCCGGCCGCTGTCGAGGCTCAGCATGGCGGTGCGGGGCATCGGCGAGGGCGACCTCGACGCCCGTGCCCACATCGAAGGAGAGGACGAGCTGGCCGAGGTCGGGCGCGAGCTGGACACCATGGCCGACCGGCTGCAGGAGTACCGCTCCAGTTCCCTGGGAGAGCTGCTGCAGGCCCAGCAGGCCTCGCAGGCGGCGATCGACAGCCTGCCCGACCCGGTGGTGGTGCTCGGGGTGGACGGCCGGGTCCTGAACGTGAACCAGAGCGCCGAAACGCTGCTGCAGATCGGCGCCGGAGCGGACCCGCTCGCGCGCGTCCAGCCCGAGGTGCGCGACGCGATCGAGCGCGTCCGGCAGCACGTCGTCGGCGGCAAGGGCGCGTACGTGCCCCGGGGCCTGGATGAGGCGCTGCGCGTGCTCACCTCCGGCGGGGAGCGGCGCCTGCTCCCGCGCGCCAGCCCGCTCTACTCCGAGCAGGGCGCGGTGGTGGGCGCGACCATCGTGCTCCAGGACGTGACGCGCCTGCTCCGCTTCGACGAGCTGAAGAACGACCTCGTGGCGACCGTGGCGCACGAGTTCCGCACGCCGCTCACCTCGCTGCACATGGCCATCCACATCCTGGTGGACGGCACGGTGGGCTCGCTCACCGAGAAGCAGGCGGACCTGCTCTACGCGGCGCGCGAGGATTGCGAGCGGCTGCAGGGCATCGTGGACGACCTGCTCGACCTCTCCCGGATCCAGGCGGGCAAGGTCGAAGTGTCGCCCGCGCCCATCTCGTCCAAGGCACTGGTGGAGGGCGCGGCGGCGGCGCGGGAGGCGAGCGCCCGGGAGGCCGGAGTGTCGCTGGTGTCCGACGTCTCCGAACCGGTGCTGCCGGTGCTGGCCGACCCGGAGCGGGTGGCGCTGGTGTTCGACAACCTGCTCTCGAACGCCATCCGCCACAGCCCGCCCGGCGCCCGGGTCGTGCTGCGGGCGGAGGCGGACGGTGCGCGGGTGCGATTCGAGGTGTCCGATCAGGGGCCCGGGATTCCCCGCGAGTACCGGGAGCGCATCTTCGAGAAGTTCTTCCGCATCCCGGGCACCAAGGGCGAGGGGATCGGCCTGGGGCTCTATATCTCGCGCGAGATCGTGCGCGCCCACGGCGGCGAGATGGGCCTCGAGACCGAGCCCGGGCGCGGCGCCCGGTTCTGGTTCACCCTGCCCGTCCCAGGCGCCGCCTCCGCCCCTCCGCCCCGCCTCACCGGCTAGAGACAAACAGATCGCACCACGGAGGGCACGGAGCTAACTGAGGTGGTCTTGGTTTTTCCACCCACAACCTCCGTGCCCTCCGTGTGCTCCGTGGTGCGTGTTCTTAGCCTTCGTATTTCTTCCGCTTGCGCCAGAGCGTGCTGGCGTCAATGCCCAGCACGCGCGCGGCCTCCTCCTGCACCGGGTGCCGCAAGAGCACCCGGAGGATGTGCTCGCGCTCGACCTGGTCCACGGTGTAGTCGCCGCCCAGCACGGGCGCTCCCGCCGCGTGGGCCGCGATACGGTCGGGGAACGCCTGCGGGGCCAGCACCTGGCCGCTGGAGAGAATCACCGCGCGCTCGATCGCGTTGCGCAGCTCGCGCACGTTGCCCGGCCACGAGTACGCCAGCAGGGCCTTGCCGGCCTCGGGTGAGAGCTCCGGGGTCGGCCGCCGCGCCGCGCGCGCGAAGAACGCCAGGAAGCGGCGCGCCAGCGGCAGGATCTCGTCGGTCCGGTCGCGCAGCCGCGGAACGGTGACCTCGACCACGTTCAGGCGGAAGAGCAGGTCCTCGCGGAAGCGTCCTGCCTTCACGTCGGCGCCGAGGTCGCGGTTGGTCGCGGCCACCACGCGCACGTCGGCGGTCCGGGTGCGCGTCTCGCCCACGCGCTCGAACTGCCTGTCCTGCAGGAAGCGCAACAGCTTTGCCTGCAGCGCGGGCGGGATCTCGCCCACCTCGTCGAGGAAGAGCGTCCCGCCTTCGGCCGCCTCCACGCGGCCCGGCTGATCGCGGACCGCTCCGGTGAACGCGCCGCGCGCATGCCCGAACAGCTCGCTCGCGAGCAGCTCTTCGGTCAGCGTGGGGCAGTTCACCACCGCGAAGGGCCGTTCCTTGCGCGCGCTCCACCCGTGCAGCGCGCGCGCCAGGACGCTCTTGCCGGTGCCGCTCTCGCCGCAGAGCAGCACCGGCACGTCGTGCGCGGCGGCCTTCTCCAGGACCTCGAGCGCGGCGCGCATCGGCGCGCTCGCCGAGCCCAGGTCCACCTCGGGCGCCGCGTCGGCGAGCAGGCCTTGCAGGTCCTGCAGCCTGCGGTGGAGCCCGCGCCGCTCCTCGGACTGCTCCAGGACGTGGCGGACCTGCGCCGGCGTGAAGGGCTTGGGCAGGTAGTCGCGCGCGCCGCGCCGGATCGCCTCGACCGCGGTGTCGAAGGTGGCGTACGCGGTGATGATCACCACGTCCAGGCCCGGCCTCTCCGCGAGCAGCCTGGGCAGGAGGTCGAGGCCGCTGCCGGTTCCGAGGCGGAGATCCAAGAAGGCGAGGTCGTGGGGAGCGCGGGAAAGCGCCTCCAGCGCCGCCTCCGCGGTCCCCGCCTCGGTCACCGCGCAGCCGAAACCCTCCAGGCACACGGCCAGCGTGCGGCGGATGTTCTTCTCGTCGTCGACGACGAGCACGCGCGGCGCCATGGCAGGGTTGTACGCCGCCGGCGCCGCCGGCGCATCCGCCCGAGGGAGCTCTCAGGGCGCTGGCGCCGGGCTGACGCTAGCCCCGGCGGGCGCGGCCGTTCCGCAACGCGCCTCCAATGTAGCGAGACGCTTCTGCAACATCTGCGCGCCCGGCGTCTTCAGATCCGCCAGGGCGATGGCGACCGCCCGCCGCTCCAGGACAAGCGCCTCGCTGCATTTGCCCAGCTCGGCCGCGACCGTGGCCAGTGTGTCGATCGAGCTGGGATCCGCGGGCCCGAGATCCAGCGCACGATTGGCGACGGGTAGCGCTTCCTTCGCGCGGCCATGAGTCGCCAGGTGGTGGGCCAGCTCGTTGTGCGCCCAGGCGCTGTCCGGGTTCAGAGCCACCGCCTTGCGATACGCCGCCTCCTTCTGCTCCTTGGACTGCTCGCCGAGCACGTTGCCGAGCAGCAGCCAGGCGCGCCAGTCGCCGGGACGCGCGGCCACTACCCCCTGCAGCGCAGCCAGCGGCGATGATTCGTCGTTCGCCGACTTGGACACGATGGCGACCGGTTGCATCGCGTCTTCACGGAGCGCCTCGTCGACGTCGGCCAGCAGGTCCTTCGCGTTCGAATGGTATCCCGCGTCCAGCAGCAGCACGTGCACATCGGCCGAGGAAAGAGGCGAGGCCTCGGCGAAGCTCGCGTCGACCTCCGCGTTCACGCGGTACGATGCGACGCGCCCCGAGTGGCGGTACGACTCGAGAGCGTCGTCGACCTTCGCCAGGGCGGCGGAGTTCCCGGGGTCGAGCTCGGGAAGCTCGGTACGCAGCGCGGCGGCAGGATCTTCACCGTTCGAAAGGCGCTGCTGGAACGCGGTGAATTGCTTCGAGCGATTGTTCCAGAGCCAGTGGTA
>DASWGI010000099.1:0-2536 GCA_036393835.1 Myxococcales bacterium | reverse complement strand
GCAGACGGAACGCCAGCAGCTCGACAGCGAGGACGCCGCCGCCGAGCAGGTCCGGCTCGCCCAGCGCGACTTCGAGTACGGCGACTACGCCAAGGTGTCCCAGCGGCTGGCCGGCCTGGTCGAGGTGGGACGCTTCGAGACGCCCGAGCTGCGTGCCCGGGCCTACACGCTCCTGGGCGAGGCGCTCCTCTTGCAGAACCCGCCCCGCGGGGTCGAGGCGCACCGGGCCTTCCTGGAGCTGCTCTTCCTCGACCCCGACACCGAGCTGGATCCGTTCTACGTGCCGCCGCGCGTGATCGAGTTCTTCGATCGGGAGAAGAAGGAGCTGGAGCCGCAGATCGCGCCGCTGCGCGCGCAGAGGAGGGCGGAGAAGGAGGCGCGACGGCGCGCGTTCGAGGAGGAAGCCCAGCGGCGCCGCCAGGAGGAGAACGAGCGGCGACTCAAGACGTTCCAGCCCAACGTGGAGCGGACGGTCGTGCAGCACGAGTTCTGGGTCTCGCTCCTGCCGTTCGGTCTGGGGCAGCTGCAGAACGGCGACCGCACCCTGGGCTACACGCTGGCCACGCTGGAGGTCATCTTCGGTGCCGCCAGCGTAGGCAGCGCGCTCCTGATCGAGACGCTGCGCGACCAGAACACGCAGAAGTTCAGTCAGGGCAGCGACTACCTCATCGCGCACCGCTTGCAGGTCGTGAAATGGATCGGCGCGGCCGCCTTCTACTCGCTCTGGGCGTTCGGCGCGGTGCACGCGGGAATCAACTACAAGTCGCACACCATCGTGAAGGACCAGCTCCTGGTCGGGCCCGCGCCGGGATCGACCACCTCGCCGGTGATGCCGGTCCCCGAGCCGGTGCAGCGGCCTCGCAACACCACGCCGGCGCCGACCGCGCCCCCGGCCACCTCGCCGCCGGCTCCCAATCCTCCGCGCAGCGACGCAACCAGCCGCCCGCCGCCAGGACCCAGCCCGATCTGGCTCCACCTGCCGCGGGTCGCTGCCTTCGAGGAGCGCTGATGGCCTCCCTCGTCGTCCATCTCGCCGGCGCGGCGCCTGCGCAGGTCCCGCTGGTCAAAGCGCTCACCACCGTCGGCGCGGGCGCGGACAGCGACGTCCGGGTGGAGGAGGTCCGCGGCGTGGTCGCCATCCAGTTCGACGGGTCGAGCTACATGGCCACCGCGCTGGAGGGAGCCCCGCTGATCGTGAACGGAAAGAAGCGCGAGCGCGCGCACCTGAGCGACGGCGACACGCTGCAGCTGGGGCGCACGCGCCTGGTGTTCCAGGCCGCCGACCGCGCGGCCGCGGACGCCGCCGCGCCCGCTCCGCAGCGAGCCGACGCGGCGACGCTCGCCGTCCAGCGGCTCGCCGAGTTCACGCAGTCGCTGGCGCGCGAGCCGGGCACCGGCGCGGCGCTCTCCGGGCTGCTCGACGCCATCGTCGAGGTCGTCCAGGCCGACAAAGGGTTCCTGATCGTGGTGGAGGACGGCGCCCCGCGCGTCGAGGTGGCGCGCAACTTCCAGCGGCAGGACATCCAGAACGCGGTCGAGCGGCTCTCGGATTCCATCGTCGAGCGGGTGCTGCAGACGCGCCAGCCGGTGATCGTCAGCGACGCGCTGAACGACGCGCAGTTCAACGCCAGCGCCAGCGTGGTGAACCTCAAGCTCTCCAGCGTACTGTGCGTGCCGCTCATCCGCCGCGGCGAGCTGTACGGCGCCGTGTACGTGGGCAACGACCGCATCGCCAACCTCTTCACCGAGCGCGAGCTGACGCTGATGACCTCCTTCTGCGCCACCGCCGCGCTCCTCCTCGAACGGGCGCTCGAGCTTGACGAGCTGCGCACGCGGCAGCGGGAGCTAGAGAGCCGCCTCGAGGAGCAGGCCTACGGCGACATCATCGGCGCCTGCGACGCGATGCGGGACATCTTCCGCAAGATCGACAAGGTGGCGGGCGCCAACATCGACGTGCTCGTCACCGGGGAGTCGGGCACCGGCAAGGAGCTGATCGCGCGCGAGCTGCACCGGCGCTCGCCGCGCAAGGCGGGGCCGTTCATCGCCATCAACTGCGGCGCCATCCCCGAGAACCTCCTGGAGAGCGAGCTGTTCGGCCACGCCAAGGGCGCCTTCACCGGCGCGGTCGCCGCCAGGCCCGGCAAGTTCCAGGCCGCCAGCGGCGGCACGCTCTTCCTCGACGAGATCGGCGAGATGCCGCATTCCCTTCAAGTGAAACTCTTGCGCGCGCTGCAGGACCGGCAGGTGACGCGCGTGGGAGAGAACCGGCCCGAGCCGGTCGACATCCGCATCATCTCCGCGACCAACAAGGACCTCGAGGAGGAGATGAAGGCGGGCCGCTTCCGCGAGGACCTCTTCTACCGGGTGAACGTGGTCCACCTGCACCTGCCGCCCTTGCGCGAGCGCGGCGACGACGCGGTGATGCTCGCCAAGTACTTCCTCTCGCGCGCCACCCGCGAGCTGGGCAGCAAGGTGAAGGGGTTCGGGAACCAGGCGCTGGTCGCGATCAAGCGCTACCGCTGGCCCGGCAACATCC
>DASWGI010000098.1:0-5977 GCA_036393835.1 Myxococcales bacterium | reverse complement strand
TGCGCGGTGGAGAGCGAGGCGCAGATCCTCGCCGCCGCGCGCGGCGTCGCCCAGAGCGGCGCCACGCTGCTGCGCGGCGGCGCCTTCAAGCCGCGCACCAGCCCGTACGACTTCCAGGGCCTCAAGGGCGAAGGCCTGCGCCTCCTCGCCAAGGCGCGCGCGGAGACCGGCCTCAAGGTGGTCACCGAGGTGAAGGACACCGAGACGCTGCCGATCGTGGCCGAGCACGCGGACCTCCTGCAGGTCGGCGCGCGCAACATGCAGAACTTCTCGCTGCTCGAGGCGGTGGGCGACCTGCGCAAGCCGGTGTTGCTCAAGCGCGGCATGTCTTCCACCATCAAGGAGCTGCTCATGGCCGCCGAGTACATCGTCTCGCGCGGCAACAAGCAGGTGATCCTCTGCGAGCGCGGCATCCGGACCTTCGAGACGATGACGCGCAACACGCTCGACCTGAACGCGGTGCCGATGCTCAAGGCGCACTCGCACCTGCCGGTGGTGGTGGACCCCTCGCACGGCATCGGCATCCGTTCGGCGGTGCTGCCCATGGCGCGCGCCGCCGTGGCCGCGGGCGCGGACGGGCTCATCATCGAGGTGCATCCCGACCCGGATCGCGCTCTCTCCGACGGGATGCAGTCGCTCGACCTGCCGCTGTTCGCCCAGCTCATGCGCGAGGTGGAAGCGGTGGCGCGCGCCATCGGACGCCCGCTGTACCGGATGCCGGCATGAAGGCGCGCGTCCACCCGCTGCGCCGGCCGCTCCGCGGCGAGCGGGTGCGCGTGCCGGGCGACAAGAGCATCTCGCACCGCGCGCTGCTCTTCTCCGCGCTGGCGGAGGGGGAGAGCCGCATCGCCGGCCTGGCGCCCGGCGGCGACGTGCGCTCCACGGCCCGATGCCTGGCCCAGCTCGGCGTGCCGCTCCTGCGCGGCGACGGGACGCCCTGGAGCGCGGCGGCTCCCGCGGGGCTGGGGCCGCCGTCGCGTCCGGCGGGCTCGGCGCCGCTGCCGGAACCCGATCCGGACATGGGACCCGACGACGCCATCGTGCACGGCGTCGGGATGCGCGGGCTGCGGGCGCCGGCAGCGGACCTGGACTGCGGGAACTCCGGGACGACGCTGCGCCTGCTCTGCGGCATCCTCGCGGGGGCAGGCGTTCCGGCCACGCTGGTCGGCGACGCGTCCCTCTCGCGCCGGCCGATGGAGCGCGTCGCCGCGCCCCTGCGCGAACTGGGCGCGCGCGTGCGGACCGGCGCTTCCGGGCGCCCGCCCGTGGTGGTCGAGCCGGGCGCCGCGATCCGCGCGGGCGCGATCGCCTCCGAGGTGGCCAGCGCCCAGGTGAAGAGCGCGGTGCTGCTCGCGGGCCTGTTCGCGGAGGGCGAGACGACCTTCACCGAGCCCGCCAGGAGCCGCGATCACACCGAGCGTCTGCTGCGCCAGATGGGCGTCAAGGTCGCGACACGAGGAACCACGGTGGCGGTGCGCGGGCCGGCGCGCCTCTCTCCGGTCGCGCTGGAGGTGCCCGGCGATCTCTCCTCGGCGGCGTTCCTGCTGGCCGCCGCGTTGATCGCGCCCGAGGGCAGCTCTCTTGCCATGCGGCACGTCGGCCTGAATCCGACCAGGGCCGGGTTCCTCGACGCGCTCACGCAGATCGGCGCGCGCATCCAGCTCGATCTGAAGCGGGAGGCGCAGCCTTTGCCCGGAGGCGAGCCGGTCGGGGACCTGTCCGCGTCCGCCCAGCGGTTGCGAGGCGCCGACCTGGACGGAGACCTGGTGCTGCGGGCGATCGACGAGGTCCCCATCCTGGCCGTGCTCGGCGCGGTGGCGCGCGGCACCACCGTCATCCGCGGCGCGGCCGAGCTGCGCGTCAAGGAATCGGACCGGCTGGCGCAGATGGCGCGCGGCCTGCGAGCGATGGGCGCCCAGGTGGAAGAGCTACCCGACGGCCTGCGCATCGAGGGAGGTCGCCCCCTCCATGGCGCGGAGATCGACTCCGCTCACGACCACCGCATCGCGCTCGCCTTCACCGTCGCGGCGCTGGCGGCGGACTCGCCCACCCTGATCTCCGGCGCCGAGTGGGCCGACGTGTCGTTCCCCGGGTTCTTCGACCTCCTCCGCTCGCTGGGGGCCGAGGTGGAGCTGGTGGCCTGATGCGGAAGCTCTTCGTACTGCTCGGCGATCCGGTGGCGCATTCGCGCTCGCCGGCCATCCACGCGCGCGCCTTCGCGCTCTTGGGGATGGACGCCGCGTATGCGCCGTGCCGGGTGCCCGCCGACGACCTGGAGCGCGCGGTGGACGGGCTGCGCGCGCTGGGCGCCGACGGGTTCAACGTGACGGTGCCCCACAAGACCGCCGTCGCTCAGCTCGTCGACCGCCTCCACCTCGGTGCGACGCGCATCGGCGCGGTGAGCTGCGTGGCTCGCGATGGCGAAGCGCTGGTCGGCCACAACACCGACGCGCCCGGCCTGCTGCGCGCGCTGCGCTCCCGGCACATCGACGCGTCCGGGCGCGCCGTGGTGGTGGGCGCGGGCGGGTCGGCGCGCGCGGCCGCGTTCGCGCTCGCGGACCAGGCGCAGGGGCTCACCATCGTGAACCGCACAGCGGACCGCGCGCGCTCGCTCGCGCAGGCGGTCCAGGCGGCGGGCGCCCGCGCGCAGGCGGCGGCGCTCGACTCGCCCGAGGCCCGGCGCGCCCTGCAGGAAGCGGCCCTGGTGGTGCACTGCACGACGGTGGGCCTTTCGGACGACCGGCTGGCTTTCGACCCCGCGCTGCTCGCGCCCGGGGCGGCGCTCGCCGACCTCGTCTACCGGGGCGCGACGGGCGAGACGGCGCTGGTGCGGGCGGTGCGGCAACGCGGGCTCGCGGCGGTGGATGGCGTGGACGTGCTCGTGCACCAGGCCATCGCCTCGCTCGAGATCTGGCTTTCGCGCCCGCGGCTCGACGAGCTGGCGCCCGCGCTGCGGGAGGCGGCGCTCGCATGACCCGGCTGCGCTTCCTCACCGCCGGCGAGTCGCACGGCCCGGCGCTGGTCGGCATCCTCGACGGGATGCCCGCGGGAGTGCGGCTGCTCGCGGAGCACCTCGAGCGCGACCTGCAGCGGCGCAAGCTGGGATACGGCCGCGGCGGGCGTATGAAGATCGAGCCCGAGGTGCCGCGAATCCTGGCCGGCGTGCGGCACGGGGTCACGCTGGGAAGCCCGCTCGCGGTGCTGATCGAGAACGCCGATCACGCGAAGGCGTGGGCGGACCGGATGGCCGTGGAACCGGTCGCCGACCCCGGCCACGAGGTATCCCTCCCCCGACCCGGGCACGCCGACCTGACCGGCGCGATCAAGTTCGGCCACCGCGACCTGCGCAACTCGCTCGAGCGGGCCAGCGCCCGCGAGACCGCGATGCGGGTGGCCCTGGCCGCCGCGGTGCGCCGCATGCTGGACGAGCTGGACGTGCGCGTCGGCTCCTTCGTGACCTCCATCGGCACCGCGCACGCCCGCGCGGGCGTTCCGGCCGACCTGCTCGATTTCGCCATCGAGGACGCGGACGAGCTTGCGCTGCGCGCGGACAAGTCCACCGTGCGCGCGCTCGACGACGCCGCGGACGAGGCGTTCCGGGTGCAGATCGAGGAAGCGCAGAAGCAGCGCGACACGGTCGGCGGGACCTTCGAGGTTCGCGTCACGGGGCTGCCGCCTGGGCTGGGCAGCTACACGCAGCACGACCTGCGGCTCGACGGCCTTCTCGCGCGCGCGCTGGCGTCCATCCCCGCCATCAAGGCCGTCGAGCTGGGCGACGGATGGCGCAACGCGGAGCTGTTCGGCTCGCGGGTGCACGACCCGATGGACCGCGGCGGCGGCGGGGTGCTGCGCGAGACCAACCACGCGGGCGGCCTGGAGGGGGGCGTGACCAACGGCGAGCCGCTGGTCGCCCGCGCGGCGATGAAGCCCATCGCCACGGTGCCCGCGGCCTTGCGCAGCGTCGACCTCTCGACCGGCGCCTCGGATGCCGCGCACGTCGAGCGAAGCGACACTTGCGCGGTCCCGGCGGCGGCGGTCGTCGGCGAGGCGGTGGTCGCGCTGGCGGTGGCCGATGCCCTGCTGCAGAAGCTCGGCGGGGATTCGCTCGACGAGCTGCAGGCGGCGCTGCGGCGCGCCTGGCAGCGGGCGCGGCTCCTCGAGGGACACGTGTTCCTCTGCGGGTTGCCGGGCAGCGGGAAGAGCACGGTTGCGCCGCTGCTCGCGGCGAAGCTGGGCATCCCCTGCATCGATCTGGACCAGCACATCGAGCGCGCCGCGGGCCGCTCGGTCCCGGAGATCTTCGCGGCGGAGGAGGAGTCCGGCTTCCGGGCGCGCGAGGCGGCGGCGCTCCGGGCCGCGGTGAAAGGCCCGCGCTCCGTCATCGCGCTCGGAGGAGGGGCGGTCACCACCCGTGGCGTCCGGCACTGGGTCCGGCGCACCGGGCACCTGCTCTGGCTGCGCGCACCCGCCGATCTCTGCGCCTCGCGGGCGCCCAGCGGCCGGCCGCTGCTCGGCGCGGATCCCGCCGCACGCATGGCGCAGCTCGCGGCCGCGCGCGATCCACTCTACGCGCGCCTCGCCGACGCGGCCGTCGACGTCGCCGGGCTGACGCCCGCGCAGGTGGCGGAGCAGTGCGCGGCCGCCGCGCGCGCTCTGGAGGCACAGCGTGCCTGGCGCTGATCTGGACATCGAGTTCCGTTCCGGCGCGCGCACCCGGTGCGTGTTCGCGGCTGGCGGCCTGAGGCGGTTGGACGAGTTGTCCGCGCAGGTCGGGCTGACCGGGACGGCCGGGCTGCTGTGCGATGCGCGGCTCCTCTCCACCGCCCACCGCGACGCGCTGCTCGCGTACGGGACCACGCGCCTGGGCGCCCCGCTCGCCCGCCCGGTCAGCGAGGCGCGCAAGGCGCTGGGCGAGGTCGAGGAGATGTGCGACGCGCTCGCCGCGCGCGGCGTGCAGCGCGACGGGTTCGTCGTGGCCGTCGGGGGCGGTGTGCTCACCGACCTCGGCGGGCTGGCGGCCGCGCTGTACCTGCGCGGAGTCCCGTGGGTGTCGGTCCCCACCACGCTGCTCGCGCAGGTCGACGCCGGGCTGGGCGGGAAGACCGGCGCGAACCTGCGCGGCGGCAAGAACCTCGCGGGCGCGTTCCACCAGCCGCGCCTGGTGGTGTGCGACGCCGAGGTCCTGGGGACCCTTCCGGCGCGCGAGCGCTGGAGCGGCCTGGCCGAAGTGGTGAAGTGCGCGCTGCTCTCTCCGGCGCAGGACGCGGGCGGGATGCCGCTGCTCGAGCGCTGCGAGCGCGACCTGGAGCGCGCGGCGGCGGGCGAGGTGGACGCGCTCGCGCCTCTCATCGAGGCCTGCGTGCGCATCAAGGCGGCGATCGTCGCGGAAGACGAGCGGGAGGGCGGTGCGCGCGCCTTCCTCAACCTGGGCCACACCGTCGGCCACGCGCTGGAAGCCGCCACCGGCTACGAGAGATTCGCCCACGGCGAAGCCGTGGCGCTCGGCCTGCGCGGAGCGCTTTGGCTGTCCCACGCGCGCGGTCTGCTCGAGGACGCAGGGCTGCAGCGCGCGCGGCTCCTGGTTGAACGCCTGAAGATCTCGCCCGACCGCCGGCTGGACGCGCCGGAGCGCGAGGCGGCGCTCTCCGCGCTCGCGCGCGACAAGAAGGCCCGCGCCGGGCGCGTACGGTTCGTGCTGCTCGCCGGGCTGGGAGCGCCCCGGCTGGTCGAAGTGGAGCCGCAGGAGTGCGTGCGCGCGCTGGAGGCGAGCCTCTCATGAACGTGCTGCTGCTCAACGGGCCCAACTTGAACCTGCTCGGGGAGCGCGAGCCGGAGATCTACGGAACGACGACGCTGTCGCAGCTCGAGTCGCTCGTCGCCGAGCGCGCCCGGGAGCTGGGGATCGCGGTGCGCGCCTTCCAGTCCAACCACGAAGGCGCGCTGGTGGACCGGCTGCACGAGGTCCGCAAGTGGGCGG
>DASWGI010000097.1:0-2364 GCA_036393835.1 Myxococcales bacterium | reverse complement strand
GCGAGGGGGCCCTCGCGCAGCGGGCGCAGCAGGGCGTCGATGAAGTAGATGCCCGGCTCGATGGTGAAGCATTGCCGCTCGGAGATCACCGTCGTGTTGCGCAGGAACGGGTTGTCCGGGCGGGGTTTCACCGCGGCGCAGCCCACGTCGTGGCACTGCAGCCCCAGCGAGTGGCCCAGGCCGTGTGGGTAGAAGGCGCGCGTCACGCCGGCGGCGACGGCCTCCTCGCCCGACGTCTTGAGCAGGCCCGTCTCGCGCAGGATCCCGCCCACCTGGCGATGCGACTCGTCGTGCAGCGCCTCGTACGGCAACCCCGTGCGCGCCTGCGCGCAGAGCCGCTGCTGCATCGCCTCCACCTGCGCGACCAGCCCCGCGAAGCCGGACGCCGCGGCCCCCCCACCTTTCACCCAGGTCCGGGTCACGTCCGAGCAGTAGCCGGCAAAGCACGCGCCGGCGTCCACCAGCAGCGTCTGCGCCGGCTGGGCGCGTTTGGAGTAGCTCACGTGGTGCAGCGTGGCCGAGTGCGCGCCGAGTGCGACGATGTTCTTGTACGGCGTCTCCGCGTCGTCCTGCCTGGTCGCGCCGAGGAACGTGAGGTGCAGCTCCAGCTCGGCGCGATCTCCGCCCGCGAACAGCCGGCGCAGCTCCTGGTGCCCGGCCGCCGCCCGGCGGTTCGCCTCCGCCACGCATTCCTCCTCGTAGGGCGTCTTGTGCACCCGCAGCTGGTCCAGCGCGGCGACGAGCTGCGGCGGGTTCACGTCTGCGATGCCCCAGGCCGCCGCCGCCGCGCCTTCGTCCCCGATGAAGGCGACGCGCCCGCCCGGGAGCAAGTCGCGCATCTGCGCCGGCGAGCTTGCCTCCGCCACTTCGAACGCGCCCCAGAAATGATCCGTCTCCGCCGGCGCGGGTGCCTCCCAGAAGTTGGTCTCCTGAAGGCGTAGCAGCCGGGGCTTGCGTCCGGCCTCGACGACCAGCGCGCAGCCAGGCTCCGAAAGCGGCAGCCAGTGCTGGAACTCCGGCGTGACCCGCAGCGGCCAGTACTGATCGTCGGCCTGGGTGCGCTTCTGCGGCGACCCGGAGTGCACCACCAGCGCGTCGTACCCGTGCTGCCGGAGCGCCTGCGCGGTATCAGCGGCCAGCCGCGAGACGTGCGCCCGGTGCAGCCCCTCGAGCGTCTTTCGATCCATCGCAACATTGTAGCCCTGTTATGCTGGGCCGCGCATGACGGACGAGGACGAGGTGCTTGCCGCGAACGCGGCGTTCTACTCCGCGTTCGCCGCTTCCGACGCGAAGGCGATGGACGCGGTGTGGGCGCGGCGCGCGCCGGTCGCCTGCGTGCACCCGGGATGGGAAGCGCTGGTCGGCCGCGACCGCGTGATGGAGAGCTGGCGGCGCATCCTGCGCGACGGCGGCGCTTCGCCCATCACCTGCGGCGGCGCGGTGGCGCACCTGCTCGGCGAAGCAGCCTTCGTGACGTGCCTCGAGCGGCTCCCCGGAGCGACGCTCATCGCTACAAACTTCTTCGTCCGCGAGGACGGCCGCTTCCGCATGGTGCACCACCACGCCGGGCCCGCGGCCCGTCCCGAAGCGGCGCCGGCCCCGCCCCGGACCGAGCTGAACTAGCGATGGCCGCGGATAGGTACGATGCCGTGTGGTTAGTCCAAGCGCGCCGCCGGATGCGGCGGGCCTCCGCGTCTCTCGACGCGGCTGTGAAGGCTTGGTTCAGCCCCGCAGCGCGAGCTTCCAGCACGCCGTGAGCGCGGCGAGAGCCGCCAGGGCGAGCAGTGGTTGCAGGACGGTGCGGCGAGGGGGGCGCCGCGCCAGCCGTGCCGCGGCGGCCCCGAGCGCACCGCCGGCGGCGAATCCGAAGAGATGCGCGAAGAGGTCGGCGTTCTGCCCCGTTCCGAGCAGGCCCAGCAGCGCCGATCCGGCGCCGAGGGCGAGCAGCGCCATGCGCCGGCGCGCCACCGCCTGCAGGAGCGCCAATGCTCCCAGCGCGGCGAACACGGCGGTCGAGGCGCCCACGGAGACGTATCCTCGGCGCACGGCGAGCGCGGTGAGCGCGTTGCCCAGCACGCCTCCAGCCAGCGCGATCCAGGCAGCCGCGGCGGGCCCGATGCGCCGGGCGAGGGCCCAGAGGAGCACCGAGCCCACCACGAGGTTCCCGGCGGCGTGCGCGTAATCGGCGTGCAGCGTCAGCGCGGTGGCGGCGCGCCACCACTCGCCCCGCAGGAACGCCTCCGCGTCCGAGCTCCCCCGCGCGAACCAGACCACCTGCTCGTCGCGGGGCCCGGTGGCGAGATGGAACGAGCCGAGCAGGGCTGCGTACGCAAGCCAGAGGAAGCTGCGGCCGTACTCCGGCTG
>DASWGI010000096.1:0-1947 GCA_036393835.1 Myxococcales bacterium | reverse complement strand
CGTGAAGCCGCACGACGCGCGCCAAGGAGCGCTGGAAGGCGCGCTGGCGCTGGGCGACCGCCGCCTCGCCACCGCCGTGCTGCACGCGTACCGGGCCGGCCAGCGGCTCGACGGCTGGACCGAGCACTTCCGGCTGGAGGCATGGCACGACGCGTTCGCGCGGGCCCAGGCGGAGCACGGCGTGGGCCTCGCATTCTTCGCGCACCGCGAGAAGGGCAAGGACGAGGTGCTGCCCTTCGATCATATCGATTGCGAAGTGACCAAGCCGTACCTGTGGAAGGAGCGCGTCGCCTCGCTGAACGAAGGGGCCACCCACGACTGCGCGTACGGCGACGAGCGGTGCACCGCCTGCGGCGCGTGCGACTACGAGGTGGTGGACACCATCGTGTACCACCCGGAGGACTACCAGCCGCAGCGGCGCCCGCCCGCGCCGCCGCCCCCAGCGGAACGGACCACGCTGCGCCTCCGCTACGCGAAGGAGGGCTGCGCCGTCGCCCTCAGCCATCTGGAAACGATGACCGCGCTGCTGCGCACGTTCCGCCGCGCGAAGCTGTCCATCCCGCACACGCAAGGATTCCGCCCCAAGCCGCGCGTCAGCTTCGGCCCGGCCTGCCCGGTCGGCACCGAGAGCCAGGCCGAATATCTCGACCTGGAGCTGCACGGGACGCCAGCGGCCTCGGAAGTCGCCGAACGAATCGGCCGCGAGCTTCCGGAGGGATTCCGCCTTCTCTCTTGCCAGCCCGTCGACGGCGACGGGGCGTCGCTCAGCCGAACCATCCGCGCCATCGAGTACCGGGTCGAGCTGCCCGACGGCGCGCCGGACCCCGCGGAGCGGCTGGCCGAGTTCGCCGCGCGCCCCGAGGCCGCGATCCTCCGCGAGCGCGACGGCAAGCATCCCGTGCGCATCGACCTCAAGTCCGCCGTGCAGGCGCTCTCCGCAGCCGGCCCCCGCGAGGTCCGCTTCACGCTGCGCGCCGGAGAGACCCAGGCGACCGCCCGGCCGTCGGAGCTGCTCTCCGCGCTGTTCGGCCCGGACTGGGTGAAGCCCGGCGTCGCCCGCATCGTGAGGGAGAACGTGGTGTTCGGCGCGCCCGCGTAGCACGAGATGGCAGGTTTGCTTGCTGGCTCGGATCCGGGGTGCTAGCCTCAAAGTTGGCCGTCCGGGACTTTTCCGGCCCCGGGCGGATTCTGGGGAGCAGACCGGCTTTCGGGGTCCGGTGCGCATGGCGCGCCCCCTCCGGCGGCTCGGAGGCAGGAACGGGTGTCCGTCCAGGCTTCTCACTCCGGTTTCTTCGCGCGGCGGCGCCCAGGCGCCCTGCCGCCTTCGCCCGCAAAGTGCGCCGTTTCGCACGCGGGCCCCTCACAAGGATCCTTCGATGTCCAACATCTTGGTGATCAACGCCTCGGGTCAAGAGACCCGCGTGGCGCTGATCGAGCAGGGAACGATTTCTGAGTATTACCTGGAGCGCAAGAACGAGAAGGGGATCGTCGGCAACATCTACAAGGGAAGGGTGGTCCGGGTCCTCCCCGGAATGCAGGCCGCGTTCGTCGACATCGGCCTGGAAAAGGCTGCGTTCCTCTACGTAGCCGACATCGTCTCCGACCCCAGCTTCCCGGGCTTCTCCGAAGAGATCGAGATCCAGGCGGGCGCCACCGAGGGCGATGCCCTCGATGTGGACGACGTCGCCGAGCCCCCCACCGAAGACGTGGCTCCGGCGCCCGCTGCCGCCCAGGAGCCCGCGCCTCCCACGCCGGCGCAAGACGGAGAGCGAGCGCCGTCCGTCGAGCAGGTCGCGGCCGGGGGTGGGTCCGAAGCGGCCACCGCGCCAGCGCTTGCGTCCGGGTCAGCCGCCGCCGGGAGCGCCTTGCTCGAGCAGCCGGAGCAGGCGCCGCCGGCGTCCGGCGCGTCCGAAGGAGCCGAGCCCGGGCAGGTCCCGGCGAGCGCGG
>DASWGI010000095.1:0-10650 GCA_036393835.1 Myxococcales bacterium | reverse complement strand
CCGAGGAAGAGCAGCGCCCACTTGAGCCGCTTGCGCAGCTCGAGCAGGTGCTCGCGCAGGGTGAGGTGGACGTCGTCCTCGGGCCCTTGGCCCGGCGCGACCGGCTTCGGCAGCGCGGCGGTGCTCACTTCGCGTCCTTGACGCCCTCGGCAGGCGCCGCCGGGGCGGGTGCATCCGCGGCCGGGGGCGGCTCCACCAGATTCGTGGCCTCGAGCTTCGCGGCCTCGCGCGCAACGATCCCCTCGGGGGGAACCAGGCGCAGCGCGGGCGCTCCGGCCTCACCCCCGGCGGGAGCGGCCGGTGCAACGGCGGCAGCGGCGTCCGGTCCGGCGGCCGCTCGCCTCGCGGCCGCGCGGGCCGACGCCGGGTCTGCGGGCGTGGAGGGGGCCGCCCGCGCGGCCGCCTTTGCCGCGGCCGGGTCCGAGACCGGCTGCAGCATGCGCTGCGGCTCGGGCTCGTCGATCCGCACCATCTCCTGCTCGAAGGTGCTCTTGAGGTCGTCCGTCGCCTTGCGGATCTCCCGCATCCCCTTGCCGAGCGTCTTGGCGATGGACGGCAGCTGGTCCGGCCCCAGGAGCAGCAGGGCCAAGCCGAGGATGATGACGACCTCCGTCATCGACAGGCCGAACATGCTGCCGTTTTAACAGAGGGACGCGCCGGTGCACAGGCGCATTTTTGCGACCTTGGGCCCTACAGCCCCTTGATCAGGGCCTCTTGCGCGGCCGTCGTCGATGGAGCCGGCGCGCCCGTCTGCGCCGGCTGCGCCTCGTCCGGCGGCTCGGCGCCCTTGAGGTAGGCCTCCAGCACCGGCTGCCGGGTCTGATCGTTGGCGCGCTTCCCGTTTTCCGGATCCACGCTGACCCAGACGATGTTCTCGGTGGGAGGATCGAACTGCGGCTGCGGCACGCCCTTGAGCGCGCGCTGCATGTAGTCGAGCCAGATGGGCAGCGCGGTGTGCCCGCCGGTCTCGTACTTGTCCATCGGCACTTCGTAGGTGTCGTAGCCGACCCACACGCCCGTCACCAGGTCCTTCGTGTACCCGAGGAACCACGCGTCGAAGAGGTCGTTGGTGGTGCCGGTCTTCCCCGCGACCGGCTTGCCGAGCGCCACGGCGCGCCCGCCCGTGCCCGGCGGCTTGCACACCTCCTCCATCAGGTGGTGCATGAGGAAGGCGGTCTCGGGCTGGATGACCTGCTCCACCGGCTCGAACAGCTTCGCGTAGCCGGAAGCGATGCGGTCCGGCAGCGTGGTCCAGGGATCGTAGAACGAGCTGTGGTCCTCGAGGATGCGCCCATCGCGGTCGAGCACGCGCCGGGTGAAGATGGGCTTCGGCCTCTGCCCCATCCGGTTGAAGAGCGTGAACACCTGCGTCAGGTCCCACAGGTACACGCACGAGGACCCCAGCGCCATGGAGAGGTCCTCGTTGATCTTGGTGGTGATCCCCAGCTTGTGCGCCCACGCTCCCGCCGCCTTGACGCCCACCTGCGTCAGCGTGCGGATCGCCGGCGTGTTGAGCGAGTGGATCAGCGCCTTGCGCACCGGCACCTCGCCCTGGAAGGTCTCCTCGTAGTTGCTCGGCTTCCAGCGCTTGCCGGTCGACTCGTCGTCGGTCACCATCGGCGCGTCGAGCAGGATGGTGGAGGCCGTGAAACCGCGCTGCTCGATGGCGGCGCTATAGATCACCGGCTTGAACGCCGACCCGGGCTGCCGGCACGCCTGGAAGGCGCGGTTGAACTCGCTCTTCTCGAAGTCGTACCCGCCGATCATCGCCACCACGTATCCGCTGTTCGGATCGACGGAGATCAGCGCCCCCTGCAGCTTCGGCTCCTGCTCCAACAAGTACTCGCCCTTGGTCTCGCTGGCGCGCACCAGCACCACGTCGCCGGGCGCCACCACGCCCTTGAGCGTAGTGATCTTGGAGTACTCCGAGTTGAGCTCGGAGTTGGGCTTGCGCGCCCAGGTGGTGGTGGCGAGCTGGATCACGCCCTGAGCCTCCCCAACCGTGACGGAGATCTGCTCCTTGTCCACCTTGGTGACCAGCGCTGCGACCACCTCGTCGCGCTTCCCGTCGCCGCGGAGGAACTTCTCCTCCTTCTGCGCGAAGTCGGCCCAGTCCTTCTCGGGCAGGTGCATCAGCGCGCCGCGGAACCCCTGCCGCTTGTCCACCTCGAGGATGCCCTTGAGCGTCGCGGCGATGGCGTCGTGCTCGCGCTCCAGGTCGACGGTCGTGAAGATCTGCAGCCCGTCCTGCAGCAGGCGCTGGTTGCCGTAGCGCGCCACCACGTCGCGGCGCACGTGCTCGGTCACGTAGGGCGCCGTCTCGCGGAAGATGTCCTGCACGGAGTAGACCTCGATGGGCGAGGCGTCGGCCGCGTCGCGCTGCGGGGCGCCGATCATCCCCTCCTCGAACATGCGGCGCAGCACATACCCGCGCCGCGCCTTCGCCCTGTCGGGGTGCGCGAAGGGAGAGTACGCGCTGGGCGCCTGCGGCAGGCCGGCGATGAGCGCCATCTCCGGCAGCGTCAGCTCCCAGACGTTCTTGCGGAAGTAGTTCTCCGCCGCCGCCTGCACGCCGTACGAGTGGTGCCCGAGGTACACCTCGTTCAGGTACAGGTGGAGGATCTGCTCCTTGGTGAAGTTGCTCTCCAGGCGCCGCGTCAAGATGAACTCGCGTACCTTGCGGCGCACGCCGGGCCACCCGCTGCGCACCCGCACCGCCTTGGCGCCCTCGGTGGAGGCGATGATCGCCTTGGCGGTCTGCTGCGACAGCGTCGACCCGCCGACGATGCGCGTCCGCTTCACGTAGGTCTGGTAGAGCCCGCGCAACAGGCCCGTGAAGCTGACGCCGCCGTGATCGAAGAAGCCGGCGTCCTCGCTGGCGATGAACGCCTGGACCAGCTTCTTGGGGATGCGGTCGTAGGGCACCACCACGCGGCGCTCGTCGTAGAACTCGCCCATCGGCTGCTGGTCGCCGCTCACCACGTTGGTGACGATCGGCGGGCGGTACCGGGTTGCCCAGTCGATCGAGGGAAGCCCCTTGGCGAAGGCCGCATAGATGACGACCAGCGCGATGAGGGCGACGAACGCCAGCGCGCCGGCCGGGATGGCGAGGAGCACCCAGAGCCGCTTCTTCCCTGGACCGCGATCCGCCATCAGGCGGGCCCAGACGCGGCGCCAGAGCGGCGGCACGAGCTTCGGCGGCGGCGACGGGGTGGTCGTGTTCATGGCAAGGGCGCGCTGAGAATAGGTACAAACGCGCCGGAACGCATCATCCTTCCTCCGGGTGCGCCCGTGTGGTCGACCATGCCACGCCCGCCTTGGGAAGGACCTCCGCCAGATCGCCAGGAAGCGGCTCGTTGAAGACGAGCCGCTTCCCCGTGACGGGATGCGCCAGCGCCAGCCTGGAAGAATGCAGGAACATGCGCTTCGCGCCCCAGGTCCCCCGCGCCCGGCGGTTGAAGGTGAAGTCGCCGTACTTCGCGTCTCCGACGATCGGATGTCCGATGGCCGCCAGATGGCGCCGGATCTGGTGCGTGCGGCCCGTCTCGATCGACACCTCCAGGAGCGTCGCCTCCGGGCCGCCCGCCAGCTTCGTCCAGTGCGTGACGGCTTGCTGTAAGTTGACGCCCCGCTGCTGCTTGCTGGCTAAAGTCTGCTGGTGTTCGGGGAGGCGCAGCTCGACGGTCCCGCGGTCGCGCTGGAACCGGCCCTTCGCCAGCGCCAGGTAGGTCTTCTTCGGCTCGCCCGCGGTGAACATCTCGGTGAGCCGCACCATCGCCTGCCGCGTCTTGGCGACCACCACCACGCCGCTCGTCTCGCGGTCGAGCCGGTGCGCGGGGCTGGGCTTGAACTCGCCCTCGGGCACGGTGAGGCCCTGGCGCGCGAGGTAGGCGCGTGCCTGATCCACCAGCGTGTCCGAGGTGATCCCCGACCCGGCGTGGATGGCGAGCCCGGCCGGCTTGTCGCAGACGAGGATGTGCGCGTCCTCGTAGAGCACGGCGAAGTCCTGCCGCACGGCGCTGGGAGGCCGGGGTGCGGGAGGGGCAGGCGCCGCATCCGGGTTTGCTTCCCGCGCGCCGTGCACCACCACCACGTCGCCCGGCTGCAGGAGCTGCGCGATGTCCGCGCGCGCGCCGTTCACGCGCACCTTCTTGGTGCGCACCATCTTGTACATATGCGAGAGCGGCATCTCCGCGAGCCTCCGGCGGAGGAACTTGTCCAGCCGCTGCCCGGCCGCGTCCTGCGAGATCGTGTACTCGAGCTTCATCGCGAAGGCTGCGTCTCGTGGAAGCGCACCACGCGCCAGGTGCCGTCGGCCTGCCGCGAGAGCGTGAGGTGCGCCTCGCGCTGCAGGTCGCCGCCGCCCTGGGGCCGGATGTCCAGCTTGTAGTCGGCGATCCGCTCGGCGTCGCCGCCGGCCAGCGCCGACCGCGTGTAGTAGACGCGCACCTGGCGCGACGGAAGCGGGTTGCCGGGCCGGCGCGCTTCCGCGCTGAGCCGCAGCTCGTCCTGCAGCTGCAGCGTCGCCACTCCCGAGGTGAACGGCAGCGCGCCCTGCTGGTCCGACTCGACGTAATAGCGGTCGACGAACTTGTCGGCGACCGAGCCCGGGTCCTTCATGCCGCCGCAGGCGACGACGAGCGCGAGCGCGGCCGCGGCGCGGGTCATGGCTCGAGCAGGTCGAGCGCGCGCTTCCACAGCGCCTCCTCGGCGGCGGCGCAGGCGCGCGCCCGTTCCGGCGCGAGCCGCTGCGCCAGCGCGCTGAACGCGTCCGCCGAGCGGACGGACAGCGCGGAGAGCTCGGGCAGCCCCGCCTCTTCGAGGAACTGCCCGTACATGCGCCGGAAGAGCCCGCCGCCGGTGCCGCGCTGCTCGATGACCTGCGCCGCCAGCCGGAAGCAGCGGTCGGCGTCGGGGCGCTCCTTCCACGCGGGCAGCTCCTCGGCGAGAGCGCGCAGGCCCGGGACGCCGGTGCGCGGAGCCGCCTCGTCCGTGAGCCGCACCGCCTGGAGCAAAACCGCTTCGCGAGCGCGCTTCGGCGCGGCCGGATCCACCTCGCCCAGCGAGAGCACCGAGATCCCGTCCAGCGGGACGGGGGCGGGTCCGCCGAGCGCGCGCTGGAGCGCGGCGATCGGCACGCGGACCGGCTCGGGCCGCTCGTTGTCCGCGATCACCGCCTCGTCTCCCTCGTGCCCGATCACCGCGACCAGGTGGCCGTGCCAATGGTTGCGGGCGCCGACGTACGGCAGCTCGAACAGGTCGGTATAGACCAGCGCCGGCTTCCCCTGCGCGACCAGCTCGCAGCAGCGCGCCCAGGCGGCGGCCGGCCGGTCGTACTGCTCGACCGACAGCTCGGCGCCGAGCGAGGCGCACAGGTCCTCCTCGAAGCTCGGGCTGCGCCCGACGAAGAAGCGCGAGGCCTGCTGCGGCGGCTCCCCTTCGTGCAGCGCGAACCCGAGGCCGGCGCCCAGCCCGAAGACCATCGGCTCGGACAGCGCGAGGCCCCGGTGCGCCAGCGCGGAGGCGAGCGTCCCCGAGCCGCAGTGCACGGCCTGGCGGTGCGGGTAACCGGCGATGCGCATCGTTGCCCGATCCTAGCAGCGCGCAGTAGGGTGCGCGACTGCATGAGCAAGATCTACACGCGGCGCGGGGACGACGGATCGACCGGCCTGTTCGGCGGCCCGCGCGTGCGCAAGGACGACCTGCGCGTCGCCGCCTACGGCGAGGTGGACGAGCTGAACAGCTCGCTCGGGGTGGCCCGCGAGGAGCTGCTCGAGCCTTCGCAGAAGGACATCCTCGCCATCGTGGACGCGCTGCAGACCGAGCTGTTCACGCTGGGATCGGAGCTGGCCACGCCGCAGGCGGACAAGGCGCCGCGCGAGGTGCCGCGCATCCGCGCCGAGATGGTCGCGCGGATGGAGAAGGACATCGACCGCTTCACCGGCGAGCTGCCCGAGATGCGGCAGTTCATCCTGCCGGGCGGCTCGCGGCCGGGCGCCGCGCTGCACCTGTGCCGTACCGTGTGCCGCCGCGCCGAGCGGAAGGCGGTGCAGCTCGCCCGCGAGGAGACGGTCTCGCCGCAGGTGCTCGCGTACCTCAACCGTCTCTCCGATCTGCTCTTCGTGCTCGCGCGCGCGGCCAACCTCCGCGCCGGCGGGCGTGAGATCCCTTGGGTCGCGCCCAAGCCGTGACGAAGCTGTTCGACTTGCGCGACCTGCCGCCGGGCGGCTCGATCCGCTTTCCACTGCCGCCGCTTCGCGGCCCCTTCGGACCTCTGTCCGTGGAAGGGTTCGCCTACCGCGCTCCCGAGGGCGCGGTGCGCGCCTGGGTCAACGTCTGCCCCCACCGCGCGCAGCCCGTCGACGTCGGCGACGGCCGCCTCTTCAACTCCCTCGGCGAGATCGAGTGCCACGCCCACGGCGCCCGTTTCGATCCGTCCAGCGGCTCCTGCACCGGCGGCCCCTGCCCCGGCACCTCCCTCCAACCCCTACCTGTCGCCGAGCGCGATGGCTCCTTCTGGCTAGACTAGGACCCGGCCGCGCAAGAGAGGGGCAAAAAGACGAACGCGGAGGCGCGGAGTCGCGGAGTCGCGGAGTTTCTTTGCTTTCAGAACACCAGAATCTCCGCGCCTCCGCGTTGATCTTTAAGTCTTCAGCGGAGGCGTTTGAGGACGGCGTTGGTGAACATGCGGGAGGTGGCGCTGCCGCCCAGGTCGGGGGTGGTGGCTTCCTTCGAGGCGATGGCCTCGCGAATGGCGGCCACCAGCTTGTCCGCGGCGGTGCGCTCGCCGATGTGCTCGAGGAGCATCGCGCCGGCCAGCATCACCGCGGTGGGGTTGGCGATGCCCTTCCCCGCGATGTCGGGCGCCGTGCCGTGCACGGCCTCGAAGATGGCCGCGTCGGCGCCGATGTTCGCGCCCGCGGTGAGCCCCAGCCCGCCGATGAGGCCGGAAGTGAGGTCGCTGAGGATGTCGCCGAACAGGTTGGTGGTGACGAGCACGTCGAACTGGTTGGGGTTCTTCACCAGCTGCATGGCGCAGTTGTCGACGATGATCTCCTTGAACTGGATCTCAGGATGCCTGGTCGCCACCTCGCGCCCGGTCTCGAGGAAGAGGCCGCTGGTGGCCTTGAGGATGTTCGCCTTGTGCACCAGCGTCACCAGCCGCCGCCCGCGCGACTTGGCGTACTGGAAGGCGTACTCGACGATGCGCTCGCTGCCCTTGCGGGTGATGATGCTGATCGACTCCGCGGCGCTGCGCTCCTCGTCGACGTAGTGCTCCACGCCCGAGTAGAGCCCTTGGGTGTTCTCGCGGATGACCACCAGGTCGACGCCCGTGTAGCGCGTCTCCACGCCGGCGAAGCTGCGCGCCGGCCGCACGTTCGCGTAGAGGTCGAACTCCTTCCGCAGCGCCACGTTCACGCTGCGGAAGCCCTCGCCGATGGGCGTCGCGAGCGGACCCTTCAACGCCAGCTTGGTGCGCCGGATGGAGTCCAGCGTCTCGGCGGGGATGGGCGTCCCGTGCGTCGGCACCGCGCCCGCGCCGGCGGCGGCGCGCTGCCACGTAAGGCGCGCGCCGGCCGCCTCGATGGCCTCGACGGCGGCGTTGACGACCTCCGGCCCGATGCCGTCACCGGGGATCAGCGTCACGGGGATGGCCATGGCGGGCGCCTTCCTAACCCTTCGCGGGCGCGGGAGCAACCCACAGGGCGACGAGCAGCAGGAGGATCTCCACTCCCAGGAGGCCCGTCGAGATCGCGTGCAGCCGGCCGAACTCCGGCAGCTGCGTCTCTCCGGCCGCGCGGAGCGCCTGGATGCGCGGCGTGACGAACGACGAGGAGATCAGCGCGCACAGGCCCGCCAGCAGCACGGGGACCGCCGCCGCCCGCGCCGAGGCCAGCCCGGTCCGCGCCAGGACGATCGCACAGAGCGCCGCGACCGCGCAGAAGAGCAGCGTCATGCGATCGAGCGCGGCGAGCTGCGCGCCGACCAGTTCGGCCGCCGCGTTGCGCAGGGGATGTCCGGGCGGGAGGGCGCCCACCTCGCGCGGGAACGCCGCCGGGGCGGCGACCGCCGCGAAGAAAACCTGCGCGCCGAGGAGCAGCCCGGCGGACAACCGGTAGAGGAAGGCGCAAAGACGCGTCATGGGGCAGCCATTTGCGCTACCTTCGGCTTTCCATGCAAGGCGACCTGGACATCGTCGACCCGCTCGTCGACGAGTACCTCGCGCGGCTCGCCGGCTCCCCGGATCCGGTGGAGGCGGAGATGCGCCGCTACGCCGACGAGCGGGACGGGTTTCCCATCGTGGGTCCGGTGGTGGGCGGGCTCCTGCACCAGCTCGCGCTGCTCTTGCGCGCGCGGCGGATCTTCGAGGTGGGCAGCGGGTTCGGATACTCGGCCTTCTGGTTCGCCCGCGCGCTGCCGGACGGCGGCGCGATCACGTTGACCGACTACGACCCCGATCACCTCGAGCGCGCCCGCACCTGGCTCGGCCAGGCCGGCCTCCTGGATCGATGCCGCATCCTGGTCCCCGGGGACGGCCTGGAAGCGCTCGCGCGAACGGAGGAGCCGCAGGACCTGATCTTCCTCGACGGCAAGAAGGAGGAGTACCCGCGCGCGCTGTCGCTCGCCTTGCCGAAGCTGCGCTCGGGCGGCCTGCTGGTCGCGAACAGCGTGCTCTGGGGAGGCGCCGTGGCGCGCGGCGAGACCGACCCGGCCACCGCCGGCCTGCGCGAGTACACCCGGGTGGCCTTCGGCTCCGAGGGGCTCGTCTCCACGCTGCTCCCCGTGCGCGACGGCGTCGCGCTCACCTGGAAGCGCTGAGATGGACCTCCACGGACAGGCGCCGGAGCGCGGGGCCGGACCCGCCGCCCGGCTGGTCAAGGCAAAGGCGCGGGACCTGGGCTTCGACCTGTGCGGCATCGCCCGTGCGCGCCCGCTCGATGCCGCCCGGCTGGACCGCTGGTTCGCGCGCGGCTGGGACGCTCCCGGCATCGCCTACGTCCGCGAGCGGCGCGCCGAGCGGCTCGATCCTTCGCGCGTGTTGCACGGCGCGCGCAGCGTGATCGCGCTCGCGGCGAGCTACGCGCCCGAGCTGCCCGAGGCGGCTCCGGCCGGCGATCTGATCGTCGCGCGGTACGCGCAGGGCCGCGACTACCACAACGTGGTGCTGAAGCCCGCGCGCAAGCTCGCCGCCTGGATCCGCTCCGAGCTGGGCGCGCGCGTGTACTGCGAGGTGGACGCCGGAGCGGTGCTGGAGAAGGCGTGGGCGCAGGAGGCGGGGATCGGCTGGATCGGCAAGAACGGCTGCCTCATCCACGAGAAGCTCGGCTCGTGGCTCTTGCTCGGCGCGCTGGTGACCGACGCGGACCTCGCCGCCGACCATCCGCACCCGGACCGCTGCGGCGAGTGCACTGCGTGCATCCCGGCGTGCCCCACGGGCGCAATCCCCGAGCCGCGCTACGTCGACGCGAACCGCTGCCTCGCGTACCACACCATCGAGCACCGGGGCCCCATCCCGCCCGAGCTGGCGCGCGCCGCCGGAGGGCGCGTGTTCGGCTGCGATGCCTGCCAGGACGCCTGCCCCTGGAACCGGCGCGCGCCGCCGGGGACGCTGGTGCAGCTGCGGGCGCGGCCCGAGCAGCGCGCGCTCGATCTCGCAGGCGTGCTGCGGCTCACGGCCGAGGAGGCGCGGCGCCGCTACGAAGGGACGCCGCTGTTGCGGGCGGGCCGCGACGGCCTGGTGCGCAGCGCGCTCGCGATGGCGCCGCGCCCTCTCTCGCCGGAGGCGCGGGCGCTCGCGCAGCGCCTGGTCGACGATCCCGCGCCCGGCGTCCGCGCCGAGGCACACCGCGCGCTGAGCGGCTGACGTCAGATCGACGGCAGCGTCACCACCGCGCCGTTGACCGCCGCCGACCGCGGGTCGCAGAGGAACGCGATCGCCTCCGCGACGTCCTCGACCTTCACCCACCGCGCGCGATCCGCGCCCGGCATGGCGCGCTCGTTCTGCGGAGTGCGCATGACCCCGGGCGCCACGCAGTTGGCGCGGACGCCGGAAGCGGCGCCCTCCTCCGCCAGCGCCCTGGTCAGCGCAATCACTCCCGCCTTGGCCGCCGCGTACGCAGCCGCGCCGCCGATGCCGGAGAGGGACGCCACGATCGCCGCGGAGACGTTGACGATCCGCCCTCCTTCCGGCCCGAACTTCCGCAGCGCCGCGCGGCTGACCAGGAAGGCGCTGCGCAGGTTGGAGGCGATCATCGCCTCGAACACCTCGACGGGCGTGTCCTTCACCGGCGAACCGCCCTTCCACCCCCCCGCGCAATTCACCGCCGCCCACAGCCCGGAGATGCTCTCGAACCCGGCCTCCACCGAACGCTCCTCGGTGAGCTCCACCGCGCGCTCCTCCGGCGAGCGCTTCGTGTGCACGAACGGCACCACACGCGCGCCCTCCTGAGCGAGGCGCGCGCACACCGCGCGGCCCAGGTTGCCCGAGGCGCCGGTGACCACGACCGATCTTCCCGCGAAGCCCATGGAACTCCTCCTTGACAGGGGCGCGCGAACCATCGCAGATCCGCGCGTTCCATGGCCACCCCGCCGAGGCGCGCCCTGCTCTACGGCGGGCTGCTCTTGCACACCGCCCTCTCCGCCGGAAGC
>DASWGI010000094.1:0-5280 GCA_036393835.1 Myxococcales bacterium | reverse complement strand
CTCCTCCTGGGCCTTCTGCAGCTGCTGCAGCGAGATCAGGTTTTCGCGGACGAGCAGCTCGCCAAGCCGACCAGCCATCGAGGCACCTCTCGGAGAGGCCCCGAAGATAACAGAACGCTTGCTGAGCTAGCGAGAAAGCCGGCGGAGTTTCGGGAGGATTTCAGGCGAGCGAGGGGTCGGATCTGCCCCCAGGTGTGCCGCTTTCTTACAGCAGCATTGCGCGCATTTACCTACCCGTGCAGGAGCCCCCGGGCGGCGGCGACGTCACGGGCGATTTGCTCCTTCAGCGCCTCGACGTTCGGGAACCGTCGCTCGTCGCGCAACCGGTGGACGAACTCCACCCGGAGCGAGCGGCCGTAGAGGTCCTGGTCGACGTCGAGGAGGTGCACTTCGAGCATGAGCGGCTCGCGCCGGCTGCCGGCGTGGGCGGCGTCGCGAAAGGTGGGATTGAGGCCGAGGTTGGCCGCCCCGGGCATCGGCGGGCCGAGGGTTGGCGGAACATAGGTCGAGCCCGAGTCTTGCTGCCCCGGCGCAGGCGCCGGCGCGGCAGAGTACGTCGTGGCTCCGCGAGCGGAGCCACCCTCGTTCGTGGTCGGGGTCTCGATGAGTCGCGCGCGCACGGCGTACACGCCGACCGCCGGCAGCAGCTCCGCGTCGGTGCGGATGTTCGCCGTCGGCCAGCCCAGCTTGCGCCCGCGCCCCGCGCCGCGCACCACGTCGCCTTCCAGGTCGAAGGGACGCCCGAGGAGCTGGGCGGCGGCCTCGACCCGGCCCTCCAGCGTGAACTCCCGGATCTTGGTGGACGACACCACCAGACCGTGCACCGTGATCGGCGCGACCACGTGCAACCCGAGCCCGCGCCGGGTGAGGCTGGCGCCGAGCGTGTCCACCGTGCCGCCGCGCTCGCGCCCGTAGGTGAAGTCGTGCCCCACGACCACCTCGTAGGCTCCCGTCGCGGCCAGCAGGTCGACGAAGCGCTCCGGCTCGGTGCCGGCGAAGGCGCGGTCGAAGGGCTGCACCACCAGCTCCTCCACTCCGGCCTCGGCGAGCAGCTCCAGCTTGCGCGCGGGCGAGCTGATCAGGGGGGGCGCGTACTCGGGCGCGAGCAGACGCGCGGGGTGCGGCTCGAAGGTGAGCACGGACGATGGTCCGCCCAGCTTGCGGGCCGACGCCTTCGCCGCGTCGAACAGCCCGCGATGTCCGAGGTGCACGCCGTCGAAGTTCCCGATCGCCAGCGCTCCGCGCGTCAACCTGCGTGCGGACCCGGCGATCCCGCTGTAGATGCGCATCGGTGCGCCTGATATGGGAGGGCGTCCGAAGTGTCAATCGGAGGGACCTTGAAATACCCGGTGTCGCTGCTCCTCCTGCTCGGCGCGCTCCCGGCCGCGGCCGCCGACATCCGGGTCGACGGGTCGTACCGGCTGCGCTTCGCAGGCGAGTCGGACTACCTGCTCGACGGCTCCGGCACGCGCCTCGGTCAGGAGCGCTGGATCGAGCACCGGCTCCGTCTCACGCCGAAGATCGTCGAGCAGGACCGGATCGAGGTGCAGGGCTCGTTCGACGTGCTGCGGGGGCTGGTCGCCGGCGACCTGGCTCCCAGCTTCCAGGACCTGGGTTGGCAGGGGCGCTCGAACCGCGACGGGGTGCACGCCAGCGGGTTCGACTTCCGCCACCTGTTCGTCAAGTTCCGCCTCCCCTTCGGGGTCTTCGAGTTCGGCCAGATGCCCAGCGACTGGGGCATGGGCATGCTGGTGAACGGAGGCAACCAGGAGGAGGGGCCGGACTTCGGGGACGTCCGCTTCGGCGACATCGTCGACCGCGTCTTGTTCGCCACCCGCCCGTTCGGGTTCCTCGGGCCGCGCAGCGAGATCGCCCAGCACGTCGCGGTGGCGCTGGCCGCGGACCTGATCTACCGCGATCGGTACGCGCAGCTCATCAACGCCAGCGCGACCAACGGGTTGCGCTGGGGCGACGTCGCCTCGCAGCTGGTCGCCGCGGTGGTGTGGGACCCCGGTCCGGACTCGCGCGCCGGCCTCTACATCGCGCGCCGCTGGCAGCAGTACGCGGCGGCAGGCGGCTCGCTGCACACCTGGCTGGTCGACCTGCACGCGCGCACCCTGTTCCCGGTGGAGTGGCTGGGCGGGACCCTCTCGCTCGAGGCGGAGGCCGCCGAGGTCTACGGCAGCACCACGCATGCGCCGAACCTCAGCGCGCTGTTCCGCACGCAGGTGGCGCAGCAGGGCGCGGCCGCCCGGGCCTTGCTCTCGCGCGGAACGCTGGAGGCGGAGCTCGAGGCCGGGTACGCGAGCGGCGATTCGAACCCGTTCGACGACGCCTCGACCCAGTTCCAGTTCAACCGCGATTTCAAGGTGGGCCTGGTGCTGTTCGACGAGGTACTCCTTTTCCAGACGCAGAACGCAGCGCGCAGGCTCGCCGACCCCAACTTGTCGGCGCGCCCGCCCCCCGGGATCGACCTGCTCCCCACCGAGGGCGCCGTGGCGAACGCGCTGTACCTGAAGCCCACGCTGCGGTGGCGCCCGTCCCTGTTCGGCGGCCGCCTCCGGCTGGTCGGCAGCGTGCTGTTCGCCCGCGCGCCGCAGCCGTACGTCGACCCCTACAGCACGTTCGTCTCCTCGACGCCGCTCAATCCGTTCGGCGCGGAGCCCGGGAAGAACTACGGGACCGAGATCGACGGCGCCGTCTCCTGGCGCGCACGCCTGCGCGGGAACGTCGGATACGAGCTCGGCGCGCAGGCCGGACGGCTGTTCCCGGGCAACGCGTTCCAGATGGCGGACGGTTCGCGGCTTCCGCCGGTCAACGCGGTGCGGTTCCGTGCCACGTTGGTGTTCTGAGCCGATGACGCGGCGACTCCTCCTCCTCTCCCTGTGCGCGCTCGCCAGCTGCCGTTCCGCGCAGCCGATCGAAGGGCTCGCTGCCGCGCGCGACACCGGCGGGCCGCGCATCGTCTTCGAGCCGACGCGGAAGCCGCTCCCGGAGATCCCCTTCCCCAACGATCTCGCCACGCGCCCCGATCCGGGCAGCCCGACGGGGCTGCGGCTGAACTCCAGCCTGGCGGCGCCATCGCAGCTCGAGCAGCGCACGCGCGCGCTCCTCGACCAGCTCGACGGGTTCGGCACCTACGCGCCGATCAGCGTCTCGTTCGACGCCGACCTCGACGTGCTCGACCTCTTCGCCCGGCAGAACGACGCCGACCCGGCCAACGACGGCGTGTACCTGGTGCAGATCGACGACGGCTCGGTGTGGCCCCTCGATCTGGGCGCGGGGCGCGTCCCGTACGTCCTCGCCGACCCGGGCCAGTACTTCCCCAACGATCCCTTCGCGCAGCATCGGAACCTTCTCTTCCCCGGCTGCGGCGCGGGCGCGAACGTGCTCGCGCCGCCCGGCCCGGCCTGCGACGACCCCGACCCGCGCCACCAGGCCGACCAGCTGCTGCCCTTCTACGAGCGCTCGACGCGGACCTTGATCCTGCGCCCGGTGCTGCCGCTGCGCCAGGAGAAGCGCTACGCGGTCATCCTCACCGACCGCCTGCGGGACGCGCAGGGTCGCGCCGTGGTCCCGCCCGGCCCCGGCATCAACCATCCGGCGCAGAACGGCGAGCTGTCCCCGGTGCTCGGCCGGTTGCCGGCGGGAGTGCGGCTCCAGGACGTCGCGTACGCGTGGGCGTTCACCACCCAGAGCACGACGCGGGACCTGGAGGCAATCCAGCGGGGCCTGCGGCGGCTCGGACCTCTCTTCGCGATCGGCTTCCAGTACCGCGCTGCGCTTCCGCCGAGCCCCCAAGGGGGGAGCGGCACCACGCTGCTCACCATCCTGCCGGAGCGCGACGCGTTCGCGCTCAACGATCCGAAGGCGTACATCCTTCCCGCGAGCGCGCTGGCTCCGGTGCTCTCCGATCCGGCCCTCGCGCCGATGCTGGGCAATCCCGACGCGGCGACGCTGAACGCGCTGCTCGAGACCTTCCGGTACATCGACTACTTCGTCTCGGCGAGCTTCGTCTCCCCGAGCTTCATCGGCGTCCCCGCGGGCGCGCCCCAGGACGGGACAATCCAGGTGAACCTCGCCTCCGGGCAGGCGCACACGCAGCCGGAGGACGTCACGTTCCTGCTCGCGGTGCCCAAGCCGAACGGCGGGCAGCTCGCGCCGTTCCCGACCGTGCTCGCCGGCCACGGATATGGCGGGACGCGGTCGTTCGACCTGCTCGCGTTCGCCGGCACCTTCGCGAAGTACGGCCTGGCCACCATCTCCATCGACGCCTTCGGGCACGGCCTCGACCCGACGCTGCTCGCGCCCGTCGCGCAGGCGTTCGCGAGCCGCGGGCTGGGGAGGTTCGCGACCGCCCTGCTCACCACCCGGGCGCGCGATCTCGACAACGACGGGATCCTCGACCCGGGCGGAGACTTCTTCTCCGCCGACCCGTTCCACACGCGAGACGCCGTGCGCCAGTCGGTGGTGGACTGGATGATGCTGGTGCGCATCCTGCGGACGTTCGACGGGACCAACGAGATCACCCAGGCGGTGGGACCCTCCTCCTCCGTGGTGTTCCCGTTGGCGGGCGACTTCAACGGAGACGGCAGGCCCGACGTGGCGGGTCCGGTGGTGTGGCCCGTGGACATCCCCGTGGACCCCAAGAACCCCGCGGCCGGCACGTTCTTCAGGGCGGGCGACCCCAACCCGGGCAGCGACCTGTTCGCCTTCGGGGTCTCGCTGGGAGGGATCGTCGCTGGCGTGCTCCCCGCGGTCGAGCCGGCCGTCAAGGCGGCGGCGCCGGTGAGCGGCGGCGGCGGGCTCTCCGACGTCGCGCTGCGCACGCAGCTCGCGCCGGTGGTGAGCTCGGTGATGCTCGGGAGCGTGGGGCCGTTCTTCGCCAACTGCGATTTCGACTTCGCCTTGAAGCGCTGCGCTCCCGGGCAGCCGGGCACCAGCCCCACGCTGGTGCTGGTGGTCCAGGACCTGAACCGCGAGCGCGAGCTGCCCATCGCGCCACTCGCGCTGGCGCCGGGCGACCGCGTGACGCTCACCAACCTCGACCACTCCTCCGCGACCTGCCAGAGGGACCACGCCTGCGCCACCGCGACCACCGACGCGAACGGGAAGATCCGGGTGGCGGTGACGGCGGACTCGCCGATCCTCTCGGTGCAGCGGACGGCGGTGGTGAACGGGCCCGACCAGGTGGCCGTCACCGTCTTCCAGCCCGGAGACCGCCTCCAGGTCGGCGTGCTGCGCAGCACCGGCAACGAGCCGCAGAACATCGACACGTTC
>DASWGI010000093.1:0-21654 GCA_036393835.1 Myxococcales bacterium | reverse complement strand
GCGCCGGCGCCGTCGGCGACGTAGATCGTCTTGTCCGCCGCGCGGAAGAGGCCGAGCGGGACGCCGAAGCCGGCGGAGCCGCCCGAGCCGTCGGCCATGGCCGGGCTCCCGCTGCCCGCCACCGTCTGCACCATGGAGGTCGCCGCGTCGATGCCGGGGAGCAGGCGGCGGATGCGGTGGCTGCCGGGGTCGGAGAAGAGCAGCCCGGTCCCGTCCCACACCGCGCCGCCCTGGGGCTGCAGGAGCGCGGAGGCGCCGATGCCGTCCTGGTATCCGTCGGCGGGACCGCCGGCCAGCGTCGTCACGGTGCGCTGCGCGTCGGCGCCGATCACCTTGATCTTCACCTGCTGCACGCCGGGGCTGGAGCAGATCACGAAGATGCGGCCGTCGTCCGCGGCCGCCACGGCGGTTGCGAACGGGAAGAGCGCCTGGCTCGCCGGGAGGCCGTCGGTGTCCGGAGCGCCCCCGGGATTGCCGAGCGTGGTGACGGCGCCCGTGGCGGGGTCTACCGCACGCACGACGTGGTTCTGCTGGTCGGCGACCAGGAGCCCCCACTGCGGGCTGAACGACATCCCCATCGGATAGCTGAAGCGCGCCGCGGTCCCGACCCCGTCCTGCAACCCGTACAGGGTGCAGCTCCCCGCGAAGGTGGTCACCGTGCGCGCCGGGTCGGCGCCGATCTTCCGGATGCAGCTGTTGAGCGTGTCCGCCACGAAGACGTTGCCGGCGGCGTCCGCCCACACCGACGAGGGGCTCGCGAAGTGGGCGCTGTCGCCGGAGACCGGTTGCCGATCGGAGCCGGGGATTCCGGTCCCCGCGTATGGCGCGCTCTGACCGACGCGGTGGATCTGGTGGCCGCGCGGATCGGAGTAGACGAACGAGCCGTCGGGAAGCTGCGCGACGCTGCTCGGACCCGGAAGGGCGCTCGCCAGCGTCGCCACCGACGCCGCCCACGCGGCCAGCGGCTGGCCGTACAGCGGCGCGCGGGGCGTCGAGAGCTGCGCCGGCACCGGCAGACCGAGCGCCGACTTGAACAGGTTCGCCACCATCCGCTCCATGCGCGGGTCGCGCTTGCCGTGGTACGGCCCGGTGGCGAAGTCGTCCACCCCGAGCGGGAAGTAGATGGAACCGGCGCCGAACACCAGCGCGCCGCTGGGCGCCCGGTAGACCACTGCGTCCGAGGCACCGGGCCGGTTGAAGATGTCCACGACCGGCGAGGTCGCCACCACCGTCGCCGGGCCGGGCGTGTCGTTCTCGAACCGGCGGTCGTACTCGTAGCCGACCAGCCCCGGCACGTGATCGCCGTCGTGGAACCCGGTGCCCTCGTAGACGAAGCTCGCCGCGCCCTGCACCACCCACGCCTGCCCGAAGAGCACCTGCTCCTCGTACATGGTGCCGACCAGCGCCTCCTCGTCCCGGTTGATCGGCGCGTCGCGGTAGCGGCCGGTGCGTTGCACCGGATCGCCGGCGAGCGGGTCGGTCTGCGGGCGCACCTTGTAGCAGGTCATCAGGCGCGCGTTCCCGTCGCCGCCCGGGTTCTCCAGCCGCACCTTCCAGTACGAGGCGTTCGCGCCGAAGAAGAAGACGTGCGTGCCGGCGTCGCGCGCCGATTCGACCGCGTCGCGCTGCCGCCCGTCCCAGTATTCGTCGTGGCCCACGCTGAGGAACGCGCCGTGCCGCCGCAGGGAGCCCGACCCTTCCCGCGTGACGTCCAGGTTGGTGGTGTAGCTGACGTCGTACCCGCTGCGCTCCAGGAAGCTGGCCATGTGCGCCTCGTAGCGGAGCACGTGGCCGGCGCCGTAATCGTGGATGTAGGGGCGGTCGAAGCTGACCTTGACGGCGAAGCGGCTGGAGAGGCCGAGCTGGTCGTCGTAGAGCGACTCGCCCATCCAGCGGTTGTAGGCCTGGTAGGTGGTGACGCTCGCCTGGAAGTAGAGGTCGCTCATCCGGTCGTCCTTGACGACCAGCGGGACGTAGGTGCCGAAAGGGAACGGCTCGTCGCGCAGGATGCGCACCAGGTAGAGGCCGCTGACGGCGTCCGCCGGCACCTGGACGGTGAACGCCGGCGACCAATGGCACTGGACGAGGCCCGTGCCCGGGTCGGGCGGGCAGGCCGGCTGCGGTCCCGCGGTCGCCGTTCCCTCGGCCAGCTTCCGCGCGCCCGCGCCGCCGTACCAACCCAAGCGGTAGAGCGCCCAGCGCACGCCCATCGTGCCGCCCGCCGTGGCGGGGATGTTCGCCATCACCTGGAGGCTCTCGCCTGCCTTGGCCGAGACCCGATCCGCATAGGCCTCGACGTGCACCGGCCGCTTGGCGGCGCCCGAGCCGGACGGAGCGCCGTCGCCGCGGATGAGTGCCCAGCCCGGGTCGCCGGGCAGCGCGTTCTCCGCGGGGATCGGGTTGACGTACCCGGCCGGGCGGTCGTGCGGATAGGTGCCGCCGGGCCCGCCGTCGATTCCGCCGTCGATCGGCTGGATGCCCCCGCTCTTCGAGCACGAAAGGAACGCACAGACCGCTGCCGCCGCGCACCAGTTCCGCATGGCCGGAAGCTGGGCGCTCGCCCCTCCGCCCGCAACCCCGCCTGGCGACCGTGCTTTGTGAACCGGCGAACGGGCGTGGAACGCCCTTGCCCTATCGGAGATCCAGGATCGGCCACTCGTACGCGCGGGCGTGCGCGCGCAGGCGCGGGTCCGGGTTCACGGCGGTCGGCCGGCCGACGACGGCGAGCATCGGGTAGTCGGAGAGGCTGTCGGAATAGGCGTGGGACAGGTCCAGCTTCAGCCCGTGCTCGACGCAGTAGTCGCGGATGCGCCGCGCCTTGTGCGCGCCCTCCACGATGGGCGGGATCACCTTGCCGGTGGCGAACCCTTCCACGAACTCGAGCGAGTTGGCGATCAGGTCGTCCGCGCCGAGCAGCCGCACCAGCGGGCGCATGGTGATGTCGATGGCGCCGGTGCACAGGACGATCTTGCAGCCGCCCCGCCGCGCCTCGGCGAGGATGTCCATCGCGCCCGGGTACACCGCGGGCGCGAGCACGTCCTCGCACAGCCGGTCGGCCAGCTCGATCAGCCGATCCTCGCTGAGGCCCCGGTACGATCGGTAGAACAGCTCGTTGAAGACCTTGCGGTTGTAGAGATCGGCGGCCTTGTACAGCGGCGCCATCGCCAGGCCCTTGACGATCCGCCCCAGCGCGCCGAGCACCGTTCCGCGGTTGAAGACGTAATAGGCGTACGCGTGCGCCACGTTGGTCTTGACCAGCGTGCCATCCACGTCGAAGAAGGCGCCGCGGTCCCAGCGCGGCTGCGGCCGGACCTCAGCCTGCACGGCTACTTACGGCGGCCGAACAGGCGGAGCAGCATGAGGAACAGGTTGATGAAGTCGAGGTACAGCGTGAGCGCGCCGTGCAGCGCCAGCCGCTCGTCGCCCGCGTGCGCGTACCCCTTGATCTTCTGCGCGTCGTAGGCGGTCAGGCCGGTGAAGACCACCACGCCCGCGCAGCTCAGCACGAACCCCAGCGCGTCCGAGCGGAGGAAGATGTTGACCACCAGCGCGATGACGACGCCGATGAGGCCCATCATCAGGAACTGGCCCCAGCCGGTGAGGTCCTTCTTGGTCAGCGTGCCGTAGGCGCTCATCGCGGCGAAGGTGCCGCCGGTGATGAAGAAGGTGGAGGCGATCGATTCGCGCGTGTAGGCGAGGAAGATGACCGAGAAGGTCAGCCCCGAGAGCGCGCAGTAGGCGAGGAACATCGCCGCCGCGGTCCCGAAGCTCGCCCGCTGCACGACGCGCGTGAAGGCGACGACCATGACCAGCTCGCCGATCAGCAGGCCGAAGAAGACGATCGGGTTGCCGAGGATTGTGCGCTGGAGCCCCGGGCTCGTCACCACCGCGTAGGCGAACAGGCCGGTCAGCGCGAGGCCGGCCGCCATCCAGCGGTAGACCTTGGCGAGGAAGGTCGCCTCGGCGGCGGCGCTCGTCTCGTAAGACGTGGGGGTGCTCCAGGGATCGGCCGGCATCGTGGACCTCCGTTCGCGGCGATGGTAACGCGGCGCGCCTGCCGCCGCCAATCGCTTCGCCGCGGAGCTTCAGCCCAGCTCCTCGCGGAGCGCCAGGGCGGAGCAGGTGCGGGCGAAGAGCAGCGTGGCGAGCGCGGCGAATCCGGTGAGCGAGAGGCCCCGCGCGGTCCACAACCTGCCGGCGAGATCGAGGGCCAGATCGCACTCGTGGGCGAGGCGCGAGAGCGGCGGCGCTTCCGGCTGCGCGGGGCACAGCTCGCGAACCCACGCCGCCGGGACTCCGTGGCGCAGCGCCTGCCACCGCTCCGGCTGCCAGGCGCCGATGGCGCCGACCACGCTTTCGAGGTCGGCCGGGAGCTGGCCGCTCCGCGCATGCTCGCGCCAGGCGCGGAGCGAGAGCGCGAGCCGCAGCGACTGCGACACGCCGGCGAAGAAGGTGCGGAACGACGGCTCCGCCGCCGAAGCGTTCTCCCGCAGGAGGCGGGCGAGCCACTCCTCCTGCGCGCCCGCAAAGTCGCTGCCCGACGCAGCGCGGGCGTCCATCTCGGCGAGGATCGCATCGAGCGCCGGGGACGGCAGCGTGCCCGCCTGCAGGTCCTCCGGCAGATCCAGGAGCGTGCTCGCCGAGGAGAGCGCCAGGAGCCGCAGCAGCGAGGCGTGGGCGGCGACCAGGATCCCGCCCGGGGGCAGTGTCGGGTGCGCGACCAGCTCGGTCGCGGAGGCGCCCGAGGAGGCGCCCAGCTGCGCCGCCTCGCGGCCCAGGGCGACGAGCCGCCGTGCCTCGGTCCGCACGCGCGCGGCCGCGAGTTGCCGCTGGCCCTCGCGGTCGCTGGGCTCCCCCAGGCCACCCAGGGGAGCGGCGCCCGCGTCCAGCTCCCCGCGCTCGCCGATCCCGCGCGCCAGCACCTCGTCCCAGCCGGGCGGACCGTCCCACCCGTACACGTCCGCCCGCTGCGCGAGCAGCTCCAGGCCGGCCGCGCTGCCCCTGCCGTGCGCCAGGGGCAGCGCCTCGTCCACGGCGTCCAGGAGCAGCTCGGCCAGGTGCAGCGCCGTCTTGCCGCGCTCGGCGAAGCCGTCGCGCAGTCCCTGCTCGAGCGCGCGCGCCAGCTCCCGCTCGGGAGCATCGCTCATCCGAGCCCCCCGGCGACGAGCCGGCCGGCGAAGAACGTCGCGGCTGCGGCGATCGCGCCGACGAGGACGGACTCGAGCCCGCTGCGCAGCCAGGGTCGCCCGGTCATCCTGGTCTTGGCGGCGCCGACGCCGAAGAGCGCGGTGAGCGTGAGCGCGATCGACAGCGCGAAGGCGCGGTCCACCGTCAAGGACCACCCGTACGGCAGGACCGGGAACGCGGCGCCGACGGCGTACGCGAGGGCGACCACGAGCCCCGACCGCAGCGGAGGCGTGGTCGGGGCCACCGAGAGCCCCAGCTCCTCGGTCATCATGGTGTCCACCCAGAACTTGGGGTCCGCGGTGACGTGCTCGACGATGGTGTCCAGCGCCTGCCCGCGGTAACCCTTCTGCTCGAAGATCGAGCGCACCTCCCGCCGCTCCTCGTGCGGGAACTGCTCCACCTCGTACTCCTCGCGGGCCCGCTCGGAGAGGATGTACTCGCGCTCGGACTTGGCGGCGAGGAAGGCGCCCAGGCCCATCGCGATGGTGCCGCCGATCAACTCCGCGATCCCGGCGAGCAGGATGATGTGGGGCGACACGTCGCCGCCGTGGACGCCGGAGACGACCGCGAAGGCCGCCACCAGGCCGTCGTTGGCGCCGAACACCAGGTCGCGCACCGAACGCCCGCCGGGGATGTGCGCCGCCTCGGAGTGTGTGGCGCCGTCGTCGCGGGTGCGCAGGAAGAAGCGAGGCAGTCTCAAGGGCATGTGAGTGCGACGGCTTGCCACGGTTCGGGGGGGAGTGACAACCGCCCGCCCGGCCAGTATCCTGTCCGGCGGTGTTGAGACTGATTCTCATTTTCACCCTCATCGCCGCCGCCCCGGCGCTGGGGCAGCCGGGGCAGAACCTGCGCCGCGCGGTGGCGCTGCTCGACTACGTGGCGGGGGACTACCCGCGCGCGGTGGGTCCCTCGGGAGAGGTGCTCTCCCCGGACGAGCACGCCGAGCAGCAGAACTTCGTGTCGGAGGCCGCGCAGGAGTTGCGCGAGGAGGCGGGAGCGCAGGGCGCCGATCTGGCGGAGCGCCTCGACGCGCTGCGCGCCCGGATCGAAGCGCGGGCACCTCCGCCGGAAGTGACCGCCCAGGCGCGGGCGGTGCGCGACGAGATCGCCCAGCGCTTCCGCGTCGCGCTCCTGCCGCCGCGCCCGCCGGATCTCGCCCGCGGCGCGCAGCTCTACGCGCAGGCGTGCGCCGCCTGCCACGGGGCGGGCGGGCACGCTCCGCCGAAGGAACAGCTGGAGCTCTCCACGCAGCCGCCGTCGTTCGCCGCGCCGGACGAGGTGCGCGGCTCGAGCCCCCAGCGCATCTTCAGCGCCGCGACGTACGGCGTCCCGGGCACCGCGATGCCCGGCTACGAGGAGGCGCTCGACGACGCCGCGCGCTGGGACCTCGCCTACTTCGTGCTCTCGCTGGCCCATCCCGCTCCGGCCGACGCGCAGCGCGGCCTGCGGCTCGCTCGCGCCGCGCTGCTGCCGACCGACTACCGCGAGCTGGCCACCCAGCCCGACGAGGCGCTGCTGGCGCGGCTGGCGGCGGCCGGGCTCTCGCCGCGCGACCAGGAACAGGCGCTGGGCGCGCTGCGGGCGGGCCCGTTCGTCGAGGCGCACGACGCGTCTTCCGGGTTGTCGGAGACGCGCCGCGAGGTGCAGAAGGCGCTCGCCCAGGCGGCCTCCGGGGATCGGGCGGGAGCGAAGCGGACGCTCATCTCCGCCTACCTCGACCACTTCGAGCCGCACGAGCCCCGCTTGCGCACGCGCGCCGCGCAGCTCGTCTCCGACATCGAGCGCGAATTCCTGGCCGTGCGGGTCGCGCTGGACGGGGGGCCGGGGAAGGGCGGTCCGGGCGGCTCCGCGGGCAAGGGAGGCCCCGGCGACCCGGGTCCTCCCGCCGCGCGCCTCGATGCGCTGCTGGAGAAGGCGGACGTGCGCGGGCCCGGAGGCGCGCTGGTCGCGTTCGTGGCCGCGCTCGTCATCGCGCTGCGCGAGGGCGTCGAGGCGGCCCTCTTGGTCGCGGCGCTGCTCGCTCTGTTGCGCAAGGCGGGGCGGACGGGCGACGCGCGCGCCGTGCACTTCGGCTGGGCGGCGGCCCTCGGCGCGGGCGCGCTCACCTGGTGGGCCTCGGGAGCGCTGCTGGGAGTCTCGGGCGCGAGCCGCGAGATGGTGGAAGGCGCGCTCCAGCTCGTCACGGCGGCCCTGCTCCTGTACGCGAGCCACTGGTTGCTCGCCGCCGCCAGCGCCAGGCGGCTGGTGTCGTTCCTCTCCACGCGCACCCTGCAGGCCGGGAGCGCGCTGGTGGTGTTCGGCCTCGCCTTCGCCGCCATCTACCGGGAGGTGTTCGAAGTGGTGCTCTTCTTCCGCGGACTGCTCCTCGAATCGCCCGGCGAACGCGGGTCGGTGGCGCTCGGCGCCGCGGTGGGCCTGTTGGCGCTGGTCGCGCTGGTGGCCGCCTTCCAGAAGCTGGGCCGCCGGCTCAAGCCGCGTCCCCTGCTGCTTTCGTGTGGTGTGCTGCTCTGCCTGCTCGCCGTGCTGATGGTGGGGAACGGCGTGCGCGCGCTTCAGGAGGTCGGTCTGGTTCCGCTCACCGTGTGGGGCGGATTCGAGGTGCGCGCCCTCGGCGTGTACGCGACGCGCGAGGGCCTTCTCTCGCAGGCCATCGTGCTCCTGGTGCTGGTCGTGAGCGCCCTGTGGACCGGGCTTCGCGGCGGGCAGGGCGGCGGCGCCACCAACGGCCGCGCGCCGGCGGCGGCTTGAACGAAATACGGCGGCGGCTAATCCGGCGACGCGACCTGCCGCGCGACGCAGCGGCCGGCGCGGCAGGTGGCCTCGACGCGCCCGGGATCGCGGCAGAGCGGCTCCACGCAGCCCCGGCACCCGGCGCTGCGCTGCTCGAGCTCGGCGCCGCGCGCCCGCGTCACCGCCCGGGGGGAGCACAAGCTGGCGCAACAGCTTCCCGGGGCGACGCGCGTGAGCGTGCAGTCGGCGTCGTTCGCGCACGGCGCATCGTCCGGTCCGCCCGCCTGCGGAGGGGCGGGGCGCTCCCTCGCGTCCGGGTTCCCCCGTGCCGAGTCGCCGCCGCCGCCGCCGCGCGAGCGGCTCCATTCCTCGTGCGCCTTCTCCGCCGCCTCCGCGGCGGTCATCGGCCCGGGAGCGGCCGTCGCCGCGGGCGCGGCCCCGGACGTGGCCTTTGTCGCCGGCGCGGGTGCGGCGGGAGGAGCGGCGTTCCCCGTCGCGCCGGTCTGGCTGCTCGCGCACGCGCAGGCGAGCGCGAATCCCATCGCGGCTGCCCAGGTCCATCTCATGGCGCGAGGCTGCCCAGGCCCGGCGTCCCGGTCAAGGCCGGTCGTCCGCCGTCTGCCGTTCCAGCGGCAGGACGTCGTGGAAGCGCCGGTAGTCGACTCCCTGGCGCCCGTCGGGAAGGGTCCCGATGATGTCCACGAACCGCGCGTTCCAGGCGATCTCGTCCATCGACCACGAGTGCCGGGAGTGGATGGTCTGGTTGAACGCGTCGTCGAGCCCCGTCAGCGAAGCGATGATCTCGGCATTGCCCGCGCGCAGCTGCTCGCGCGTGTGGGTCACGAAAGGGCTCTCCGGCGTCAGCGGGTGCACCACGGTCCAGCTGAGCGCGAAGACCGTGGACTGGCTGCGCCGGAGGTGCAGGTCGATGTTGCGCCGGATGGGGATGCCCTCGCTGGTCTCCTCCGAGACGAGCAGGGTGACCCGGATCTGCGCCTCGGCCACCTGGTTGCCCCGCTGGTTGGCCACCCGGAACATGAGCGACGGCACGCCTTCGAAGGTCGCGACCACCGCCAGATCGCTCCACAGGACGAGGGCAGTGGGGCGGGCGAACTTGGCGAACATGAGACCCGTCGCCATGGCCACGCCGATGAGGCCGATCAGCGACTCCAGCGTGACCAGCGCGTTGGCCGCGTGCGAGATCGGCACCATGTGCCCGTACCCGATGGTGGCGATGGTCTGCACGCTGAAGAAGAACGCGTCGGCATACGACCGCGGACCCAGGTTTTCCACGCCGCCCACCAGGAGGTAGGCCACCGCGAACAGGCAGTTCACCACGAGGTACAGCACGGTCACGGCCCCCAGAGCCACGCGCCAGGGCGCCCGAAGCCAGGAGTGGTACACGTCGGTGTAGAAGTGCCGGCGCAGCCCGTACTGCACGAGGTTGCTGCGCCCTTCGCGCGAGAGGAACCGCACCGCGAGGCATGGTAACGCAGTTCAGGGGAGCGCGCGGGAACGGCGCGGGAGCGACACGGTGAACGTGGTCCCCTCCTCCGCCGACGAACGCACCGAGATCTCGCCTCCGTGCGCGAGCACGATCTGCTGCACGATGTAGAGGCCGAGGCCGAGGCCGCTCGATTCGTTGCGTCCGCGCCCGGCCGGGCCGCGCCGGCCGGGCTCGAAGATGTGCGGCAGCACCTCGCGGGGGATGGGCGGTCCCGCGTTCGAGGTCTCGAGCAGCACCCGGTCGCCCTCGTCGCGGAGGTCCACGCGGACCGTGCCGCTCTCCGGGCTGTGCTGCAGCGCGTTCCCCACCAGGTTGGAGACCACCTGCGCGACGCGGTCCGGGTCCCAGTTGCCCCAGGCGTCGCCGTGGGCCTCGAACTCGATGGTGCGCTCCGGATAGGCGAGCTCCAGCTCCTCGATCACCGCCCGGCACAGCTCCCGCAGGTCCATGCGCCGGGTCTGGATGGGGAAGCCGCCGCCTAGCCGGCTGCGGGTGAAGTCGAGCAGGTCGCCGATCATCCGCGCCATCCGCTCCGAGCTGGCGGAGATGCGCGAGACGGTGCGGGCCTGGCGATCCGACAGCCCTCCGTGGCGGAGGAGGAGCTGCGCCGCGGTCACGATGGCGGTGAGCGGGTTGCGCAGGTCGTGGCCGACGATCCCGACGAAGTGCTCGCGGAAGCGGGCCGTCTCCTCGGCCTCGCTCTGGGCGCGCTTGCTCTGGGTGATGTCGGCGGCGATCGCGATGGTGCCCGGCCGCCCGCCGCGGCCCATCCGCAACGGAGCAACGGAGATGGAGAGGTCGACCGGCGTCCCGTCCTTGCGCGGGCGCCGGACCTCGATCCCGGTCGCCACGTGGCTGCCGTTCCCGGAGAGGCCTTGCGCCTCGACGTGTGCCTCGGCGGGCAGGAACGGGTCCGGCTGCCCCAGCACCTCGGCGCGCTTCCACCCGGACACCTGCTCCGCGGCGCGGTTCCAGATGAGCAGGTTGCCGTCCCCGTCGTGCGCCATGATCGGCAGCGGCGATGCCTCGATGAGGGCCTGGAACGTCTCGGTGACGCGCCGGGCGGCGCGGTCGGCGCGCTTGCGCTCGGTGATGTCGCGCAGGGCTCCAGTGAAGAGCGCGCCGCCCGGCCGGTCGATGCGCGTCACCGCCAGCTCGACCGGGAACTCGCGGCCATCGCGGTGCATGGCCGGCATCTCCACCCGGTTCCCGATGAGGGCCCCGGCTTGCCCGGTCTCGACGTGCTTGCGCAGCGCCTCGGAATGGGTCGCCTGCAGCCGGTGCGGGATGATCACCTCGGCGAGCGGGACCCCGACCACCTCCTCCCGCTTCCAGCCAAAAGTATGCTCCGCGGCCGCGTTCCACTCGACGATGCGGCCCTGCGCATCCATGGCCACGAAGGCGTCCATCGCCGAGGCGAGGATGCTCGCCTTCAGCGTTTCGCTCTCCCGGACCTCGTCCTGCGCGCGGGCCCGGCGGAGGAACTGCCCCACCTGCCGGCCCAGCGTCTCGATCGGCTCGCGGCTCGCGGGCTCCTGCACGGCGCGGGAGAACAGCTCGAGCGCTCCGAGCGTCTCGCCGCCCACGCCCATCGGCACCACGAACGCGGTGCGGACCCCGCCGCGGGCAAACACCTCCGATCGGGGCAGGTCGCTCGCCTCCGGGAGACCGGACCTCCACAACGGCTCGCCCGACCGGACCACTCGCCCCGGCAGGCCGTCGGCGCCCGCGCCGGCGCACAGGTCGTGCAGCACTTCCGCGGGGAAGCCATCTTGCGACCAGGTCGCCCGGCAGCGCAGCGTGCCATCGGCGTCGAGCACCCAGGCCGCCCCCGCGTCCCAGCCGAGGTGCGTGCAGGCCGCGCCGAGCACGCCGCGCATCGCCTCCTCGGTCGACGGCGACTGGGAGAGGATCCGTGCCAGGTCGTTCTGCAGGGCGAGGCGGCGCTCCAGCTCAGCGATGCGCTGCCGCGCCTGCTGCTGCGCGAGGAGCGGGCCCGCGCGCGCGGCCGCGGCCCGCAGGAGCAGCTCGTCCACCTCGCCAAGCTGCCAGGCCGTCCGCGATCCGGCTTCCAGCACTCCGGCCAGCGCGCCGCCCTCGACCAGCGGCAGCGCGGCCAGCGTGCGCAGGCCGGCCGCGGCCACGGGCGATCCCTCGAGCAGCGGTTCTTGCGAGGCGTCCCCCGCGCTGACCGGCTCGCGGACCCGCGCCGCCAGCTGCACCAGGGCGTCCGGCGCATCGGGCAGGTCGCGCGACAGGCCTGCCGCCGCCTCGCGCCGCAGAGTCCCCTCGCGAGCGGCATAGAGCGCGCAAGAGTCGACCGAAGGCGCCGACTCGAGCAGCGCCGCCAGCAGCGTCTCCGGATCGGGCGCGGCGAGCACGCGATCGAGCGCGCGGATCGCCTGCTGCCGCCGCCGCGCGATTTGCTCCGCGGCGGCGCGCTGCAGCTCGGCCACGGCGCGAGCGGCCGCGCGGGCCCCCGAGCGAGGCAAGGGCTCGAGCGCCTCGGCAAGGAGCGCTAGCTCCTCGGAGACTTGCGCCGGATCGGCTCCGGCCGGCAGCTCCAACGTGGAAGGGTCCTCCAGCAGGTGTGCGAACAGCGCCGGCCCGAGCTCGAGCAGCAAGGGCTCGCGTCCGCGCGCCCGAGCCGCCTCCCGCACCGCGGTGCTCCAGGCGGCGAGCGCCTCCGCGCGGCGCGAGGATACGGCGCTCGACAGCCGCTCGAGGTCCCTGGGCTGGACCCGACCCCCCATCCGACCCCCCGCGAGGAAGCTAGGCACGCGCAACCCACTGAGCGGAGCAGCGAGCGCCTGCCCGGCTGGCCGACCTTCGTCGGGGCGCTGGCGAGCGGCAGGGTGGCGCAAGAGGCCGCTTGCGTATATGCAGCGGCGCATGACACATGCCCTCCTTGCAGCGATGTTCCTGGTCGCGTCGGCCCGTCCGGAGCCGGGACAGGCGGCGCCGTCGTTCACCCTGGAGTCGTCCGGCGGCAAGCCGGTGAGCCTCAAGGACCTGCGCGGCCGATCGGTGGTGGTCGCGTTCTTCCCCAAGGCCTTCACCTCGGGTTGAACCCGGGAGTTGTCGGCGTTCCGCGACATCGCCTCGCGGTTCGCCGACAAGAACGCCCAGGTCCTGGGCGTCTCGATGGACGATCTCGACACGCAGAAGAAGTTCGCCGAGAGCTTGAAGCTGCCGTTTCCGCTGCTCGCGGATCCCAAGGGCGAGGTGGTGCGCGCCTACGGAGTCGAGATGCAACACAACGGGAAGACCTACGCCGACCGGGTCACCTTCGTGATCGACGCTGGCGGCAAGGTCACCAAGGTGCTCCAGGGCAAGGACGCGCTCGATCCGGCGCCCGCGCTCGACGCTTGCCCGTTGCACCACAAGAAGAGCTAGCGGCCGGACGGCCTGAAGCAGCTCTTCAGAGAAGCCCGGGATCGCCGAGGGGCGCGCCTTCCTCGAACCGGGTCGGCCGGAGCGCCTGCACGTCGAGCGAGCGCGGCGCGCCATGCACGATCAGCTCGGCCGCGAGCGCCCCCAGCGCGGGAGCGTGCATGACGCCGTGCCCGGAGGAGCCGTTCACCAGCACCAGGTTCTCGCAACCGGCCGCGCGGCCGAGCAGCGCGTGCCCGTCGGGCGACATCTCGTAGAGGCCGGCCCAGCAGCGCGCGCGATCGATCTCCACTCCGGCCAGCGCCGGGACGCGATCCGCCGCGATCGACCGCACCTCGTCGATCCACGCATCCTCCACCTCGGCGCGGAAGGGATCGGCGGCGCCTTTCGTCGGCCGGAGCAGCAGCACGCGTCCGTCACGCACGCGGAGGTGGAAGCCGTCGCCGGGCCAGAGGGTCATCGGCATGTCCTCCGGCAGCGCAGGGCAGGGCGCGGTGCACGCCACCTGGCGGCGGAGAGGCGCGACCGGCACCTCCACTCCCGCCAGGCGCCCCAGCGTCCCTGCCCACGCGCCCGCCGCGTTCACCACCGTGCCGCAGGCGATCTCCCCGCCGGCGAGCCGCACCTTCTCGATCCGTCCGCCAGGGCGGCGCGGGAGCGCCGTCACCTCCTCGCCGAGGCGGACCCGCGCTCCCAGCCGGCGGGCGCCGTCGAGGTACCCGCGCAGGAGGTCCAGCGGCCGGAGGAAGCCGTCCGACGGGCAGAACGCGCCGCCGATCACGCCGTCCAGGCTCGCTGCCGGATTGAGCTCCGCGATCCGGGGCGGCTCCACCATCCGCGCCTCGGCGAGCCCTGCTTCGTGCTGCACCCGCTGCGCGGCGCGCAAGATGTCGAGCTCGCCCGGGGCGCGCGCCAGCCACAGATACCCGCACGCACGGTATCCGGGATCGGCGCCCACCTCGTCGCGGAAGCGGCGAAGCTTCTCGCGCGCGAGCAGCGACAGGCGCACGTTGATCGAGGTCCCGAACTGGGCGCGGAAGCCGCCGGTCGCGCGGCCGGTGCTGCCTTCCCCCGGCGCCGCGCCGCGGTCCACCACCAGCACGTCGCGCACCCCGAGCGCGGCGAGGTGCCAGGCGACGCTGGCGCCGATCACGCCGGCGCCGACCACCACCACGTCGGCGGTGCCGTCTCGCACGGCGCGATGGTAGCTCAGCAGGCGTGGGGCTTCAGCGCGCCGCCGCGGCCGCCGGGGCCGCCGCCTCGGCGACCGCCTTGAGCTGCGACAGGCCCTTCTCGAAGTCGTTTCCGATCATCTTGTCCATGTTCATGAACACGGAGAATGCCTTCCCCACGAACTCGTTGTGGCCCACCATCGTCCAGGTGGTCTCCGTCCCGCCGCCCTTCGGCGCGAACTCGAACTCGGTCGAGCTCGTCGACGCGAAAGGCTTGATGAACTCGAGCCGGATGCGGACCCGCTCGCCGGGCTTGGCCTCGACGATGGTCATCCTGCCTTCGCCCACCTTGTCGTTGCCGCTCCACGCGTACGAGGAGCCGGCCGCGGCGACCGGGCCGCCGTAGGTGGTCTTCATCGCCGGATCGAGCTTCGCCCACGGCGACCACTTGTCCCACTGGTGGAAGTCCGCCACCAACGCGTAAACGGACGAGGGCGGGGCCGCGATCGCCTGGGCCCGGGACACGCGATACGAGCTGGGCCGGGTCGCCACGAAGACCGCGAAGACGGCGAGGACCACGACGACGGCGAGCAGCAGCTTCTTCAGCACGAGGGACCCCCGGAAAGATGCGAAGGGTGTACGGCCTCGCGCGCGCGCAAGGCAAGCCGGGCCTGGCAGGCCCGCCCAGGGATCTCGCGGATTTGGCGTGTTCGCCGCCATCGTATGTGCGCAAATTACATGGCGACCTACGCCTTGGATTGGGCAAAGTGCGCGCGCTCCCATGCCGGGAGACTCGAGGGGAACCAGCTGCTGGAGCAGATGCTGCTCGGGCTGTAGAGCGCGCCGGGTCCCGACCCGCGCGGTCGCGGCTCGTCCCGCGCGGTCGCGGCTCGTCCCGCGCGGGTCGATCGCCGGAATACCTCCGCGCGGCGGTGGGTAGGAGAGGGAGCAGGTTGCCGCGCCGGGCGCCTGCTCGCTTGCCTGTCCACCGGCGAAAAAGAGGCTTCATGTCGCTCTGGAACAACGCTGAAACGTCCGTCAACGATCGCAAGTCGAGCGTCGCCCTGGCCCAGCCCACGCCCGAGCGGCAGGAGCCCGTCGTCGCGACGAAGGCCCCCGAGGCCCCGGTCGCGCCGGCCCCGGCCCCGGGCAGCGATCTGCTTCTCGGGCGCGGGGCGCGCTTCGAGGGCAAGCTCACCTTCGAAGGCACCGTCCGCATCGACGCCCGGTTCATCGGCTCCATCGTCACCAACGACGTGCTGGTGGTCGGGGAGGCGGCGCGCATCGACGCCGACGTTACCTGTGGCACCATCGCCGTCCACGGCGAGGTGAACGGGAACATCAAGGCGAAGACCGCGGTCGAGATCCACGACACCGGCAAGGTGCGGGGCGATCTGGAGACGCCGTCGCTCGTCATCCAGAAGGGCGCGCTCTTCCATGGCGCCTCGAAGATGGACCCGGCCGGCGCGAAGGCCGCGCCGCTGAAGACCGCCGCCGCCGCCTCGAAGTAAGGAGCCTTTCGCCGCTCCTGGATCCGTGTCGGGTTCAGGAGCGGCGCTGTCAGAAGCCAGCCGCCACCGGCAGCGCCAGCCCGGTCGCGACCAGCGCGCTCCCGGCGAGCTGCGCCGCGGTCAGCCGTTCGCCCAGCGCGAGCATCCCGGCGAACAGTCCGACCACGGGAAACCGGCTCAGTCGCCGCCGATGGGGCGGCGCACGCGTCCCCGCCGGCGACGGTGCGCTTCAGCGAAGCCTCCCTGGCGTCCGGGTTGGCCGCCACGCCAGCGCCGACCGGATGTCGTGCTTGCCCTGGACGATGTCGATGTCGGCGGCGAGGTAGGTGATGAAGGTCAGGGTCAACAGGAAGCGCTTCATGGATCGTCCCTCCGGGTCGCGGACCGGTCCGCGCGGGAAGGGAAGGTAGAGAGGGACCCTGCGCAGGTGGTGGGAAGAGCAGCGAGCGGGACCTGCACCGCCGCCAGCCGGTCCATGCTTGCAGTGAGGACGCGCGATCTATGCTCGACCCGTGGATTGGAGAAGCGCCTGGCACAGGTGGGCGGTCAGCCCCGAGGGGCGGCGCGAGGCGCGCACGCGAGTGTTGTGGGCGCTCCTGGCGATCTCGGTCGCCGCGCTGATCGTGGATCGGGGGTCGGCCTGGTACTTCGACCCGCGGCCCGGCAACGCCGCGGACCACGTGGTCGTCTACACCACGCGCTGGTGCCCGGTGTGCGAGCGGCTTCGCCAGTGCCTGCGGAAGCACGGCGTGCCCTTCGAGGAGCGCGACATCGAATCGTCGCTGCGAGCGCGCGCCGAGTGGTCCGCGATCGACGGCTACGGAGTTCCGCTGACGCTCGTCGGCCAGCAGATCGCCTACGGCCTGCGGCAGGGGCAGCTGCAGATCGCCCTCGCCGCGGCCGGGTACCAGGTGGACTGCTGGGGGGCCGGCGCGGTGAGCGGACTGCCGGAGCCGGCGCCGCGCTGACCCGACGGGGCGGGGTGGAGCGGCAGAAAAGTCGCCTACCCAACCACTTGGTGGCACTTCTCCCGCATGGCCAAACTGCTGCTTCTGTGCGGCGGGGCGATCATCGTGGCAATGCTCCTCGGGCGTCTCCGCCGCCTCCTCGGGATCGTGGTGATGCTGTGCGCTGCCGCCGCCGCCGCGGCGCTGTTCCTGCTGCCCCTCGACGGGGCGACGCTCTGGGAGCGGGCGCAGCGGGAGGGACTGCCGGACGAGGTCGCGTCCGAGGCGGTCGGCGCTTGGAGGTGGCTCAAGGAGCGGGTGCCCGGAGATCCCGCGCCCCGCAAGCCGCGCTGGCGCAAGGGAACCGAGCCGCTCGCCCGCGCACGGGACCGCGTCGACCGCTGGGAGGACCATACGTCCCAGGAAGAGCCCGCGCCGGAGCAGGACCGCGCCGCCAAGGCGCCTCCAAAAGAGAGACTCTCCCCAGGCGATCAGGAGGCGCTGGATCGGCTGGTGTCCGACCACCGCCGCTGACCCGCGCGATGGAACCGTCCGCCGCGGGGTATCCTCGCGGCGGTGCGCATCGCCTCCCTGCTGCCGTCGGCCACCGAGATCGTCTGCGCGCTCGGCGCGCGGGCCGAGCTGGTCGGCCGGTCCCACGAGTGCGACTTCCCTCCGGGCGTCGAGGACGTGCCCGTCCTCACGTCCGCGCGGATCGGACCGCTTCCCTCGAGCCAGGCGATCGACGCCGCGGTGCGCGAAGTGCTCAAGGACGCCCTCGCCATCTACCAGATCGACCTCGACCGGCTTCGCGAAGCCCGGCCCGACGTGATCGTCACCCAGGACCTGTGCGAGGTGTGCGCCGTGTCCTTCGACGACGTCCGCAGCGCCGTCGCGCGCCTTGCGCAAAAGAACGTGGCCATCGTCAACCTGCACCCGATGCGGCTCGACGACATCTGGGGCGACCTGGCCCGCGTGGGAGAGGCGATCGGGCGCGGGGGGAGCGGGGCGCGGATCGTGGCGGACCTGCGCGCGCGGGTCGCCGAGGTGGCGCGTCGCGCCGCGCTGCTGCGGCGGCGGCCCCGGGTGGTGACCATCGAATGGGTCGCGCCGGTCATGATCGGCGGGATGTGGATGCCGGAGCTGGTCACGCTCGCCGGAGGCGAGCCGCTGGTGACGCACCCCGGGGAGTACGCGCCGACGCTCGACCGCGGAGGCCTCGGCGCGCTCGATCCGGAGGTCGTGATCGTGAAGCCCTGCGGGTTCCCTCTGGGCCGCACGCTGGAGGAGCTGGACGTCTTGCGCGAGGCGCTGCCGCGCGGCTGGGGGGCGCGGGTCTACGTCGCGGACGGGAACGCCTACTTCAACCGGCCTGGCCCACGGATCGTCGAGTCGCTGGAGATCATGGCCGCGTGCGTGCACCCCGAGGCCTTCCCGGACTTCGCGGGGAAGCACGCCGCGAGCGTCAGGGAGGTGTTCAGCGCCGCGTAAGGGCGCACCCGCACGACAAGCTCAGCCGACCGCGATGCGCAGCAGCTGCGCGCTCAGCCCGCGAAGAACGCTTGCAAGGCGGCGCAGGTCTCGTCCGGCGCTTCCTCGGCGAAGAAGTGCCCGCCCTGGATGGGGCCGCCACGGACGTCGTCGGCCCAGTCGCGCCAGACGGCGAGGACGTCGTACCAGGCCGGCAGCGATCCGCGCGCGGCCCACAGGACGAGGACGGGCGGCGCGATCTTCCTGCTGCGCGCGCGATCATCCTCGTCGAGCGCGAAATCGTAGGTCGCCGCCGCGCGATAGTCCTCGCACGCGGCGTGGATCGTCTCGGGATTCCGGAAGCAGCGCAGGTAATCCTCTTCCGCCTCGGGCGCGAACACCGACCGTCGCCCCGGGCGGTGGCGGAAGAACCAGTCCGGGTCGGCGCCGATGAGCTTCTCCGGCAACGGGTAGGGCTGGGCGAGGAAGAACCAGTGCCAGTAGCCGAGCGCGAAGGCCATGTCGGCGCGCCGGAAGTGCTCGCCGGTGGGGAGGATGTCGAAGACGGCGAGCTTGCGGACGCGCTCGGGGTGATCGAGCGCGAGGCGGTAGGCGACGCGTCCGCCGCGGTCGTGCCCGGCCACTGCGAAGCGGGGGAACCCCAGGCGCTCCATCACGGCGAGGCAATCCCGCGCCATCGCGCGCTTGGAATAGGGCTCGTGATCGGGGGCCGTCGCCGGCTTCGAGCTCTCGCCATAACCGCGCAGGTCCATGGCGACGACGGTGAACTCGCGCGCGAGTTGCGGAGCGAGCAGGTGCCACATGACGTGCGTCTGCGGATATCCGTGCAAGAGCAGGAGGGGCGGACCGCTCCCGCCGTGGCGGACGCGGATCGTCGCCTCGCCCGTGTCGATCCGCTGGAGCGTGAATCCTTCGAAGATCATGCGGGCCGATCCTACCTCCTGATCGGGCCCATGTGGGGATGGTGCTCCCTCGGCGCGCTCCCGCGGGCCGGGCGCATTCCCGGCCCGCTGAGGCGAGAGTCGGCTAGGCTTTCGACACCAGGATCTGAAGCTTCTGCGCCATGCTGAGGTGCTGCTGGAAGGTGGGAAGCAGCTTGTCGATCAGGCCCCTCAGGTCGGAGTCGGTCGTGCGGGCCCGCGCGTCAGTCAGTTGATCGATCAGCGTCTGGTGATCCGTCACCATGGCGCGCGCGAACTCCCGATCGAAGTCCGGGCCCTTGAGCTTGCGGAGCTTTCCCAGCTCCGTTCGATCCTCGTTGCTGGACTGGACGGCGCGCTCCCACGTCCACGCCCACTCGCCGGTGGCCGACCCGACGGTCCGTTCCCGGCGCTCCAGCAGGATTTGCTCCTGGCTCATCTCCGCCAGCCGGCGGCCCAGGTCGTCGAGGTCGATCTTGTGGCTCTTGGCGTACGTCTGGACCTGGGCCTCCGCGCTCTGGCGATCCTGGATGATCCGGTCGGCGAAGTCCTTGACGTTCTCGGACACGCTCTGGTCCTTCGCCAGTCTCGCCATGGCGATTTCATTGTGGTTCCCCTGGTGGATGGACCAGAGGACCATCGCCTCGTAACGGTTGAGATTGTCGCTCGAGCTCCCCGGCTGCGAATAACCTGGCAGGGCAAGAAGCAAGACCCCGGCTGCGGCACACGATGCCTTGTGCTTCCAGTTCATGAAGACCTCCAGCTCGTCACTCCCGCCGAAGGATGGCGATCGCTGCTCGCGATCGCAGGTCTCGATCGCCTGCAACCTGGCTCGAGATGCATGCGCTCGAGTGCCCAGAGACCGGTGTAACGCCAGGCGCGTACGCGCGACTGCTTACGCCCACTCGAGGATGACTTTGCCCGACTGCCCCGACCGCATCGTCTCGAACGCCTTCAAGTAGTCCTCGACGGCGAAGCGGTGGGTGAGCACCGGTGAAACGTCGAGGCCGCTCATCAGCATGGCGGTCATCTTGTACCAGGTCTCGAACATCTCGCGCCCGTAGATGCCTTTCAGCACCAGGCCTTTGAAGATCACCTGGTTCATGTCGATGGCGACCTCGCTCGTGGGGATGCCGAGCAGCGCCACGCGGCCGCCGTGGTTCATCGCTGCGATCAGCCCTCGCAGCGCCGTCGCGTTGCCGCTCATCTCCAGCCCCACGTCGAAGCCCTCGGTCATCCCGAGCTCCTTCATCGTGCCTTCGATCGAGGCGTCGTTCACGTTGATGGCGCGCGAGGCGCCCATCCGCCTGGCCAGGCCGAGTCGGTAGTCGTTCACGTCGGTGACCACCACGTGGCGCGCTCCGACGTGCCGCGCGATGGCCGCGGCCATGATGCCGATCGGCCCGGCGCCGGTGATCAGGACGTCCTCGCCGACCATGTCGAAGGAAAGTGCGGTGTGCACGGCGTTGCCGAGGGGGTCGAAGAAGGCAGCGATGTCGTCGGTAATCTCCTTCGGGACGCGGAACACGTTGACCGCGGGGACGGCGATGAACTCGGCGAAGCAGCCGGCGCGCTGCACGCCCAGGCCGACGGCGTTGCGGCAGAGGTGGCGCTTGCCGGCGCGGCAGTTGCGGCAGTGCCCGCAGGTGATGTGCCCCTCGGCGCTCACCCGTTCACCCTTGGTGAAGCCGGTCACGGCGCTTCCGATGGCGGCCACCTCGCCGGTGAACTCGTGGCCGATGACCATCGGCACCGGGATGGTCTTCTGCGACCACGGGTCCCAGTTGAAGATGTGGATGTCGGTTCCGCAGATGGCCGCCTTGCGCACCCGGACGAGGAGGTCGTTGGGCCCGAGCTCGGGGACGGGGACCTCTTGCAGCCAGAGGCCCGGCTTGCGCTCCGCCTTGACCAGCGCCTTCACTGGATCGCTCCCAACTCGCGGCCGACCTTGCCGAACGCGGCGAGGGCCCGGTCCAGGTGCTCCCGCTCGTGGGCCGCCGAGATCTGCGTCCGGATGCGGGCCTGCCCGCGGGGGACCACCGGGAAGGAGAAGCCGATCACGTAGATTCCCTCCTCGAGGAGCCGGTCGGCCATGGTGGTCGCGAGCTTCGCGTCGCCCAGCATGACGGGGATGATGGGATGGCTGCCGGGGACGAGCTTGAACGCGAGCTTGGTCATTCCCGCGCGGAAGTACGCGGCGTTGTCGCGGAGCTTCTGGCGGAGCTCGCCGGTCCCCTCCAGCATTTCGAGGACCTCGATGGACGCGGCGGCGATGGACGGCGCCAGCGTGTTGGAGAACAGGTACGGACGCGAGCGCTGCCGCAGCCACCCGATGATCTCCCGCCGCCCCGAGACGTACCCGCCGCTGGCGCCGCCGAGCGCCTTCCCGAGCGTGCCGGTGAGCACGTCGACGCGGCCCATCACGCCGCACGCCTCGTGGGTCCCGCGCCCCTTCTCGCCGGTGAACCCCACCGCGTGCGAGTCGTCGACCATGACGAGCGCCCGGTGCTTCTCGGCCAGGTCGCAGATCGCTTTCAGGTTGGCGAGGATCCCGTCCATGGAGAAGACGCCGTCGGTCGCGATGAGGCGGACGCGCGCGTCCTTCGCCTCGACCAGCCTGGCATCGAGGTCGGCCATGTCGTTGTTGGCGTAGCGGAGGCGCTGGGCCTTCGACAGCCGCACTCCGTCGATGATGCTCGCGTGGTTGAGGGCGTCGCTGATCACCGCGTCGCCCTCCTCGAGGAGCGTCTCGAACAGCCCGCCGTTGGCGTCGAAGCACGAGGAGTAGAGGATGGT
>DASWGI010000092.1:0-2275 GCA_036393835.1 Myxococcales bacterium | reverse complement strand
GGATTCCGAGCGCGTCGCAGAGCAGGGCGCGGCCGGCAAGGGCGAGCTCGCGGTTGCGCTGCATCAGCGCGGGCCATCCGCCGGGCACGAGCGAGCCGAGGAAGCGGATCGCCTCGGGGATGCAGAGGAACGGCGTGGGGTCGTCGGTGCCGCCCCAGTCGAACAGCAGGCGGAACCGTGACCGGTCGGTGCGCGTCGAGTTGAAGCCGTGGCTCACCGCCAGCGGCAGCACGCCGTCTTGCCGATCGCGGCGGACGTGGAGAAAGCCCGATCCCTTCGGCGTGCAGAGCCACTTGTGGCAGTTGCCGGTGTAGTACGCGGCGCCGATCCGGCGCACGTCCAGCGGCAGCATCCCCGGCGCGTGCGCGCCGTCGACCAGCGTGTCCACCCCGCGCTCGGCGAGCGCGCGCACCAGCGTCTCGACCGGGAACACCAGCCCGGTGGGGCTGGTCACGTGATCGATGAGGGCCAGCCGCGTGCGCGCCGTGACCGCGGCGAGCACCGCGTCGACCACCCGCGCCGGCGTGACGCCCGGCCAGGGCACGGCGGCCGTGACCACGCGGACCCCTGCGGGCTCGAGCACGCGGAGGGCGTTGCGGCAGGCGTTGTAGGCGTGGTCGGTGGTGAGCACCTCGTCGCCGTGGCCGAGGCGCAGAGAGCGCACCACGGTGTTCACCCCGGTGGTCGCATTGGGCACGAACGCCAGATCGTCGGCATCGGCGCCCACGAACCGGGCCAGCGCGAAGCGCGCCTCGTCGAGCAGCGGCTCCAGCTCGCGCGAGAGGAACAGCACGGGCTGCCGCTCCATCCGCGCGCGCAGCTCCTGCTGCAGGTCGAGCACGCGCCGCGGGCAGGCGCCGAACGAGCCGTGGTTCAAGAACTCGACTTGCGGGTCCAGTGTCCAGTGCCGGGCCAGCTCGGCTTCCACGCGGGCTCCTTTTCAGGTGCGCGGTTGTACCGCGAACCACGCCGGGGCGCCCGGCCCGGCGGACGGCCGTGTGCGGCTCGGCGCGAATTGATCGGGGTCTCGCTGCGATGCGCACTGCAGAGGCAAATCGGGCCAAGGCCCTAACGAGCTTTCGAGGCAGCGTACAAGAAGAACAGGCCCGCCACGCTGCTGAGGACCCCGATGAACCTCAGGTTGAAGAGGTAGGAGTCGGAACGTACGTACGCCCGCAGCTTCGTTCCTTCGGGAACAGCGGCGACGTCAAGTGCCCGGGTCGCGATTGCCTGAACAGACTTCGGAAAGAAAAGACACGCCACTCCGAAGATCACCGTCAGGCCAGCAAACACCCAGAATGGCACCTTCATGGTTCAGCAACTCCAGCCACTTTCGAAAGCGAAACAGAGCGCGGACTACTGGAAGGTGCGCTTCAGTCCAACCGCGCGTAGGTCGCGTCGGTCCCGCTGAAGACGCGGTGGACGTCGTCGATGCGCTCGCAGAGCTCCGCTCCGAGCGGCTTCGCGCACGCGTCGATGCCCGCGTCGAGCTGCGACAGGTCGGCGGGCCCGAGGAGGACCGAGTCGACGCCAGGCCTCGCCGCGAGCCAGCCGTAGGCGAGCTGCACCGGCGTGAGCCCGGCCTCGCGCGCCAGCGCCGAGTACGCTTCGACCAGCTCGAAGAACCGGTCCGAGAGATACCGCCGCTGGTACATCTTGTTGCCGTCGAAACGGGACCCCTTCGGCGGCTCGGACCGCAGCGCCCGCCCGGCGAGCAGCCCGCCCGCGAGTGGGTTGTAGACGGTGGTGTGGAGCGGATGCTGCCTTGCGAAGGCCCAGTACTCGACGTCGAGCTGGCGGACCAGGAGGTTGTAGATCTGCTGGGCGGTGGTCGGCCGGGGCAGGCCGGTGCGCGCGCAGATCCGTTCCATGTCGACGAGCTGCCACGAGGCGTAGTTGGAGACGCCCCAGTGCGCGATCTTGCCCGCCTGGATCAGCTTCTGCAGCGCGGACAGCGTCTCCTCGAGCGGCGTCCGCATGTCCGGCCAGTGCAGGTAGTAGAGGTCGATGCGGTCGACGCCCAGCCGCTGCAGGCTCTCGTCGCAGGCGCGCAGCACCACCTCCGCCTCGAGGCCCTCGCGCGCGCCGCCGGCGGGGCGGCTGCCCACCTTGCTCGCGATGCGCGCTCCGCGCCGGCCCCGCAGCGCGCGGCCGAGGATCAGCTCCGAGTCCCCGTACGCGTTCGCGGTGTCGAACAGCGTCACGCCGCGCTCCAGGGCGCGCGCGACGATCCGATGCGCCTCGTCCTCGGGCGTGCGCTTGCCGAAGTTCATCG
>DASWGI010000091.1:0-16779 GCA_036393835.1 Myxococcales bacterium | reverse complement strand
CAGAAAGACCTCGAGCGCGTGGCCGCCGCGCGCAAGGCGATCGGCCCCGGGGTGGAGCTCCTGGTGGACGCCAACGGTGCCTACCAGCGCAAGCAGGCCCTGGCGTTCGCGGAGCGGTTCGCCGAGCTGGGCGTCACCTGGTTCGAGGAGCCGGTGGTGCGCACCGACGTGCCTGGCCTGCGGCTCCTGCGCGACCGTGCACCCGCGGGGATGGAGATCGAGCTCGAACCTTTCTCAGGCATCCGTGGGCGAGCAGCGGATCAGACGTTGGTCTGATGTAGCGTATCGACAACGGACGGCACGCGCGGCTAGCGTCCGTCCGCTCGGCCGATCGGTGTGGCCGATTTGGGGGGGCTCATGCAAAGGACGAAGCTCACGACGTTGGTGGTGTGCTCGTTTGCGGTCACGCTCGCGGTGCCGGATCGCCCGGCAACGGCAGAGACGGACACGGTGATCGTCAGCGGGAGGTTGGTGATCCCCGTGGACGAGGACGTGGCGGCGTTCGACGGCGACGGGGAACGGGACGTCACCGTCAAGGGCGCCATCGCGCCTCGCTCGAGCGGCGGGGAGATGGCGCAGAGGCTGGTCAGGGCCGTGCGCTCCGGGCTCGTCCCGGTGCGAGGCGCGCCGGCAGCAGGCAAGGAGAGCCGTGGGACCGGCGGCGGCGACGACGACGCAGTGAACGTCCAGGTCAACGATCCGGCGCTGGACCACATCGTCACCTTCGACCCGGCCGTCGTCGCCACCCGACCGTTCGAGTTCTCGACCCAGAGCGAGACCTCGGCGGTGCGGGACGGAAAGCACGTGGTGGTGGGATACAACTCGTCCGCAGGCACGACCGTCCAGTTCTTCCCCGGGTTCGGGCTGGCCTTCACGCGGGTCCTGCTCAGCGGCTTCTCGACCTCGCACGACGGCGGACGGACCTGGTCGAGCGGCTTCGTCCCGCCGGTGTCCGAGGACGCGCCGTTTACCTTGGGCGATCCGGCCCTGGCCATCGACAGGCGCGGGAACGTCTTCTACGCGAGCCTCGGAACCGACGCGGTCGGCAGGGGCGCGCTGATCATCAACAAGAAGCACGGACCACGGATCGACGTTTGGCACGGCGACGGTGGTGGCGCTGGACGACGGGTCGGACAAGGAGTGGCTGGCCATCGGCCCCGATCCGACGGCGCCCTCCCGCGACAACATCTACGTGACGTGGACGAGCTTCGTTAAGGGGGCCAGCCAGCTGTGGCTGGCGCGCAGCACCGACGGGGGACTCACCTTCTCCTCGCGCAAGCTCTTCGCGCCCGTCGACGACGGCAACAACTCATCCTTCATCCAGTTCTCCAACCCGGTGGTCGACCTCTCCACCGGACGCCTCTACCTCCCGTTCCTCCATTTCAGCAACTTCGACGCGGACAACGTGCGCGTTCTCGTCTCCGACGACGGCGGAACAACCTTCCGCTTCCTCGCGTTCAACGTTCCCGGCGCCTTCGACGCCTTCGCCTTCCCCAACGTCACACCCGGCCTGCTCAACGACTGCGCAGGCGGTGGCATCCGCAACGCGCTAGTGGCTGGTACCGATCAGCGCGGTGGCAGGTTCGGACTCCCGCGCTTCCGGCAGGCGACGCGCCTCATCAGCCAGCCCCACGCCGTGGCTGCGCGCGGAGCGTTCGCTTTCGTGCTCAACACTTCGACCAGCCCGTTCTTCGGCGATCCGGGCGCAGGCTCGGAAATCAACCTCGTGCTCTCCCGGGACGGCGGGCGCAGCTGGGCCCCGACCTTCCGGGTCGCCGGTTCGACCGCCGCCGACCGTCAGCACGTCCACCCGGCCATCTCGATGGCCCCGGACGCGAAAAAACTGACGGTGAGCTATTACGTGCAACAAGCGGACGCGCGGCTGCGCACGGACGTGGCGACCCTGCAGGTCAACGGCGCGCGCGTGCGCCTGAAGAGCACTGCGCCGCTCAGCACCACCGCCTTCGACCTCACCCCGAGCAACGTGGTCCGGACTCCGACCGCCACCACCAACTACGACCGGCTCATCGTCTCCTGCTACGACATCGGCGAGTATCAGACGCTCGCGCGGTCGAAGGACGACGACGACGGCGTCTTCGCGGCCTGGGGCGACAACCGGCGTACCTGGACCTCCCCGCCCACCTCGCCCGCGGCGGGAACCCATTCGCAGCCCGACGTCTTCTCCACCACCGTGGACGACGACTGATCCACGCGTAGCCGTCCGAGCGGCCGCGGGCCAGCACCTGCCCGCGGCCGCCGGTTTCATCCTCCGGCGACGAAGCGCCGGTGATCACGCGCCGTTTCAGGCCACCAGGTCGTGCGCCTCGCGCAAGAGCCCGCGGAGGCGCGCCCAGGGAATCCGTCCCTGGAGCTTGAAGGACACCCATCCCTGCTGACCGATGTACGGCGTGCGGTAGAAGCGCGCGTCGGTGGCGATCAGCGCGCGTTGCTCCTCGGGGTCGGCCTTGAGCGCGATGCTCCAGTCGCCGCGATACCGCTCGAACACCGCGAACGTCTTCTTCCGCGCCTTCCAGGTCGGGTGTCCGTAGGAGGTGGTCTCCACCACCTCGGACAAGGCGAGGCAGATGGCCCGCACCTTCTCCAGCGCTCCTCGCGGCGCGTTGTCCACGAAGAGCAGTCTATGCGAACGCGCGGTGCTGCGGCCATCCTCGGAGGGTGCGCGCCCGACGCTGGGGGGCCTCCTGCCCGCCCGGGGCGGGACGGAGGTAATCTGTGCACGGAGGTGCCGCATGCCCACGCCGGTCTCTCCGCTCGACGGACGCGCCACGCCGTCCGCGACGGCGGCCTACGCCCGTGACGTTCCGGCGGCGAAGGGCCACTTCCGCGAGGCGTTGGGCGTCACCGTGTCCTCGCTGGGGATCGGGACGTACCTCGGCCGCGACGACGACTGGACCGACGCGGCGTACGCGGACGCCGTCCGCCGCGCCCTCGAGCTCGGCATCAACGTGGTGGACAGCGCCATCAACTACCGGAACCAGCGCAGCGAGCGCGCGGTCGGGCGCGCGCTCCGCGAGGGCGTCGTGCCCCGCGAGCGCGTGCTCGTCTGCACCAAGGGCGGCTTCCTCCCCTTCGACGGGTCGCGGCCGCGCGATCCGCGCTCGTTCGTGGAGGAGACCTACGTGCGGCCCGGCCTCCTCCGCTGGGACGAGGTGGTCGACGGCGTGCACTGCCTGTCGCCGCGCTTCCTCTCGGACCAGATCGATCGCAGCCGGCGCAACCTGGGGGTCGCCACCATCGACCTCTATTACCTGCACAACCCCGAGACGCAGCTCGGCGAGGTGCCGCGCGAGGAGTTCCTCCGCCGGCTGCGCGCGGCCTTCGCCGGGCTGGAGCGCGCCTGCGACGAGCAGCGCATCGCCGCATACGGCACCGCCACCTGGAACGGCTACCGCCTCCCCGAGGACGACCCGGAGCACCTCTCCCTCGACGACGTGCTCGCGTGCGCGCGCGAGGCAGGCGGCGCGCGGCACCGCTTCCGCGCCGTGCAGCTGCCCTACAACCTGGAGATGGACGAGGCGGCCTCGCTGCCGAACCAGCGCGGCCGCACGCTGCTGCAGGCCGCCGCCGAGGCGGGCATCGCGGTGCTCGCCTCGGCCCCGGTGCTGCAAGGTCGGCTCGCCCACCTCTCGCCGGCGGAGCGCGCGCGCCTGGCCGGCCTCGACACCGACGCGCAGCGCGCGCTGCAGTTCGTGCGCGCCACGCCGGGGATCACCTGCGCGCTGGTGGGCACCAGGTCGGTGGCCCACGTCGAGGAGAATGCGGCGGTCGCGCGGATTGCGCCTGCGGCCTAGAGTGCCGCGCGCACGGCGGGCCACAGCTGCGCCGTCCATTCCTGGTACCCCTCCGCGCTCGGATGGAAGCCATGGGGGGCAGCGCGAGATGGGGAATGTTCATCAGCACCACCGGGGCGCGCAGCGACGCGAGCGCCACGCCGATCTCCTCCAGGTTCACCGCAAATGCCTCGTCGGGCACTTGCCAGGTCACGTCGTTGATGCCGATGCCGAGCGTGATCAGCGAGGGCGAGGCACGGCGCGCGCATGCCGGTGTGGGCGCGCCGCGCAGGAAGCGCGGAAGTGTGCGCGGCGCGCCTCTCGGGCGTTTTCAGGACGGACGAGGGCCCGATGCTAAGCTCGAAGCGATGCTCTCCGGCAAAGACCTTCTCGGCCAATTCAAGGCAGCGGCCTGGAACGGGCCGGAGGAGGTCGAGGCTTTCCTCGGCGCGGCGGAGTCGCCCGCGCCGCAGGACCTGCTCAAGCTGCTCGAGGTCCTCGCGGGAAAAGCGCCCGACGCCCAGGCGCACCGCGCGCGCCTGGGCGTGTTCGCGCGGCTGGTGGAGAAGAACCCGGACAAATCGCTGTTCGTCCCCTTCGCCCGGGCGCTCAAGGCGGGCGACGCCGCGCTGCGGACGACGGTCGTCGCGCTGCTCGCGCGGGTCAACTCGCCCACCGAGCACGGCGAGCTGGTCGCGCACCTGCGGTCGACCGATGCTTCGCTCCGGCAGGTCGCCGCGCGGGCGCTCGCCCAGGTGGGCGCGAGCAAGACCACCTTCGAGCTCCTCACGCGCGCGGTGGGCGAGCGCGAGTTTCCCGGCCGCGTCGAGGCGCTCGACGTGCTCGTCTCGTTCGCGCGGACGCAGGCGGTGCCGGCGTTGCAGGCGGCGCTCGGTGTGGGGACACAGCAGGAGAAGGCCCTCGCGCTCAAGCACCTGGGCGACCCGCGCTGGATGGGCAAGGACCCCGCACCCGCGCTCAAGGTGATCGCCGGGGCGCTGGACGGCCAGGCCGAGCCGGTCACGCTGCAGGCGGTCGCCTCGTTCGCGCAGCTTTGCTCGGAGGAGGACTACTGGGAGTTTGTCTCGCGGTTCCTCGACAGCGAGTCGGTGGGCCTGGCGAAGATGGCCGTCGAGGGACTGCGCAGGTTCGTCTCCCTGCGCACGATCGCCGCTCTCGAGCGCAAGCTGCGCGTCGGTCCGCGAGGCATCCGCCTGGCCGTGCTGAACACGCTCGAGGCAATCGGAACCGACGCGGTGCTGCCGCCGCTCGTCGACGCGCTCGGGCATGCCCACATGGCGGTGCGCAACCGGGCCGCCGAGGTGCTCAAGGCGCTCAGCATGCAGGGCAAGCTCGACCTGAGCCGCACCGTCATCTGGCTCCTGCGCTCGCGCGACGTGAACGTGCGCCGCATGGCGACCGAGGTGATCCGCAGCGTGCCGGACCCGGACTCGTCGCTGTGGCCCAAGCTGATGGCCCACCTGCGCGACGAGGACTGGTGGGTGCGCGAGCGCGTGATGGACGCGCTGGTCGAGCTGGGCGGGTTTCACCTCACGGCGCACATGGTCGGGTACCTCTCCGACAAGTCCGAGGTGATCCGCCGCTTCGCGGCCAGCGTGCTGGGGCGTGTCAAGGACCCCAAGTCCCTGCGCTCGCTGGTGCAGACGGCCAGCAGCGATCCCGATTGGTGGGTGCGCGAGACCGCGATCGAGGCCGTCGCCTCCATCAAGGACGCGCGCGCGGTGCCCTACGTCCTGCACATCCTTGGGCAGGATCCCGAGCTGCAGCCGGTCTGCCTGCAGGCGCTCATCGACATGGAGGCGAAGTCCGTCGCGCCGCAGGTGGCGCCGCTGACCGCGTCCGAGAACCCGGACGTGCGCCTGCTGGCGGTGAAGTTCCTGGAGAAGTTCGACGCGTCGGAGCATGCCGCGCCGGTCGGGAAGCTGGCCGACGATCCGCATCCGCGCGTGCGCGCCGCGGCCCGGGATCTATTGACGCGCTGGCGCGTCGCCGCCTCGGGCGGCTCGACCCCAGTGCCGCTCCTCGACCGCCTGCTGGTGCAGCTGGCGCGCTCCGAGGGCGACGACCTGATCGTCGCGCCCGACCGGCCCGTCTACATGAAGAAGGTGGGGCGCGCGACGCCCGTCACCGAGCAGCCGCTCACCGCGGAGCAGGTCCGGTCGCTGCTCCTGCCCCACCTCACCACGGACCAGATTGTCGCCCTGCAGGCGCTGCAGGACGTCGACTACTCGCACGAGGTCAAGAGCGAGGGCCTGCGCTTCCGCGCCAACGTCTTCCACCAGATGGGCGGCCTCGCCGGCGTGTTCCGGCGCATCAAGGGCCAGCTGCCGGACATCGCCACGCTGGGCCTGCCTCCGGTGGTGCGCACGCTGCCCGATCTGAAGAACGGCCTGGTGCTGGTCGGAGGCCCGACGGGCTCGGGGAAGTCGACCACGCTGGCCGCGCTGATCGACTCCATCAACCGCACCGCCTCGCGGCACATCATCTCGCTCGAGGACCCCATCGAGGTGTTGCACCGGCGCAAGATGAGCCTCGTCAACCAGCGCGAGATCGGCACCCACAGCGAGTCGTTCGCTGCAGCGCTCCGGTCGACCCTCCGCGAGGACCCGAACGTGATCCTGGTGGGCGAGATCCGCGACCTCGCGACTATCGAGTTCACGGTGATCGCGGCGGAGACCGGGCACCTCGTGTTCGGCACGGTCCACACCGTCAGCGCGGCCACCACCGTCGACCGGCTGATCAGCGCCTTCCCGCCGGGGCAGCAGGAGCAGGTCCGCTCCACGCTGGCGGACAGCCTGCGCGCGGTGGTCTGCCAGTACCTGCTGAAGACCCGGGACGGGAAGGGGCGCGTGCTGGCCGTGGAGGTGCTGCTCAACAACGAGGCGGTCTCGAACCTGATCCGCAAAGGGAAGTCCTTCCAGATCCCCTCGGTGATCGCCACCTCGCGCGAGCAGGGCATGCAGTTGATGGACCAGGACCTGATGCGCCTCTACCGGGAGGGACGGATCACCGCCGAGGACGCGTACATGAAGGCGGTGAGCAAGAAGGACTTCGAGGCTTTCCTCGAGGAGCAGGCCGCGGCGAAGGCGCCGCCCATCCGCACCGCGCATCCCGACGCCGCGCCGCACCCGTCCCGACCCGCGGTGAAGCCGGCGGCGCCGGCCCCCCGGCCCGCCGCCAAGCCGACGGGGAGCTGAGATGGCGCGCTTCGACTCCTTCCTGCGGCTGGTTGCCGAGCAGGGCGCCTCGGACCTCCATTTCCACGCCGGCAACGTGCCCATCATCCGGCACGAAGGGGATCTGCTGCCGCTCCCGTTCCGCACGCTCTCCGAGCTGGAGACGAGCCGCTTCCTGCTGGAGATCATGACCGAGGAGCAGCGCGCCGAGTTCGAGAAGAAGCGCGAGATCGACTTCGTCTACGAGCTGCCCGGCGTGGCGCGCTTCCGCGCCAACGTGTTCGTCCAGAGCCAGGGCTTCGGCTCGGTGTTCCGGGTGATCAAGAACGAGGTCCCCACCCTGGACGAGCTGGGGATGCCCGCGGCGGTGAAACGGCTCACCGATCTCAACAACGGCCTGGTCCTGGTGACCGGGCCGACCGGGTCGGGCAAGTCGACCACCCTGGCGGCGATGGTGGACGAGATCAACAAGACCTCGCAGCGGCACGTGATCAGCATCGAGGACCCCATCGAGTACCTGCACACCAACCACAAGGCGGTCATCACGCAGCGCCAGGTGGGCAAGCACGCCGAGTCGTTCGCGGGCGCGCTGCGCAGCGCCCTGCGCGAATCGCCCGACGTACTGATCGTCGGCGAGATGCGCGACCTGGAGACCATCGGCCTCGCCATCCAGGCGGCGGAGACGGGCGTCCTGGTGATCGGCACGCTGCACGCCAACTCGGCGTCGAAGGCGATCGACCGCATCATCGACGTCATCCCCGAGGAGAGCCGCGAGCAGATGCGGTCGACCCTCAGCGTGCTGGTGCGCGGGGTCATCTCGCAGCACCTGGTCAAGCACGCGAGCGGCGAAGGGCGCGTCGCGGTCCTCGAGATCCTCCTGCAGAACTACGCGATCGCGCACCTCATCCGGGAGAACAAGGTGTTCCAGATCGACGGCTACCTGGACACCGCCTCCAACGACGGCTCCGGGACGCAGAGCCTCGACTCGTGCATCGTGCGCTACCTCCGGGAGGGCCTGATCACGCTGGAGGAGGGCCTCAAGGTGGCCAACCAGCCCGAGTCCATCAAGGGGCTCGCGGCGCAGATGGTGGACGACGGCTAGCGTGGACCGCGCCGCGTACGAGAAGGCCCGCGCGCTGGAGAAGGCGGGAAAGGGCGAGGAGGCGCTGCGCGCGTTCCGCGAAGCCGGAGCGGTGGACGACGTGGGGCGGCTGCTCGCGGCCGCCCGGCGGTACCGCGATGCGGGCGAGGTGCTGTTCGGCTCGCTCGGGGTGCGGCCCGCGCAAGCCGGCCAGCTGGAGCCGTCCCTCAAGAAGCGCGCGCTGAGCGCGGCCATCTGGCTGGCCAAGGGAGGCGAGGCGCAGGTCTCGGTGGAGCTGTTCGTCGCGCTCGGCGAACGGCAGCGCGCCGTCGAGACGCTGCAGCGAGCCGGCGATCAGATCGGAGCCGCTCGCCTGATGGCGGGCGAGCGGCTCGAGGCCGCGCCCTCGCTGCTTTCGCAGCCCCGGCACGTCGCGGTGGGCGGAGCCGCGACCAACCTGCTCGCCGCGCAGAAGCTCGAGTCCGGAGGGAAGCTCGACCTCGCCTTCGAGGCGTACGTCCAGCTCCGCAGGAACGCCGACGCCGCGCGGGTCGCCAGGCGTCTCGGGCGCGGCGCGGACGCCGCACAGCTCTATGCCGACGCCGGGCTCCCGCTCGAGGCGGCGGAGTGCTACCTCGAGGCGGGCGATACGGGGAAGGCGCTGGACAACCTGGTCCGCGTGCCCCGCGGGGATGCCCGCTACCGCGCCGCCGCCGTGCGCGCCGTGAAGCTGGCGAGCGGCCTCAACGCGCTGGGGATCCAGCTCGAGCACTTCGTCGGAGCGTTCGTGGCCAAGGGTCCGCAGGACGACGCCGAGACGGAGGCGTTCTACCTGCTCGCGCGGCTCTACCTGCGGCACGACTTCGGCGAGAACGCGAAGGAGGCGCTGCAGAAGATCGAGGCGAGGTCGCCGGGGTACCGGGACGTCCGGGAGCTGCTCGCGGGCCTCGCTGCGCAGTCGCGCGCCACCCCGATGGTCGCGGCGGCGGTGCTGCAGGACGCCGCCCACCACCATCGCAAGTCGCTTCCCCGGTTGCCCGACCTGGGCGATCTGCCGGGCGTGGACGCGCCGGGAACACTGGCCCCTGCGACGGTCATGCGCTCGGCCACGCTGGAGCCGGCCGAGGCGGGCGCCGAGGACGGGCCCGCGCCCGGTGAGGCGTTCACGCCCGGCGCGACCATCGCGGGCCGCTACCGGTTGGAGGAGAAGATCGGGCAGGGCGGCATGGCGGTGGTCTTCCGGGCGCACGACCTCGAGCTGGACGAAGACGTGGCCCTGAAGGTCTTCACCTTCCGCACCACCTCGGAAACGGCCATCTCGCGGTTCAAGCAGGAGCTGAAGCTGTCCCGCCAGCTCGTGCACCCGAACATCATCCGGCTCTACGACATCGGCCTGCACGCGGCGCACCGCTACATCAGCATGGAGCTGCTCCGCGGGGAGAGCCTGAAGGAACGGATGCGCCGGCCGATGCCGTTCCCGGAAGCCGTCGACTACCTGGTGCAGGCCTGCCGCGGGTTGCAGGCGGCGCACGACGCCGGCGTCATCCACCGCGACGTGAAGCCCGACAACTTCTTCGTCACCGGCGGCGGCGTGCTCAAGGTGATGGACTTCGGCATCGCGAAGCACCACGCGACGCCCGGCGTGACGGTGGCCGGGTCGATCGCGGGGACGCCGCAGTACATGTCGCCCGAGCAGATCGGCAACTTCAGCGCCGTCACCCACGCGACGGACCTGTACGCGCTCGGCGTGTGCGCTTACGAGATGTTCACCGGGGCGCCGCCGTTCACGCATGCCGAGCTGGTGCCCCTGCTGATGATGCACGTGAACCAGTCCCCGGAGCCGCCGCGGAAGAAGAACCCCGCGGTGCCCGAGGACCTGGAACGCGTGATCCTCCGCCTCCTGGCGAAGGATCCGGCGCGCCGCTTCCCCAGCTGCACCGCCCTCGCGGACGAGCTGGCCCGGGTCAAATGCTGAGCGTGCCTGTCCGGATCAGGTAGGCGAGCTGGGCGCGCTGTTGCGAGTCCAGCACCGCGTGCATGCGGGCCAGCGCCTTGAGCACCGCGTCGCGCAAGCGCTCGGCGCTCTTGACGCGCAGGGAGCCCGCGTCCGCCGCCTTCAGGGCGTCGAACTGCTCGAGCCCGAGAGCGTCCGCGAAGCCCGAGGTGACGCGGCGGTCATCGACGGCCGCCTGGGCGCGCTCGGTCTTCAGCTCGTCGAGGATCTTCGCCAGCTCCTCGACCTGCGTCTCGTTCAGGTTCAGCCGGTAGGCGAGGAACCGCAGCGGGCGCCGGACGCCGAAGGCGCCGCCGCCGCCGAGATCGTCACCGTCGCCCCGGTGGAAGCTGAAGCCTTCACCGGCCGGGCCCTGGCCGACGCGAGGACCGCACGCGCCCTGACGGCGCGCATTCCGCAACCAGTGCAGCATTCCTGGGTACATGGTCTTCCCTCTCTCGCCGAGGCAGTGCGCTCCCGGCGGGTGTTGCAAGCGCGTGGGCACCATGCCGCACGCAGGACGGAACCTAACGCGGCTGCCCGTGACGTCAACGTCAAGGTGCGTCACGCCCCCACCGCGGACCACTTCGGAGCAATTCCGCGCAGGGCCGCGCCACCCGCGGAAATTTCGATAACGACAGATGGCTGCGATACTGATTTTCCGGAGGCTGCGCTCCCCGTTGATCACGCTGCACGACATCCTCGAGCGCGCGCGCGCGGCCGGACAGAAGCTGGCGGCGGGCGAGGCGCTCTGGTTGTTCGCCGCGGTCACCCGGCTGGCGGCGGCGCAGAAGTCCACCGTGCGCTCGCGGCTCGTGCACCTGGACCCTTCGGGATCGATCCAGCTCGCCCGCTTCGACGAGAAGCGCGCCGACGACGAGCCGGGCTACCTGGCGCCGGAGCTGCTGGAGCGCGGCGCTCCCGCCAAGACGGAGCCGCGCGTGCAGGTCTACGCCGCCGGCGCCCTCGGATACGAGCTGCTCACGGGGCAGCCTGCTCCGGACCCGCGGAAGGGACCCGGTCCGGAGCTCACGGGTCCGGTCGCCGACCTGGTGCGCATCGCGATGGCGCGCGATCGGCGGGAGCGGTTCGGCGACCTGCAGCAGCTTCGCGAGGCCGTGGACGGGTTGCAGCGGCCCGCCGGGGCGGACAGCGAGCGCCAGGCCTTCGCAGCCCTGGTGGCGCGGGGCGAGAAGTGGGCCGGCATGCCCGAGATGGATCGCGCCGCCCTGGCCAAGCTGATCGAGCACGTCTCGCACCTCGGCCGGCAGATCGACGCTGTGCGCAGCGGCATGGCGGACGTGCAGCGAGATCAGCAGGACGTGAATACGCGAGTCGGCACCCTGGAATCGCGGGGGGCCGGGCAATCCGTGGTGGTGAGGTCGGGCTCGGGATTCGCCGTGGGCCTGCTGGGGGGCATCCTCGGCGCCGCGGTCGCGGCCGCCGCGCTGTTCGGGGCCGGGCTCTTGAACCCATCGGCCATCCGTGCGCTCGCGGCGCACCGGACGGCGGGGCGCACGCCCGCGGCGGTCGAACCGCGGCCGGCGCCGGCGGTGGCGAGCGTCGTGCCGGCGCCGGCACCGACCACGACCTCGGACACGACCACGACCTCGAACACGACCCCGACCTCGAACACGACCTCGACCGCCACCTCGAACCCGACCCGCGCCACGAACACGACCCCGACCGCGCCTTCCCCGCGCCCCTCGCCCGCCGAGCTCGCCCGCGCCGTCGCCGAGGCCCAGGTCAAGCGGGGCGATCTCGAGCTGGAGCGGGGGCGCTACGAGGCCGCCGCCGAGGAGTTCCAGCAGGCGCTCACGAACGACGCCGCGCTCGCCGTGGCCTGGCGCGGGCTCGGCATCGCGCACCTGATGCGCCACGACGAGGAATCCGCCCGCAGGGCGTACGAGAAGTACCTCCAGCTCGCCCCGGCGGCCCCCGACGCGCGCGACATCCGCAAGGCGATCGCCGAGCTGAACGCGCGCGCCAAGATCGGCGCGGGCGCGGAGAAGTAACCGCTTCACGCAGTGAGCAGAGTCTGGAACTGCTGTGCGAAGAGCGGGCCCCGCGCCTCGTCCTCGTGCTTGAAGTAGCAATAGACGTCCTGCTCGAATCCCGCGCCGCGCACCCAGGTTGCCCACTCGCGGAGCGGCGCCTCGTCGTACTCGGTGCGGCGCAGCCGCAGGTAACCGAAGGGAGCGGTGCGCACGCGCGGGGTGGCCAGCTCGTCGCTCTCCGCGAGGCAGAGGGCGGCGCCGGAGTCCTGCAGGGCGTGGAAGGTGTCGTCGCCGAACCAGCTCTCGTGGCGGAACTCGAACGCCGCCCGCAGGTCGCGCGGCAGGTGGTGGAGGAAGTCCCGCAGGAGCGGCACGTCGGCTTTCAGGTTCGGCGGCAGCTGGTACAGGATCGGCGCGAGACGCGGGCCCAGCGCCCGGGCCGCGTCCGCGAACGCCGAGGCCAGCTCCGGCTCGCGCAGCCGCGTGTGGTGCGTGATGCGCTGCCACGCCTTGAGCGCGAAGCGGAAGCGCTCCGGCACCTGCGCCGCCCAGCCTCCGAGCAGCTTCGCGGTCGGCTTGCGGTAGAAGCTGTAGTTGATCTCCACCGTGTCGAAGCGAGACGCATAGTACGGGAGCATCTTCGTCTTCGGCAGGTCCTCCGGGTAGAACGGGCCGCGCCACGGCTCGTAGTTGTAGCCGCTCGTCCCGCACAGGACGCGCATCAGGCGTGGCCGGTGAGCGCGCGGTACGTGCGCAGGTGGCGCAGCGCCGGCGCTCCTTGCCCCAGGTGCTCGTAGAGGCGCGAGAGGTTGTAGTGCGCGTCGGCGCAGTGCGGGTCGGTGGCGATCGCCAGCCGGTACGCGTCGATGGCCTCCGCGCGCCGCCCCAGGTCCTCCAGGGCGACGCCGAGGTTGAACGCGGCGGTGCTGTCCTCGGGCCGGACCTCGAGGGCGCGCCGGTAGTGCTCCGCCGCGCTGGCTGCCTCGCCCGCCTCGTGCAGCAGCCGGCCCAGGTTGACGTGCGCGTCGCCGTGGCCGGGATCCAGCTCCAGCGCACGCTGGTACGCCGCCCGCGCCGCCGCCGGATCGGCCTCCTCCAGATCGCAGCCGCGCTCGTACAATCCGTCCGCGTCGAGGGAAGGGGACGTCTTGCGCGCCAGCGGCGCAATGCGGCGAGCGATCTCCGCGGTGCCGAAATCGAAGAGGACCTGCCCATCCTCGGCGCTCCACTTGCGCGCGCCGTCGCCGACCACGATGCGGTCTCCCTCGGCCCGGATGTGCACGTCGCGCAGCGTCCGTCCCTCGGGCAGCTCCGAGCGCAGCTTGCGCAGCGCCGCGCGGACGCGGCGGGGGGCGATGCGCGCGCCGACCAGGCCCTGCGCGGTGCGGAGCAGCACCAGGTCCTGGAAGGTGAATCGCAGCTCGCCGCGCGGCCCGCGCGCGGGCTTCAGGAATCCGGCGCGCACGTACGATCGCAGCTGGCCCACCGACAGGCCGAGCATCCGCGACACCTCGCGCGAGCCGTACCCGGTCATCGCGGGGAGGTTCGCACGGCGGGGCTACTTCCGGGAAGCCTTCGCCGCCCTCTCCGCCCGCGGAGCGCGCTTGGCAGGCCTGCGGTCCTCCGCCACCGGCTCTGCGCCCTTCTCGCCGCGCGCGGCCAGCGACGCCTTGAGCGCTTCCATCAGGTCGATGACCTGGGTCTTCGGCTGCTCCGCCGGCGTCAGGTCGATCTCTTGCCCCTCGACCTTCCGCTGGATCTGCTCCTGGATGCGCTTCTTGACGTCGTCTTCGTACTTCTCGGGCTTGAACTCGTCCTCGGCGATCTGCCCGATGATCTGCTTGGCCAGCTCCAGCTCGGCGGGTTTCACCTCGCCCTGCGGCACCTCGACTTCGGAGAAGGGCCGCACCTCGTCGGAGTACATGAGCTGCTGCATGACCAGGCCGCCGCCTTCGATGGGGCGGAGCTGCACCAGGTACTGCTTGCCGCGGGCGGCGTAGCGGGCGAGCGCCGTGCGCCCGGTGGCGCGCATCGCCTCCGACAGCAATCGGTAAGCGCGTTCGGCGCCCTTCTCGGGTGCCAGGTAGTACGCCTTGTCGAAGAACACCGGATCGATCTTCTCGGTCGGCACGAACTCGCTGATCTCGATCTGCTGCGAGGCCTTCTCCTCCAGCGCCTTCAGCTCCTCGGGGGTGAAGGTGACGTACTGATCCTTCGAGACCTCGTACCCTTTCACCATGTCGTTGCGCTCGACGATCTGGTTCTCGTCGCGCGGGCAGATGTACTGCTGCTTCAAGCGGCCCTTGCACTTCGCGTGCAGCAGGTTGAAGGAAATCGCCGCCTGGCTCTGCGTCGCCGAGAACAGCTTGACCGGGATCGAGACCAGGCCGAACGAGATCGTCCCCGAACCGATGGAGCGAGCGCCCATGCGCGCGATGATAACCTCCTCGTGCTCATGCCCAACTTCCTGGACGAGCGGCCGGGCAGGCGGTTCGCGGTCGTGCGGCAGACGGGCACGCGTCCCGGATACGCGCTCCACCTGGAAACGGACGGGGTTCTGCGGTCCTGGGCGGTTCCCAAGGGTCCGTCTCCCGACCCGGCGGACCGGCGCTTCGCCGTCGAGATCGACGCCGGCGCCGCGTTCGAAGGAGAGCCGTGGGACTGCGGCGGCTGCACGCCCGTGCAGGATTTCCCCAGCGGCATCCGCGAGGGGAAGCTCCTCTTCGAGCTGCGCGGGTACAAGCTGCGGGGCGCCTGGACGCTGGTCCGCACCCGCGGCAAGGAGTGGCTGCTGATCAAGGAGACGAGCGACGCGCACGTGCGCAGGGGCGGCGGATTCTCCGATGCGCCGGTGCTGCCCACTGCCGCGGGCGCAGCCGCGCTCCGGGAAGAACTGCGCGCGCTCCGGCCGCCGCGGCGCCGCGTGCGCGCTTCCGAGGTGCAGCCGATGCTGGCCGAGGTTCAGCCGCGCCCGTTCAGCGATCCGGCGTGGCTGTTCGAGCTGAAGTACGACGGGTTCCGCGCCGTCGCGGGGCGCGAGGATGGACGCGCGGTGATCCATTACCGCCGCGGCTCCGAGGCGACGCGCGTGCATCCCGATCTCGCCTCCGCGCTGCGCGCGCTGCCCGCCGAGCAGGTGGTGCTGGACGGCGAGATCGTCGTGCTCGACGAATCCGGACGGCCCAGCTTCCAGCGGCTGCAGAAGCGCGCGCTGCTCACCGCCCCGCGCGATCTCGAGCGCGCCATGCAGGAGCTTCCTGCCACGCTGTTCTGCTTCGACCTGCTCGGGTTCGACGATTTCGACTTGCGGCCGCTTCCGCTGGCTGAGCGCAAGCGTCTCCTGCGTCTGCTGCTTCCCGATCTCGGACCGCTGCGGTACGTCGATCATGTCGAGGCGCGCGGCGAGGAGATGTTCCGCGGCGTGCGCGAGCTGGGGCTCGAGGGCGTCATGGCCAAGCGCGCGGACTCGCCGTACCGCTCCGGGCGGTCGCGCGACTGGATCAAGATCCGCGCCGACCGGACCGCAGACTTCGTGGTGGTCGGCTTCTCGCCGCCGGAAGGCTCGCGCACCGGATTCGGCTCGCTCCACCTCGCGTACGCGGCCGGCGGAGGGTTCGTCTACGTCGGCCGCGCGGGGAGCGGGTTCCGCGAATCCGAGCTGCGAGCGCTGCGCGAGGAGCTGGAGCGGGACCGCGTGGCGAAACCGCCCTGCACGGGCCCGCTCCCCACCGGGCGCGGGCACTCCTGGGTAGCGCCGCGGCGCGTGGTGGAGGTGCGCTACCGGGAGATCACCGAGGACGGCCTGCTGCGCGCGCCCGTGTTCCTTCGCTTTCGCGACGACAAGTTACCCGCGGACTGCGAGCGTCCTGGCGCGGCGCCGGCGCCCGCCGAGCGGGCCGGTCCGCGCGAGGTCGTCCCCTCCAACCTCGAAAAGGTGTTCTGGCCCGAGGAGGGGCACACCAAGGGCGATCTGCTCACGTACTACCGCGCCATCGCGCCCTGGCTACTGCCGTACCTGCGCGACCGTCCCGTCGTGCTGACGCGCTTTCCTGACGGCATCGCGGGCAAGTCGTTCTTCCAGAAGGACGCGCCGGACTATGTCCCGGCCTGGATCCGCACCGCGCGGATGCGAACGGACGAGGGTCGGGAGATCGACCACTTCGTCTGCGACGACGTGGAGACGCTCCTCTACGTGGCGAACCTCGGGACCATCCCGCTGCACGTCTACGCGGGACGGGCGGGCGCGCCCGAGCTCGCGGACTGGTCGGTGATCGACCTGGATCCGAAGGGTGCTCCGTTCGCCTGGGTGGTCGGCCTCGCCCGCGCGGTGCACGATCTGTGCGAGGACATCGGGCTGCCGTCGTTCTGCAAGACGAGCGGCCAGGCCGGTCTGCACGTCCTGTTGCCGCTCGGCTCGCGGTGCACGCACGACCAGGCGCGCGACCTCGCTCTGGTGCTCTCGCATGTGGTCGAGCGCGACCACCCGGACATCTCCACGCTGGTGCGCGCGCCCATCCAGGCGCGCAAGGGCCGCGTCTACCTCGACTGCTACCAGAACGGCTACGGGAAGACGATCGCGGCGCCGTTCTCCGCGCGCCCGGTTCCCGGAGCGACCGTCTCGATGCCGCTGCGCTGGAGCGAGGTGAACGAGAAGCTCGATCCGCGCGCGTTCACCTTGAAGACGGCGCCGGCGCGCCTGCGGAAGCTGAAGCGGGATCCG
>DASWGI010000090.1:0-9924 GCA_036393835.1 Myxococcales bacterium | reverse complement strand
CGCGCCTCGAACTGCCGCGCGTCGAAATGGGAACCTCCGGAGAGATGCAGCTCGAGCTCGTCCGCACGGCCGGAGACGTCGAGGATGGCGCCGCCCGAGCCTTCCACCGCGAGTTGCTTCGCGTCCACCCCGCGCACGTGGATCTCGCTCCCCCCGCTCGCCGCGATGGCGCTCTCCGTCGAGCGCGTGAAGGTGGCGCGCACCACCGAGCCGCCGCTGCCGGCGACCGCGTGCAGCTCCGGCGTCTGGATGGACACCATGACCTCGCCGGTGTTCCAGATGCGCGAGCGCGGCTTGAATCCGACGTGCAGCGTCCCGTCCTCGACGCGCGTCTCGATCGCTTCGAGCACGTCCTTGTCGGCTTCCAGGTGCACCGGCTTGCGCGCGCCGACCGCGATCGTGGCGCGAATGCCGGATGCGACGTGCACCGAGTCGAACGCCGGCACCTCGCGGTCCTCGGCGGCCGCCAGCGCCCCCGAGGCGGCAAGGAAAACACCTGAAAGAACAGCCACGTGCGTTAGCATGCGCGCCTCCGGCCAGCCGCAGGGGACTACGCGGCCCCCTGGAGGTGCATTTCGGAACGCTCTGGTTTCAGGGAACGGCCGACTGCGGAGGCGCCTGCTCCTCGCCGGGCTCCGGCGCCTCGCGCCGGTACCCGCACGCCTTGTCGGGGCAGGCGATGTAGGGCCCCTCGCGCTTCGAGTACTTCGAGAGGAGGTACGGCTTGCCGCACTGCGGGCACGGCCCCGGGATGGGCCGGTCCCACGCCGCGAACTTGCAGTTCGGGTAGTTCACGCAGCCCCAGAACGACTTGCCGAACCGGGTGCGCCTCTCGGCCAGCCCGCCGCCGCAATCGGGGCAGACCACGTCCTTGAGGGTGATGGGGCGCGTCGTCTTGCAGTTCGGGTAGTCGCTGCAGGCGAGGAAGCGGCCGAACCGCCCGCGCTTGTTCACCATCGGCTTGCCGCAGGTGGGGCACGTCTCGTCGGTGGGCAGGTCCTCGACCACCTCGATCTTGCCGTTCTTCTCGATGAAGTCCTTGGTGTTCTTGCAGTCCGGATAGCCGGAGCAGGCCAGGAACCGCCCCATGCGGCCCCACTTGATGACCATGGGCGAGCCGCACTTCTCGCATGTGAGATCTGTGGGCTGCTCCTCGCGCTTCACGTCGCGCATGGTCTTCTCGGCGGCGCTGAGGCTCTTCTTGAACGGCTCGTAGAACTCGTCGAGCACCTTGACCCACTGCATCTTGCCTTCCTCGACCTCGTCGAGCTCGTCCTCCATCCGGGCGGTGAACTCGACGTCGAGGATGCGCGGGAACGCGTCGACCAGGAGCTCGTTCACGATTTTGCCCAGGTCGGTGGGGAAGAAGCGGTTCTCCTTCTTCTCCACGTACTCCTTGTCCTGGATGGTGGAGAGGATGGCCGCGTAGGTCGACGGGCGCCCGATGCCCTTCTCCTCCAGCTCCTTCACCAGCGACGCCTCGGTGAACCGCGGCGGCGGCTGGGTGAAGTGCTGCTCGGGGATGAGCTGCAACAGTTCCAGGCGCTGGCCTTCCTCGAGCGGCGGAAGCTGGCGCGCGACGTCGCCCTTCTCCTCGTCGTCGCCTTCCATCTTCTCCGCGCCGGCCTCGGGCTCGTCGGGGACGACCGCCCCGTAGACGGCGAGGTAGCCGGCGAACTTCAGCGTCTGGCCGGTCGCGCGGAAGATGAACGACCGCGGCCGCTCTCTGGCGGAACGCAGTGACGACTCGCCGCCCGCCTCGATGTCCGCGGTGGTCTGGTCGAACACGGCGGGCACCATCTGGCAGGCGATGAACCGGTTCCAGATCAGCTCGTACAGCCGGAACATGTCGCGATCGAGGTGCTTCTGCACGCGCGCCGGCTCGAGCTCCACGGTGGTGGGCCGGATGGCCTCGTGCGCGTCCTGCGCGCTCTTCTTGGTCTTGAACTGCACCGGCTCGGCGGGCAGGTACTCCTTGCCGAACTTCCCGGCCACGTACTCGCGCGCCGCGCCGATCGCGTCGGGCGAGAGCCGGACGGAGTCGGTGCGCATGTACGTGATGAGCGCGACCTGGCCCTCATCGCCCAGCTCCACGCCTTCGTAGAGCCGCTGGGCCAGGGTCATCGTCTTCTTGGCCGAGAAGCCGAGCCGGTTGGCGGCCTCCTGCTGGAGCTTGCTGGTGATGAACGGCGCGGGCGCGTTGCGGCGGCGCTCCTTCTTCTGCACCGACTGCACGGTGAAGGGGAGCTTCTGCAGCTGATCGACCAGCGGCTGGGTCACCTCCCGGGAGCCCAGCTCGATCTTCTCGCCGTCCAGCTTGATCAGCTTGGCGCGGAACTGCGGCGGCAGGGCGGCCTTCAGGTCCGCCTCGATCGACCAGTACTCGACCGGCACGAAGGCGGCGATCTCGTTCTCGCGCTCGACCACCAGGCGCACGGCGACGCTCTGCACGCGCCCGGCGGAGAGGCCGCGGCGCACCTTCGTCCAGAGGATGGGCGAGATCTGGTACCCGACCAGCCGGTCCAGCACGCGCCGCGCCTGCTGCGCGTCGTACATGTCCCTGTTCAGCTCCAGGGGCTTCAAGATCGCCTCCTGGATGGCCTTCTTGGTGATCTCGTTGAAGAGCACGCGCTGCGTCGGCACGCGGGCCCGGGCGATCTGCTGCTTCACGTGCCAGGCGATCGCCTCGCCTTCGCGGTCGGGGTCGGTCGCGAGCAGCACGCGGTCGGCGTTCTTGGCGGCCGCCTTCAGCTCGGTGACCACCTTCTGCTTGCCCTTGATCACCTCGTAGACGGGCTCGAAGCCGTTCTCGATGTCGACGCCCATCTTCGACTTCGGCAGGTCCATGATGTGGCCCACCGAGGCCTTCACCGTGTACCCGGAGCCCAGGTACTTCTTGATCGTCTTCGCCTTCGCCGGCGACTCGACCACCACCAGCGTGTTGTGGAAGGTCTTCGCCGCCGCGTCGGACGCGGAGCTCTTCGCCTTGCGGCCGTTCGCCTTGGGTGGGGCCTTCTTCGCTGCTGTCTTGGCGGTTGCCATGGTCTCCTGGGGCGGCTCTAGATGCCGGCACTCCCGTTTCGGTTCACGACCAACCCCGGCTGCGGAGGAAATACTTCCCGGGTCTCTGGTGGATGAGCCCCTTCAGCTCCAGCTCCGTCAGCCAGCGGAGCGCCTCGTGGGCGCCAAGCTGCGCCCGCATGGCGAGAACGTCCACGTGCACCGGCCGCCTTCCGTCGAGAAGCTCCCAGACGCGCCGGGCCGGCCCGTCGAGCGCCTGCTCGGCAGGCGGTGCAACGGACGCAGGGCCGGCCGGCAGCCTGGACGGAAGGGTGGCGTCCCCGCGGGCGGCGAGATGGCCGGGCACGGACCAACCGAGCAGCTCGAGGATCTCCCGCGCGCAGGTGACGGGCGCGGCCGAGCCGGAGGCGAGCAAGTGATGGGGACCGGCGGCGAGCGCGTCTCGCGCCTCCCCGGGAACGGCGAAGATCGCCCTGCCCTGCGCGGCGGCGTGCCGCGCGGTGATGAGCGCGCCGGACGCAGCCGTCGCTCGGACCACGACGGTGGCGTGCGACAGCCCCGCGATGGTCCGGTTGCGCCGCGGAAAGTTCGGCCGCGAAGCGGGAGTCCCCGGCGGAAGCTCGCTCACCAGCGCTCCGCCGCCGGCTGCGATGCGCTCGAAGAGGGCGCCGTTCTCCGGAGGGTACGGGACGTCGATCCCGCTTCCCAGCACGGCGACGGTGCGGCCGCCGCCCCACAGAGCGCCCGCATGGGCCTCCGCGTCGACGCCGCGCGCGCCACCCGAAACGACCTCGACGCCCGCGATGGCCAGCTCCTCACCGAGCTCGCGCGAGAGCTGGAGCGCCGCTTCGTCGGCCGCGCGCGCGCCGACGAGCGCGACGCGCTTGGGATCGCCCGACAGCTCGCCGCGCACGTAGAGCACGGGCGGCGGGTTCTCGATCCGCCGGAGCAGCGGGGGATAGGTCGGGTCGGCAAGCGTGAGGATGCGCGCACCAGCGGCGCGAGCCGTGGACACCGCCCAGGCGCCGAGCTTCTCCAGATCGGGACGCTGCGCGAGGAACTCGCTCGTCCTCCTTTGCAGCTTCAGCTCCGCCGCCTTCGAGGCGAGCGCCTCCGGCCCGGCCCGGAGCGCTCCGCCAAGTGACCCGAATGCCTGCGCCATTCGCGCCAGCGCTCCGGGACCCATCCCTGGCACGCACGCGAGCGCGCAGACGGCCACGACCTCCGCCGCAGGCTCACGCGGCGCGCCCACCTCCGTGTGGATTTTTTCCGTCACCGCCGACGCCCCTCCCGCGAGGTGCTGCGAAAAGCCACATCCCGGCCGGAGGGTCAAGCGGCCGTCTTACGGACCGCCCGATCCCTGGGGGTGCATCTCGACCACGTCGCCCGCCCGCAGCTCCTTGACGCTCTTCACCACCACGGCGGTGCTGAGGCGATCCTTGACGGCGATCACCAGCAGCAGGCCCACGTTCTCGTTCGGCACGGCGACGCCGGCCGCTCGCGAGCCCGTGGCGCCCATGTTGTAGGCCTTGCCGTACACGGCTGCGTCGCGCAGGCCGTCGCCCTTGCGGATGACGGCGAAGGTGTTGCCCACCTCGACGCCATCCTTCGCGCCCTTGTCGATGAACACCTCGTTGGACTCGCCGTAGGTGGTCAGGCCCTGCCGCACGGCCGAGACGATGATGCCCTTCATCTCCCGGCTGTTCGGCTTGGGGGCCACCTTGAGGTTCTGCTCCGTCCACGGCCGGGCGAGGTCGCCGCGCTCGATCTCCTCCCAGGTGCGCGTGATCTGCACGGTGGCCAGCTCGCCGTCGGTCGAGATCACCTTCGCCTCGCCCATGCTGACCGTCTGCGTGCCCAGGTTGCGGCCGGTGACCGGCTGCAGGATGTCCCCGACGGGCCGGAAGAAGATGAAGCGGTCGCCGATGTTCACCTCCACGCCCGAAGGGAACCGCACGTACGCGGTGTCGAACGTCGAGAGCATGTCCTTCTCCTCGAACGACGCGTCGAGCGACCCGGCCTGGCGCATCTCCTCGGGGGAAACCAGGCCGCTGTCGCGCACCGAGAGCACCGCGGGCGGCTTGAAGGCGAGCTTGCCGCTGACGGAGACCGCGGTGCTCGACTGGTCGAACTCGCGGCTGCCCTTCCGCACCACCGCGAGGTCGGCCGCCTCGGGCGGCGTGGTGTCCACCTGGTTGGCGATCTCCGACTGCGGCCGCTCCTCGTTCATCGGCTCCGGGGCCTGCTCCACCTGCGCCGGCGCCTGCGGGCCCTGGCCAGGGATGATCTTCAGCTTGTTGCCCGGGTAGATCCAGTGCGGATTCTCGATGTACGCGTTCAGGCTCCAGATCTTGGGCCAGTACCAGGGGTTGTTGAGGAACTTCTGCGACAGGTCCCACAGCGTGTCGCCCTTCACGATCACGTAGATGTCCGGAGTGTTGGGCTGGATCTGCATGCCCTTCTCTTCGGCGGACTTGGGCATCACGAGCCTGCCCTCGGGACCGTCGGGCGGCACCACGCGCTCGGGCGGCACCACGCGCTCCGGCGGCACCACGCGCTGGGGCTGCGTCTCGCCGCGGGCGACCGGCTCCTCCTGCTGCGCGGGCGCGTTCGATGGGGAGGGGCCCTCGATAACGGGCGCCGCCTCGGCCTTCGCGGGAGCTTCCATCTTGCGCCGGCGTTTTGCCTTGGCCGGGGGTTCCGCCCTGGCGGGACCTTCCGGCGTCGCCGGCGCTTCGACGCGGCTGGGGCCCTCCACCGGGCTCGGGGCGGCCAGGCGGCTCGGGCCTTCCAGCTCCTCCGCGCGCGCCGGCGAAGCGAGCACGGCCGCGGCAGCGGCGGCGAGCGCCGCCCTGCGCAAGCGAGAGATGGTCTTCGTCCGCATCAGTGCCTCCCCGACTCGATGTCGAGATTCATCAGGAGCTGGCGAGCAGCGCCGCCTTCGACCCCTTCCGGGTGTTCCCGCACGATCTTCGCGAACAGCTCGCGCGCCTCGTCCTTGCGGTGCATCCTGGTCAGGCACCGGCCCTTCTCCACCAGGGACGGCAGCACCGCGTCGCCGGCCGGGTACGTCAGCGGCACGCGCTCGAAGAGCGCCACCGCGCCGGCGCAGTCGCCGTTGTGCTCGCGGATGAGCCCCGCCAGGTAGAGCGCGTTGTCGGCGGCGGGGTGGCGCGGGTGCTCGCCGGCGAAGGCGAGCAGCTCCGACTCGGCCGTCTGCAGTTCGCCGCGGTTCAGCTTGCCGACGGCCTGGGCGAAGGAGTGATCGGCGTCCAACTCCTCCCGGATGCCGGGATCCACGGCGGCGGCCTCGAGGCGTTCCAGGGTCTCCTGGTCGGGCTCCTTGATCGAGATGGAGCTCTCGATGAGCGGCGCGCGCTCGACCGGGTTGTAGTCGCGCCGCCGGCGGCGGCCCTCGCCGAGCTTCACCGTCTTCAGCTTAGGCCGCGGGTCGTGGCTGGGCGCGGCGACCGGGCCGGAAGCGGGCGCGGGCTTCTCGGCATGAGGCGCGGCCGCGGGCTTCGCCTCGGCGCGCGCCGCCATGGCGGCGAGCTTCACTTCCAGGTCCTCGATGCGGCGCTGCTGCGCGGCGATCTGCGCCGACTGCGCGGCGACCTGCCCCTTCAGCTCGAGCAGCTGGGAGTCCTTTTGCACCTGCGCGCCGGCGCACGCGGCGCACGACGCGAGGGCGAGGATCGGCTGCCAAAACCGCAAGGGATTCCTCCAGTAAGCAGGCGGATCTGCTCAACATGATCGCTGCCGCGCTGGAGCGTGTCAAAGAATCGAAGAGGCGATCTCAGGGGGCGCGCGATGCGGCGAAAGCCAAGTGTCTTCCCGTAGTTCCGCGATCGCGCCGGTGGCTGAAACAGGCGGAGATGTCGCACGATGTGCACCCGCCTGCGTGCTCGATCCGCTCTTGTCGCACACCCGCCGAGCGCAGCGCCGATTCCACGCAGAAACGCAGGTCGAGGTGCGGTTTCGCAGTGGTCGCCGGGTCGTCCGCGGCCTCCGGACCGAACCGCGAGCGGAACAGCGCGGCGAGGTCCTGGCCGACTACGTAGCAGCAGCGCTCGATGCACGGGCCGACCGCCGCGAGCATCCGCGCGGGGTCGGCGCCGGAGACGTGCTGCAGAGCGCGCACGCCACGCGCCGCGATTGACGCCCGCGATCCGCGCCATCCGGAGTGGACGGCCGCCGCGAGGCCGTGGTCCGGCGCGTAGAGCAGCACCGGAACGCAGTCGGCGACGCGCACCGCCGCCGCCAAGCCGGGCTCCAGCGCGACGACGGCGTCGGCCCGCACGGGTCCGTCCTGCTCGGGCGCCGCAGCCGCTTCGCCGCTCCCGCTCTGCGCGAAGATCTCGGTCAGCGCCGCGCCCCGCGCCGCGCCCATCACCCGGTCGCCGTGCACCTGGTGCGCCGAGGCGAAGGCGTGCGGCCCCTCGAGCGCGGCCGCCTCCGCCAACCTGCGCAGGTTCTCCTCCACCGCCGCCGGATCGTCCCCGACCCCCCGCCCCAGGTTCAGCGATGCATAGGGACCGCGCGAAACCCCGCCCGTCCGCACCGAGAACCCGTGCACCACACCTTCGGCCGAGAGAAGCCGCGATGTCAGGAACAACCGCTCGCCCATTCCGCCATTGTAGCGGGGTCGACCAAAAGCGTTTCACGCGAAGTGCGGAAAGGCTGTTGGGCCTACCTAGAGTTCCTGCGTGAGGGTCGGGCCGTTGCTGTGGCGGGACTGCTCGGTGACGCGGTCGAGCGGTTGCGGGCGCACGGGTCCGCGCAGCAGCACGATGCGTTCGCCGGTCGCGTCGCCCAGGTCCTCGCCGCCCGGCCCCAGGTCGCGCAGGCCTTCCAGCACCAGCCGATCGCCGATCTTGCGCACCCGGTACGCGGTGCGCGCTCCCTCGCCGCGGCTGTCGCCGAGCAGGAAGACGTCCTCCTTCATCTCCCAACTGCACGAGCGGTCGGAGATGCCGGGCTCTTCGCCATCGACGGACACGGCGAGCGCCAGGCGGCAAGCACCGCCCGAATGGAGGGTCAGCGCGCCGCGCTCGGTGAGCACGTGTTCCGCGCCCGAGGCGTCGAGCAGCCGCGTGCCCGACTCGGAGATCTCGATGACGCGCTCCACGCCGTCGAGCGTGGCGCGCGAGCGGATCGACTCGACCTGGTACTGCCCGACGCCGAGCATCGACCGATCCGACGAGCCCGCTCCGGGGCCGTGCGCGCAGGCGACGCCAAACGCCGCCGCCGCTACGAGACCCATCACCCTCCACCCGCTCGCCATGGCCTTGGCCCCGCGCCCGGCGCCGCTCCAGCGCGGCCCGCCGTCGCGTCCCTGTTCTGCACGAGGCTTGCCAGCCTGCAACACTGGCGGGCGGCGCGCCCGGATGGGAAACCGCGTTCCCACCCGGGTCGGGAACGTGTCCCGCTACGGTCCGCCGGGGGCCCGCGTCGTCTGCCGGCGCGAGGTCTGCTTCCACACGAAGTACGCGATCCCCGCGACGATGAGCACCCCGATGACGATGTCCGCACGGTGGAACCAGGCCGTGAGGATTTCGCGGTTCTCCCCGACCTTCATGCCGACCCAGCCCAGGCCCAGGCACCAGGGGAAGGAACCGACGAACGTGTAGACGATGAACTTGCCCATCGGCATCCGGGCGACACCCGCCGGAAACGCGATGAACGTCCTCACCACGGGCAGGAGTCGCGCGACGAGGACCGTGATGTCCCCCCGGCGCGCGAAGAAGCGCTCCGCCCAATCGAGGTGCTCGGCGTTCACCAGGAAGTACTTCCCGTAACGCTGCACCAGGGCGCGCCCGCCGTACATGCCCGCGTAGTAGGCGGGGATCGAGCCGACCACGCAGCCGATCGCGCCGGCCAGCGCAATGCCCCACAGCGTGAAGCGCCCGGTCGCCACCAGCCAGCCGGCGAAGGGCATGATCATCTCGCTGGGCAGCGGGATGCAGCAGCTCTCGATGGCCATCAGCAGGGCGATGCCGGGATAGCCCATCGCCGAGATGACCCCGGAGATCCAGGTGAAGAGCGCTTCGAGGATGCGGGTGATCATCCGGAGTTCCTTTGCAGCACGCGCAGCCGCGGCGGCTGGGCGGCCGCGCCGGCGTAGAAGACCTCGTCGTAGGGAACGGAGCAGTCCGTCTCGGCGGGCTCGGGGTAGCGGTACTTCTCGCCGCGGTAATTGCGGAGGACGGTCTCGGCGGCGGACCGCTCGAGCACGTAGTCAGGCTGCAGCGTGACCTTCCCGCCGCCGCCCGGCAGATCGACCGCCAGGTGCGGCACCGCGAGGCCGGTCGTCCACCCGCGCAAGCCCTGCAGGATCTCGATCCCCTTGGCGAGCGGGGTGCGCAGGTGCTCGAGTCCCTCGGCGACGTCCATCTGGTGGAGATAGTACGGCCGGACGCGCATGGTCAGGCACTTCTGCATCAGGTCGCGGATGGCGGTCACCGAGGAGTTCAGCCGGCGCATCAGCACCGCCTGGTTCTCCACCGGGACGCCGTGGTCGACGAGCCGCTCGCACGCCTCGCGCGCCTCGGGGGTGATCTCCTTGGCGTGGTTGAAGTGCGTGACCACGTAGAGCGGCGCGAACCGGCGCAGCGCGCGGCACAGCTCGTCGTCGACGCGCATCGGCAGGCAGACCGGGATGCGGGTGCCGATGCGGACGATCTCGACGTGCGGGACGGCGCGGATGCCCTCGAGCAGATCGAGGAGCCGCTCCGTGGAAAGGAGCAGCGGGTCGCCTCCGGAGACGAGCACGTCCCGCACCTCCGGATGCGCGCGCAGGTACGCGAGCGCTTCCTGCAACTCCTCGCGGGTGATGCCGCCCTCGTCACCGCTGGTGATGCGCCGGCGCGTGCAGTGCCGGCAGTAGACGCTGCAGTGGTCGAG
>DASWGI010000089.1:0-9023 GCA_036393835.1 Myxococcales bacterium | reverse complement strand
GGATGGATCGGCCTGTTGCCCACGCAGTTCGCGGCGGTGCTCGGCTCGCTGGCCGCCGCCCTGCTGGTGTTCACCCTGGGCCGCGCGCGCGGGCGCCTGCACCCGGAGCGCGCGTTGCTGGTGGGCGTGGTGTTCAACTCGTTCGCGTCGGCCGTGGTCATCGCGCTCGAGTCCGTGCTTGCGCCGGAGAAGACCCAGGCCGTCCTGCTCTGGCTGGCGGGCACACTGGGCTACGAGCCCCAGCCGGTCCTGGTCGCGGCGGGCGCCGTGGTGCTGGTCGCGGTGGCGATCCTGACCGCGCTCGCCGGCCGCCTGAATCTGCTGGCGCTCGGCGACGAGGGCGCCGCCGCGCTCGGCGTGGACGTGGAGGCGACGCGCCTGTTGTCCTTCTTCGCCGCCAGCGCCGCCGTCGGCGCCGCGGTCGCGCTGACCGGGCTGGTCGGCTTCGTCGGTCTGGTCGTCCCGCACGCGGTCCGGCTGGTCGCCGGTCCGGATCACCGGGTGGTGCTCCCGGCATCGGCGCTGGGCGGAGCGGCCTTCCTGGTGCTGGCCGACGCCATCGCGCGGGTGCTCTTCCGCGGGCTCGGGACCGAGCCTCCCGTCGGCGCCGTCACCGCCCTGCTCGGCGCCCCGCTCTTCGTCCTCCTGCTGCGGAGGCGCACGTGACCGCTCCGCTGCTGGCGGTCGAGTCGGTCCGCTATCGCCACGACGCGCAGGCGCCGGAGGCGGTCGCCGGCGTCTCGCTGCGTGTCGATCCGGGCGAGGTGGTGGGCCTCATCGGGCCCAACGCCGCGGGCAAGAGCACGCTCGCGCGGATCGCCTGCGGGCTGCTCCGCCCGGCCGCCGGATCGGTGCGGCTGCGCGGGGACGACGCGTTCGCGCTGCCGCGCCGCGAGCGCGCCCGGCGCGTCGCCTTCCTCTCCCAGGACGAGCCGGCCGATCTGCCCTTCACCGCGCGCGAGGTGGCGCTGATGGGCCGCGCCCCGCACCTCGGGCTGTGGGCGCTGGAAGCGCCGGGAGATCGCGCGCTGGCGGAGGCCGCCCTGGCCGAGGCTGACGCGCTGGATCTCGCCGGGCGGCCGGTAGCTCAGCTCTCCGGAGGCGAGCGCCAGCGCGTGTTCCTCGCCCGCGCCTTCGCCCAGGATGCCGCGCTCCTGGTCCTCGACGAGCCGACCGGCGCGCTGGACCTTTCGCACCAGGTGCTGCTCGTCAGGGCGGTCCGGCGGCGCGCGCAGAGCGGGCGCGGCGCGCTCCTCGTGCTGCACGATCTGGCGCTGGCCGGCGCCGCCTGCGATCGGCTCGTGCTGCTCCGCGCCGGGCGGCTCCTGGCTGAAGGCCCCCCGCTCGAGGTCCTGCGCCCGGAGGTGCTCGGCGAAGCGTACGGCACCGAGGTGGACGTGGTGACCGACCCCGCCACGGGCCAGCCGCTGGTCGCTCCGCGGATCCGGCGCTAGTCGCCGCCGTATTCGGCGGCGCTACGCCTTTCAAAGCGCGGACGTAATGGGATGCGCTTTGGTCGTTCACTCGAGGTAGAGCGTGATCCCCGCCATGAGGAACTGGTCGAAGCCGTCGCCGTTCAGGCGCCGCCGGAGCACGATCTGCGCGCCGCCCTTCTCGGTGAGGAGCGCGACGCCGGCCGACGCCCACCACAGATCGTGCGTCGCGTCCCAGGTGGCGCCGCCGCGCAGCGCGACCACGTCGCCGACCAGGATCTCCACGCCGCCGGAGCCGCGGTGCTTCACGTCCTTGAGGTCGGACAGGTCCGCCTTGTAATCGAAAGCGAGGTGCCAGTCGCGGTCGTTCCCCCAGGCGATCCCCACCGTGCTGGTCAGCGGGAAGCTCGGGATGGCGCTGGTCGAGACGTTCTGCACGACGGCGCCGTAAGCGAAACCGCCTCTCTTGACCAAGAGGCCCACGTCCTGGGCGAAGGTGCGCACCAGGCCGTCGGGCGTGGCGAACCGGTAGTACTTCGTCTCGCCGCCGAGGAAGTAGCCGCCGCCGACGGTGTAGGAGTAAGCGAGCGCGCCGTACCATCCCTCGCCTCGCCCGCCGGGCTGGCCGCTGCCCCAGCGCGAAAAGAGGAATCCGGTCCCGACCGCGGAGCTGGTGGTGTCCACGATGCTCGCGATCAAGGCCTGCGCCGGGAAGCGCGAGTCGAGCAACCCGTCGACCTCCAGGTGGTACCTGCGCTGCTGCGAGATCCCGGCCGGGTTGACGGTGATGGCGTCGTTCCCGGTCGCGATGGCGGCGTGCGCGCCGCCCATCGCCGTTGCACGGGGCATGTCGACGAAGCCCGGCCAGGGCGCGCCCGGGTCCTTGATGCTGTTGTCGGCCCGCGCGGCCGCGGCCACGGCGAGCAGGGCGGCGAGGAACGCGCGCATTCGCGGCGCAGTGTAAGCGGGCCCCGGCCGGGAGTCCCGAAAACGCCCCGGCCGGGGGTCCGCGATCGAAGAGCACAGCGCCGCCGGATACGGCGGCCGCTGATGTCGGACTGCCGCGCTAAGAGAGGAGCAGGATCTCGGAGGAACACGGTGCGGTTTGGGGCAGCCGATGTTACCTTCGCGGCCCCCTGGAGGTGCGATGAACCATCCCTTGCGCAAGGTCGTCGTCCCGGCCGCCGGCCTGGGCACCCGGTTCCTGCCCGCCACCAAGGCGGTCCCCAAGGAGATGCTCCCGATCGTCGACACGCCGGCCATCCAGCTGATCGTCGAGGAGGCGCTGGCCGCGGGGGCCGAAGAAGTGGTGGTGGTCAACGGGCGCGGCAAGGGCGCCATCGAGGACCATTTCGACCGCGCGTACGAGCTGGAGGACCAGCTGCAGCGGAAGGGGAAGAAGGAGCTGTTCGAGCAGGTGCGGCGGATCAGCGACTCGGTGCGGCTGGTCAGCGTGCGCCAGAAGGAGCCGCTCGGCCTCGGGCACGCCGTCCTCGCCGCCCGCTACGCCGTCGGCTCCGAGTGGTTCGGAGTGCTGCTCGGCGACGATCTGGTCGACGCGGAGGATCCCGCCATCGGTCAGCTCGTGCGGCTCTCGCAGAAGACCGGGAAGGCGGCCGTCGCGCTGATGCCCGTCCCCGAGACGCAGGTGCACCTCTACGGAGTGGCGGCTGGCCGGGCGATCGACGGCGGCCACATCGAAGTGGAGCGCATCGTGGAGAAGCCGCCCCGCGACCGCGCGCCGTCGACCCTTGCGGTCATCGGGCGCTACGTGCTGCCGCCCGACGTATTCGACGTGCTGGCCCGGCTGCAGCCCGGTGCGGGAGGAGAGATCCAGCTGACCGACGCGCTCGCCGTGCTCGCGCAGCAGAAGCGGCTCCTGGGCGTCCGCTTCCAGGGGACGCGCCACGACGCCGGCGATCGGCTCGGGTACCTGCAGGCCAACGTCGCCTATGCGCTCAAGCGGTCCGACCTGCGCGAACCGCTGCTCGCCTGGCTCCGCGAGGTGGTGAAATGAAGCGCGTCAAGCGCGCGGTCCGGCCGGCGCTCGCGGCCGCGGTGCTCGCCGCCGCGGCGCCTGCCCTCGCGTACATCCCCTCCGTCGCGGTGCTCCTGAAGAAGGCAGCCGCGCGCGCCAACGAGGGCAGCCGGACCCGGGACGTGACGCTCACCGGCACCCTGCAGGTCGGCGACGCCGCCCCGGCCCAGCGGGTGCTCGCGCTGCGCTTCCCTCTCTCCTGCCGCATCGAAGGAGGCGCGCAGGTGCGCGGGACGGTCGCGCAGCCTCTTCCCTCCAGCGCCGCCGGGAATCCCGAGCAGGAGCTGATCGAGCTGGCCTGCCCGCTGATCGCCTATCGCGGCCTGCGGTCGGCCGATGCGGAGAGCGCGCTGGGCGCGGCCGCGACCATCGCCGGCGCCGACCTCACCGGCGCGGCCGCGTACGACCGCCTGGGCGATCGCGTCGCCGTGGTGGTGGGCGCGCCGCCGCGGCAGGCCGATCGGCCGCAGCTCTGGCTCTACAAGGACACGTACGCGCCCGCGCGGCTGATCGCCCGCCGCGACGGGCACCTCGAGGACCTGCGCCTGCTGGAGTACGGAAACCCTGCCGCGGCCGAGTGGTTCCCGCGCATCCTCGAGCTGTACCGCGACGGCAAGCCGTCGGCGCGCTTCGAGGTGCTGGAGACGAAGGGCTTCCGGGAGACCGGCGAGGAAGAGGACGACGAGCGCGAGTAGACCCCATCCGGGGGAAGACGGCCCTCCCCACCCGGCCGGCGCGCGCCCCGCGAGCAGAGCGCCGCCGGAGCGCGACGGCACGCTCGTCGAGGTGGCGCTGCCCGTGCCGGCGAACGGCGGCGTGTTCACCTACCGGCTGCCGGAGGGCGCGGTCGAGCCAGGCCGCCGCGTCCTCGTCCCGCTGGGCCGGCGCACCGCGACCGGCGTGGTGCTCGGTCCCGCCCGCTCCGTTCGGGGCGAGCTGCGCGACGTGCTGCGCGTCCTCGACGAGCAGCCGCTCCTCCCGCCCGACGTCCTCCAGCTCGTCCGCTGGGCGGCGGCGCATTACCTGGCTCCGCTGGGGCTCGCGGTCAGGGTCGCGCTGCCGCCGGGGATCGATCTGCGCGAGGAACTGCGGGGCGCGCTCACTCCCGACGGCGATGCGCTGCTCGACGGCGTGCAGCGGGCGCTCTTGCCCGGCGGCCAGGAGGCGGCGACGCGCACGCGGCAGCTGCTGCGCGCCGTGCGCGAGGGACGGGCGCTGCGCGCCGCCCAGCTGCGCGCGCTGGAGAAGCGCGGCCTCGTCTCGCTGAGTACCTCCGAAGCGCGGCCGCGGGTGCAGGCGCCGCAGGTCGAGCTGGCGGCGGCCGTCCCCGGCGCCCAGCCTCCGGCGCGGTCGCCGCGCCAGGCGGAGGTGCTGGCCTGGCTCCTCGCGCGCGACCCGGTGGGCGTCCCGGTCGAGGAGCTGCTTGCCGCGTTCCCCGGCGCGCGGCCGCACCTGCGCAAGCTCGCGGCGCGCCGGCTGGTCGCGCTGCGCACCGAGCCGGCTGGAGCGGCGCGGCTGCCCGACGCGCCCTGGGGCTCGGCGGTGGTACGCGAGACGGCGGCGCAATCCGCGGCCCTGGTCGAGCTGCGCGCGGCGCTGGACGCCCGCGCGTACGCCCCGTTCCTGCTCGACGGAGTCACCGGGAGCGGGAAGACGCACGTGTACCTGGAGGCGATCGCCCACGCCCGGGCCCAGGGCCGCGGCGCGCTGGCGCTGGTGCCGGAAATCGCGCTCACGCCCCAGCTCGCCGGGCGGTTCCGGGCGCGCTTCGGAGACGACGTCGCGGTGCTCCACTCGGGGCTCACCGAGCGCGAGCGGCTGTCGGAATGGCACCGGGTCCGCGGCGGCGGCGCCGGCGTGGTCGTCGGTGCCCGCAGCGCCGTGTTCGCGCCCGTCCGCGACCTGGGGATCGTCGTCGTGGACGAGGAGCACGAGCCCTCCTACAAGCAGGAGGATCGGCTCCGCTACCACGCCCGCGACCTGGCGCTCGTCCGCGCGCGCGATGCCGGCGCCGTCGCCGTGCTGGGCAGCGCGACGCCTTCGCTGGAGACGCTGCGGCGCGCGCAGGACGGCAGGCTGCGCACGCTGCGGCTGCCGGAGCGCGTCGACGGCCGGGCGCTGCCGGCGGTGGAGATCGTCGATCGCAAGACCACGCTGCGAGGGCGCGGCGATCCCGCGCTCCTCACGCCCGCGCTGTCCGAGGCGCTCCAGAAGACCGCGGCGCGCGGCGAGCAGGCCATCCTGTTCCTCAACAAGCGCGGCCACGTCCGCAGCCTGCTCTGCCGTTCCTGCGGCGCCGCCGTGGGGTGCCCCAACTGCTCGGTGGCGCTCGTCCTCCACCGCGCCTCCGGCGCCGCGCTGCGCTGCCACCTGTGCGGGCACGAGGAGGTGCCCCGCCCCTGCGCGGCGTGCGGCAGCGACGACCTGGTCCCCCTCTCGGCCGGCACCGAGCGCGTCGAAGAGGAGCTGCGCGCGCTCTTGCCCCAGGCGCGCGTGGCCCGGCTGGACCGGGACTCGGCGGGCGGGCCGGGCAAGGCGGCGGCCCTGCTCGCACGATTCGCCCGGCGCGAGCTGGACGTGCTGATCGGGACGCAGATGGTCGCCAAGGGGCACGACTTTCCCGGAGTGACGCTGGTCGGCGCGCTCGACGCGGACGGGCCGCTGCACCTGCCCGATTTCCGCGCGGCGGAACGCTGCGTCCAGCTCCTCGCGCAGGTGGCGGGGCGGGCGGGACGCGGCGAGCAGCCCGGTCGGGTGCTGATGCAGGCGTTCCGGACCACCGAGCCCGCCGTGGTCGCCGCTGCGGCGCACGACTACCACGGCTTCGCCCGCGGCGAGATGGCGCGGCGCGAGGCGCTCTCCTTCCCGCCCCACGCCCGGCTGTGCGCGCTGCGCCTCCAGGGGAACGTCGAGGCGCGCGTGCAGGCGGCCGCGGAGCGCCTGGCCGGGCGGGCCCGCGAGCTGCAGCGGCGCGGGGGCGATCGGGTGGACGTGCTCGGACCGGCGCCCGCTCCGATCGCGCGGCTCCGCGGCAAGCACCGGTTCCAGCTGCTGCTCCGCGCGCCGGAGCACGGCCCGATCCACCGGCTCTGCCGCGCGCTCGGCGAGGTGCCCCTTCCCTCCGGGGTCGAGCTGGCGGCCGACGTGGATCCAGTCGCCCTGCTCTGACGGGCGGCCAGCGGCTCGGCTGCCAAATCGCGGACAGCCCCAGCGGAATCCTTGCTGCGGCGCTTTGCGGCGCCGAATATACTCAGCCCGTTGGAGGGACGACCGGACATGGCCCTGCGTGAAATCATCATCTACCCCGACCCCCGCCTGAAGCAGAAGGCGAAGCCCGTGGCCGAGGTGGACGCCTCCGTCCGCAAGCTGTGCGACGACATGGCGGAAACCATGTACGAGGCGAACGGCGTCGGGCTCGCGGCCCCCCAGCTGGGCGTCCTCCAGAACGTGATTGCCGTCGACGTCGAGCAGCGTCCGTCCGCGGACGGCGAGCCGCCCAAGAAGAAGGGCGAAGGCCTCTTCTGGCTGATCAACCCGGTCATCGAGGTGGGCGAAGGGGAGTTCACCTATACCGAGGGCTGCCTCTCCATCCCGGACGAGTACGAGGAAATCACCCGGTTCGGCCGCATCGTGGTTGAGTTCCTCGGCCGGGACGGCAAGCAACACCGGCTGGAGGCGGCGAACAACCTGCTGTCCGTCTGTGTGCAGCACGAGATGGACCACCTGCACGGCAAGCTGTTCGTCGACCACCTCAGCGCGCTCAAGCGCGAGCTCATCCGCCGCCGGATGAAGAAGCTCAAGACGCAGCGCGAGGCGGAGCGGAAGGGCGAGGCCACGGCGCTGTAGCCGGCGCGCTCGCATCGCTCACGACGCAACGCGGCGATGCAACGCGGGTGAAACACCCGGCGCCCCTGAAGATCTGTCACAGTCCGTCCGTCCGAGGTGTCATCGCACCCGATCCCGCTGCGCCGGGAGGAGCGGATGAAGCGGTCGATCCTGGGCAGGGCGGCGGCGCTCGCGAGCCTCCAAATCGCTACGGCGCTGCTGATCGCGGCCGGGGCACGCGCGGACGATGCGCGGCCGACGCTGCTCGCGCTCGAGAAAGGCACCCTGAGCTACACGGTGGTGCACAAGCTGCACCAGGTGACCGGCACGACGCAAAAGCTCGAGGGTCTCGCCCGGCTCCAGCCGGGAGGCCCCACCCTGGTGCAGGTGCGGGCGCGCGTGGCGACCTTCGACAGCGGCAACTCCAACCGCGACGCGCACATGCGCGAGGCCACGCACGAGCCGCTGCATCCAGTCGCCGAGGTGAAGGGGACGCTGCCGCCCCTGACGCTGCCGCTCGCCGAGCCCCAGGACCTGACGCTGGACGCGCGCGTGGAGCTGAACGGCATCCAGCAGAAGCAGGCCATCCCCGTCCACCTGGAGCCCTCGGGCCAGCGGGGTGTGCGGGCCAAGTTCTCGTTCCCCATCAGCCTCGACGCGTTCCACGTCGATCGGCCGGAGCTCTTGCTGATCAAGATCGACGACCGGGCGGTGATCGCCGGCGACGTGCTCTTCTCGGTGCGCGAGTGAGGCTCGCCCTGGCCGCCGCCGCCGGCGCGCTGTGGGCCTGCGCGTACCCGGTCGATCGCGCCGCCTGCGCCGTCGACTCGGACTGCGACGCGGGCTTCTGCGTCGCGGGGGGCTGCCGCGAGGGATCGCGCACCTGCCCCGCGCTGCAGCCCCGCTACGCGAGCATCGACCGCGACCTGTTCCAGGTGAGCTGCGGGACCTCGGGGAACAAGGCGTTCAACTGCCATTCGACGGAAGGGGCGGCGACCGCGAGCTTTCTCGACCTCTCCGGCGATCCGTATCCGCTGCTGATCGGCCGCACCGCGGTGAACCCGCTAGGCGATCTGAAGGACCTCGTGCTGGTGAAGCCGGGCGATCCGGGGAACAGCTTCCTCGTCCAGAAGCTGCGCCTGACCACCGCCCTCGACCCGCACCTCGGCAGCGGCATGCCCGCGGACGCGCCGGGCTCCATCTGCGCGAGCTCGGTGGACACCGTCGCGCAGTGGATCCTCGCCGGAGCGGGGAGGAACTGATGCGCGCCATCGCCGCCGGCGCCTTCTGGGCCGTCGCCGCTCTGGCGCGGGCCGCGCTCGCCGACGGGCCCGGGACGCTCGAACCGCGGACGGGGGTGCACTGGCCGCCGCCGTTCGAGGCGGCGAGCGGGGCTGCGCGCCCCGAGTGGCTGCCGCGACTGGCGGGCGCCGGGCAGGCGCAGGCGCCCGAGCAGCAGCCCCAGGAGCCGTCCCCCCCGCCGGCGCCGCCCGAAGGGCGCGCCGCGCCCGCTCCGGGCCAGGACTTCGACCTGCTCGCGCCGCAGAAGCCGCCCGACGAGGCGACGAGGGAGCGGGAGCTGCAACTGATGCAGCAGCTCCGCCTCCGGCGCACGATGCTGCAGCTCCACCAGCTGGGCGGCTACGCGACGATGGCGACGGTGACGGCCGCGGTCGTGCTCGGTCAGATCAACTACCTCGACAAGTACGGCGGCGGGGGAGACACGG
>DASWGI010000088.1:0-4700 GCA_036393835.1 Myxococcales bacterium | reverse complement strand
TCACGATCACGGCGATAAACAGTCGCATTAGAGCGCTGCGCACGTTCCCGGCGGATCTCCGCCACCTCCTAAGCGCTGGATTTCAGAGGAGCAAGTTGGCGGGCGCTACTGGATTCGAACCAGTGGCCTTCGGCTTCGGAGACCGACGCTCTATCCATCTGAGCTAAGCGCCCGTTGCAGGGGCCCGGGAACTACACCACGGGCCGGGCCGGCGCAAGCCGCAACGCAGGTCCCGGTAGCGGAGGTGATCGTCCCAGCAGACCTGTACGAGTTGTACGGGAACGGTCCGGGCCATCCCCCGCCCCCTCCTCGGAGAACGCACCAACTCGTCCCTGGACGGGACACGGTGCGTTACGTCCGCGATGGTTCGCCGCGCTCCAGGGCGGCGGCGGCGCAAAAGAGCCCGATGCCGAGCGCGGGAACCTCGCAGACCGAGCCCGGCCAGAGCAGTCCGGCGGCGCAGAAGGCGCAGCCGGCCAGCGGCGCAACCACGTGCGGCCACCGCGCGCTCCGGTCCACGTAGAGCAGCGCGGACCACAAGGCGAGCACGGCCGCCGCCGCGACGCCGTACGGCGCTCCCAACGGGGCGGTGAAGAGCATGAATGCAGCGGCCAGCTGCGGCGTGGGCCCGCCGAGCTGGCCCAGGAACACCGCGGCGAACATCAGCGCCACGGCCTCGAACGTCCAGCTCCACGAGGGCGCGGCGGCGAGGGCCAGCACCACGAAGCAGGCGACCAGGAGCAGGAAGCGCGCGCGCTGCAGCGAAGCGCGGAGGTGGAGGCAGAGGTACGCGGCCGCGAGCACCAGCCCCATCACCGCGAACCCGCGATACCCGGCGAGCCGGGCGAACGGCAACTCGGCGGGCGGGAAGAGGAAGTGCATCACGAGCGCGCAGGCGAGCCCCGCGCCGAGCGCGATTTGCGCCGGCAGCACCGGGCCGCGGCGGCGCAGCGCCGCGGCTGCGAGACCCAGGGCGAGCGCCGGCGCCAGCGCCACGGGGCTGCACGGATCGCGCAACAGATGCAGTGCCGCAGCCAGCCACACCGCCGCCAGCGCGACCAGGAACGAGCTCATTCCGCGGTCTGCCCCAGCTTCAGGATGGCGCGGAACTCGGCCTCCTCGACCGGCTGCACCGAGAGCCGGTTGCCGCGCTGCAGAAGGCCCATGCCGGCCAGCGCCGGCGTGCCCTTGATGCGCTCGAGGGTCACCGGGTGCGGCAGCTTCTCCACCGCGCGCACCTCCACCTGGAACCAGCGTGGGTCCTCGGGGCGCGACTCGGGATCGTAGTGATCGTCGCCCCGCTCGAACTGCGTCGGGTCGGGATGCCCCTCGCGCACCACCTCGGCTGTGCCCACCACGGCGGTGGGCTCCGAGCTGGAATGGTAGATGAGGACCCCGTCGCCCTTCTTCATCTGGTCGCGGAGGAAGTTCCGCGCCTGGTAATTGCGCACGCCGCCCCAGCCGGTCGTCTTGCGCGGCGCGCGCAGCAGGTCGTCGAAGGAGAAGACCGAGGGCTCGGTCTTGAGCAGCCAGTAGCGTCGCGGCACGCGCGCAGTCTACACGCGCACGAGCCCGGGCAGCACGGGGCCGGAGTATCCCGGGAACAGGGCCGGGACGTCCGTCGCACCGATTTGGGCGCGCGCAGCCGCGGCGAGGACGGCGCGCAGGTCGGTGGTGACGGCGAGATCGCGTCCTTCGAAGAGCTGGTCCTCGGAAAGGCCCGGCCAGCGGCCGTGGAGCTTGCCGCCGGCGACGGCGCCACCGAGCACGAAGGCGACGCTGCCGTGCCCGTGGTCGGTGCCCAGCGTCCCGTTCTGGCGCGCGGTGCGGCCGAACTCGGTCGCGGCGACCAGCACCACGTCCTCGAGGCGCGGTCCCAGATCCGCGTGGAAGGCGGCGAGCGCCTTGCCCAGGTCGGCGAGGTTGCGCGCCAGCACACCCTGCTGCTGCACGTGCGTGTCCCAGCCGCCCACCTCGGCGAATCCGACCCGCAGGCCCACTTCCGAGTGGATCAGCGCGGCGAGCAGGCGCAGCGACTGGCCGACCGGCGCGGCCGGGTAGCCGCCCTCTCCAGGCCGGAAGGTGCGGCCCGCGAGCTTGCGCTCGAGCAGCTCCACCGCCGCGAGCGCTTCCTTCCCCGACGCCGCGACCGGACCGTCGGGCGCCATGTCATAGAGCGCCTCGAAGGTCTGCCTGGCCAGGGTCCGTCCCTGCTCGCCGCCCGGCGTGCCCGCCATGGGCCGCAGCCGCAGCTGATCGAGGCTCGCGAACGCGAGCGCGGCCGGATCGCCCTGCAGGCTGCGCGGGAGCCGCTGCGCGACCGCGATCGCCTCGAGCGCGGAGCGGTCGCCCGGCGCCTGCGCCACCGCGCGCGCCATCCAGCCGTCGCGCGTTCCCTTCACGCCCGGCGTGCCCAGCTCGAGGAAGTCCTGCGCGTCGAAGTGGGAGCGGGTCGCGTCGGGCGAGCCGACCGCGTGCACGAAGGCGAGCGTGCCCTCGCGCCAGAGCGGCAGCAGCGGTTCCAGGGAAGGATGCAGCCCGAATCCCGGCACTCCCACGTCGAGCAGCGGACCCGGGCCCGCATCGGACTTGCGCTCCCCGCCGGGCGCGGGCAGCGCCAGGGTCGGACGGAGCTCGGCAAACCGCGGCTCCCCGTACGGGCTGACGACGTTCAGGCCGTCCATGGCGCCGCGCAGGAAGAGGAACGCCAGCACCTTGCGCCGGCCGGGCCCCTCGCCGGCGGCGGCGAGCGCGCGGCGGGCGAATCCGGGAAGGAAGCCGCCGCCGAGCATCGCCCCCACCACCGCGCCACCCTTCAGCAGGGCGCGCCGCGAGATCGCCGGGCCAAAGCGTAGCACCGTCATCTCCTCTGCAACTCCGGCGAGCCGAGCAGCAATCCCAGCGCCCGCGAGGCGAAGACCTGAGACCGGGGCGGGGCGCCGCGCAGCTGCGCCAGCACGTAGTGGCGGGTCCGGTCGGAGAGCGCCGGCAGGCCGAGCTGGGCGGCAGCACGGTCGAGCACCTCCTCCGGACCCACAGCGTCGCGCGCGAGCGGCGCGAGGTCGACCCGCACGCCTTCCATCTGGCCGCTGGCGAGCGCCAGGCCGAAATCGATGCGCGCCAGCAGCGCGCCCGAGGAGAGCCAGCCGGCGGCGTCGTCGGGGTAGCCGGTCGGAGGCTGGGCGGCGAAGAGCGGCTGCCCGATCCGCGCCACCGCGCGGACGAGCGGCATCGGATCGTCCACGCGCGCGCCCAGCGCCCGCACGCTGCCCGCCACCAGCTCGAGCGGCGAGCGTACCTTGGCGCGCAGAGCGCGGCGGCTCCACAGCTCGGGCGACTCGAAGATCGTGCGCAGGACGCTGCGGATGTCCCCGCCGGTTCTCGAGAAGGTGTCCGCCGCCCGCTGCACCAGCGCCTCGGGCGGATCGTCGGAGACGAAGCGCTGCACGAGCTTGCGCGAGATGAAGCGCGCCGTCGCGGGATGGTGGGCCAGGAGGTCGAGCACGGCGTTCCCGTCGTCCTCGCCGCCGGCGGCGATCTCGTGGCCCAGCACGCGCTTCGGGCCGGGATCGTGCATGCCGGGGCGGAAGACGTACCGGGGGTCGCGCTGCGGCTCCGCCACCGTCCAGCCGGTGAAGCAGCGCGCCACCTCGACGATGTCCTGCTGCGTGTAGCCGCCGTCCACTCCCAGCGTGTGCAGCTCGAGCAGCTCGCGTGCGTAGTTCTCGTTGAGCCCGCGGTTGGGGTTCCGCTGCGAAACCTGGCCGCGTCCGGCGCGCCGTGGCGGCAGCGGCGTCGAGCTGCGCCAGTTGTCCAGGTACACCAGCATCGCCGGGCTGTGCGCGGTCGCCGCGAGCAGGTCCGCGAACCTGCCCAGCGCGCGTTCGCGGATCTGCTGCTCGTACGAAGGCAGCAGCGCCGCCTCGTTCTCCTTCCCCGCGAAGACGTTGAAGTGGTTGAACCAGAAGTCCGCCATCACCTCCTGCAGCTGCCGCTCCGATCCGATCGCGCGCACCAGCTTGGCCTGCGTGAGCTGCGCGACCATGTCGAACGCGGGCCCCTTCCCCGCTTTCCCGAGTTGCTTGCGCAGGTCGCGTTGCCCCGGCCTGGGCAACGCAGGCGCAAGGTTCGGGTCCGGCGCATCGAAAACCGGGTCGCCACTCGCCATCGGTGTCGCAATCGCAGTCGGTATCGCTGTCTCTGTCGCAGTCGGTGTCGCAGTCGTGGTCGGTGTCGTAGTTTCGGTCGCTGTCGCCTTCTCCTCCCTCTTCTGCTTCCGATACCGCGCGAGCTCCTGCGCCAGCTCCGCGGGGCTCCGCCGCAGGACCGCGAACTTCGCCAGCTGCTCCTCCATCGCGCCGTCCGCGATCCCCTCCGGATGCAGCTGCTCCTCCAGGAACGCCGCCACGCCGATGCGCGCCACGCGCTCCCTGTCGGCCAGCCGCGGGCCGAAGGTGACCCGCGAGAGCGCGTGCTCGATCTGCTCCTGTGTCGAGAGCGGCGGCCCTGCTTCCGGATCCTGCTCCGCAGCCGCTCCAGCCGCAGCCTGCGGCGCGTCGGTCGCGAGCGGCGGCGTGACGTCCTTGCGAGCCTCCCTCGCGCACGAGGCGGCCAGCACGGCACCGAGGACCCAGCGAACCCCGTGACGCACGCGCCCTCCGACAGCCAAGGACACGGCTTGGACAGCAGAGGTGAAGAGG
>DASWGI010000087.1:0-9764 GCA_036393835.1 Myxococcales bacterium | reverse complement strand
CACCCAGTTGCCGGCATTGAAGGCGTGCAGCATGCCGTCGTTCGCGCCCACCAGGACGACCTCGGTGCGGTGCTGGTTGTTCGACTGGTACTCGTCGTAGGCGTGCCGGAAGCTCGCCGAGGTCGGGGCCTCCGGGGTCATGTTGTCGGTGTACAGCGAGAGCAGGCACTGGTTGCTGAGGCCCAGCGAGCACAGGCCGCTCGGCAAGGGCGGCGTCACCAAGATGGGCGAGGAGTGGAAGATGTCGCCCATCACGTTCGGCCGCGGGGCGCTGATGACGGACCCGCCGTCGGCGCTGGCGCGGTTGATCGAGTTCTGCAGCATCACGTCGTAGCCGCGCATGAACTGGATGACGTCCCTGGTGCAATCGTCGTCGGTCGCGTACGTGTGCCGGGTCATTCCGGAGAGCGAGGAGCAGAAGTCGCCCAGGTACCCGCCCAGCTTGAGCAGCGGCGTGATCGTCGACACGTTCGTGGTGTCGAAGCTGATCAGCGTCGGGTCGTACCCGCCGGAAGCGTTGGGCGCGACCGTGTAGATGAGGCGGTCGTCGGCGGCGCCGGCGATGAACGAGGTGACGCGCGTCTCCAGCGCCTGCTCCGCCTCCCACACGGGCGTCGCGGGAACCAAGCTGCCCGGCGTCGCGCCGGCGGCGAACGGCCAGCCCGTGGTGGTGGCCGGGTTCCACGGCTGGGTGTTGTCCAGCACGAAGAAGCTGCCGGCGTCGATGCCCGCGTCCGGACTCTCCGCGATGTACTTGTTGTTCTTGTCCTGCAGGTAGAGATCGTTGCAGCTGGCGTTGCCGTTGGGGTTCACCGCGTCCTTCACGTTCTTGTCGACGTTGATGTCGCAACCGGCCGCGAACTCGTTGAACAGCTTGAACCGCAGCAGGCGTCCCTCCCACTGCGGGCCCTGGAGCGGGCGGAAGCGGGGGATGAAGGCGAAGGTCGATCCGCGGGTCTGCACGGTGGTGATGGCGGCCACCGAGAACGAGGTGGCGCGGCGGATGATGTCGAGGAACACTTGCTCGATGTTCACTTCCAGGGTGCGGTAGTCGTCCGCGACCGTGTAGATGCCGCCGCCCTTGGTGGCGACGCCCTGCAGGATGCTCATCTCGCCGTAGGTGTTCTGCGGGTCGCCGATGCCGACCACGTACGTGTTCACCCGCGTGCCCGCGGTGCCGAAGGAGACGTCGTTGTTGGCCATCCAGCCTGCCACGTCGTCGGCAAAGTCCATGTCGCAGGTCCCGGGCCAAGTCTGGCGCACGCCCAGGCCGGTGATGGTGGCGCCGACGTCGAGCTGCGTGTTCGGGTTCAGGAAGTCGTTGCCATCGTCCGTGGTGCCCATGCCCACCGTGGTGCAGGCCGCGGTGGCGGTGCAGAAGGCGGGCTTCACGCCGAGGATGTTGGGCGTGCAGCTCGGGTTGGCGATGTCGCCGCGGCCGTCCGAGAACAGGACCATGAAGTCGGCGTTGCACCCGTTGCAGGGACCGCTCTTGCCGCTCGCCATCGCGACGCCCGGGATGGCGCCGGCCCCGAACCACCACGGGTTCTCCTGCCCACCCATGTACCAGGCGGTGTTGAACATCATCTCGGCGATCGGGTTGGCGGTGCTGGTGTACGCCAGGCCGTTGACCGCGCCGAGCTTCTGGTTCAGTGGACGACCCTGGCCCTGGCAGCTCTGCGGAAGCATCTTCTGCACCACGGTGCCGCCCAGCGCGTTGTTCTGCGCCACCACCGCCTCGCGCAGGACCGAGAGCAGTGGCCCGTTCACCAGGCGCTTGTAGGCGAGGCGCAGCAGCGCCCACTTCGGCGGGCGGAAGTTGAGCCACTGGCCGGCGAACACGCCCGCGTTGGTGCTGATGTCGTTGTCCTTCGCGTACGGGTTCAGGTAGTAGCCCTGCTGCTTGTTGGTGCTGGTGCCCGTGCCGGACGCGCACTTCGTGCAGTTCTGCAGGTCCTGGCCGCCCAGAGGGAGTCCGGCGGCGTCCTTGAGGGCACCGCACGCGGCCGCGGCCGTCTGCGCGTTGCCCGCCGGGTTCGAGCCGACCGGCCAGTCGCCGTACATGTAGAACGAGGTATTGGAGAAGTTGTCGCCCACGCCGCCGCCACCCGCGTACGTCGTCTCCGGGTCGGGATAGTTCTTGGTCGGGTCGAAGATGCCCTGCATCGCTACCTGGCCCGCCGGCGCGTTCACGTTGGTGGGCATGAAGTACTGCAAGTTGTTGAGGTACGTGTTTCCGCAACCGGTGGGCGTCAGCCCGCCCAGGTCGACGCGGATGCGGTAGAGCCGCTGGGTGAACTCCCTCATCGACGTCTTCGCCGGGTAGAGCAGCGTCACGTTGCCGGTCTGGGCGACGACGGTGGTGAAGAAGTTGTTGTCGCCGCGCTCGGGCGGGTTGGTGAGGTAGTCCATGCGCTCGACGTTGCGGTCCCAGTACGAGGTGGCCTGGGCGAATGCCGCGGCGGGAGCGCAGAGCGCGAGCAGGGCGGCGAGGAGCGGAGTGGGTTTGATGGTGTTCATCGGGATTCCCCCGGCCTAGAGGCCGAACCGGACCTCGAACTCAACTTCGCTCTGGTGGTCGTTGTTGGAGTCGGCGCAAACGACGTTGAAGCGGTAGACAGTGCCGCCCAGCCCGGTGGCGCTCAGGCGGTTGGCCTGATCCATCCCGGCGCCGGTGCCGTTCACTCCCGCGCCGGCGCCCTTCGCGACCGCCTTCACCGTCTGGATGGCGAACTGGTCGTAGTGCCCCGTGTACACGTTCAGGTTGCCGGCGTGCGTGTTGAGCACGATCGAGGTCGGATCCAAGCCGAACACGCGGAACTGGCTGAGCAGCATCTGCCGCCCCGCCTCCGCGCAGGAGACCGAGCGGTCGTAGTTGCGCTTCCCGCCGATGGCGTCCATCTCGTTCGTGGTGCGCCGCACCAGCGCCAGCGCGACCACCGCCAGCACGGCGACCAGCATCATGGCGATGATCAGGGCCGCTCCGCGGGCGCTCCTGGCATGTGGGTAGGCCATGGGGAGCTCCTAGAAGGTGAACGCCGAGCGGGACTCCATGTCCCGGCACGCGACGGTTGTGGAATAGCTGAAGCGGCGCAGGCGGCTTCCGGTCTGGAGGCTCCCGCCGTTCAAGTTCTCGACCTGCTTCTCGGTGTCGCCCGTCCAGCTCGCCGCCTGCGACTGGTCGGTCTGGAGCGAGCGCAGGTTGACGTCGATGCGCACGCCGCGGATGTTCGCCGCCGTGGTGTTGAAGCGGAGCGGGTCGAGGAGCGAGGTGGTGTACTGCGGCATGTTGGCCAGCGTCGCGTCGGGCTGCTCCTGCGTGCCGGTCGCGGTGGCGCCGGTGCCGGTGAAATAGTCGGCGATGACCCAGTTGCCGGCGTTCACACCGCCGGCCGTCGGCGCATCGGGGCCCTTGCCGGGGGCCGAGGAAGGAGGTGCGGCGCCGCTCGGGACCGCGGGCGCGTTGATGTTCATCACGTAGGCGAACTGCACGTCCTCGACGCCCGGCGCGATCGGCAGGTAGTCCCCCGCGTCCACCACACCGGACCCGTCGACGTCGGTGCCGGTGTCGAGCACCAGCCAGGGCACGCCGGCGTACGCCTGGATGAGATAGTGGAAGCGGTCGACCAGCACCATGATCACGCCCGGCTGGACGAAGCAGCCGTTGGCGCCGAAGCCGTTCGCCTTGGTCGGTTCGTTGCTGGCCGGCGCCGTGGCCGGGGTCGGGACCAGCGACAGGTTGGGGGTCCCGGTCTGCGCCGGCGTGGCGGCCAGCGTCGCCATTGTGACCGCCTGCGCGCCGGGGCAGATGAACTGCAGCACCTGGCCCTGCAGCAAGGGACGGAACGCGCCCGTGCCCAGGTTGGGCGTCGCGGTATAGACGCCGCCCGCGTTGGTGATGGTCACGTTGTACGCGTTGCCCGTGACGCAGCCTTGCGCATTGGCGCAGACCGTCCCGTCCGGCGCGGTGGCGCCGTTCAGCGTGTACGTGTAGTTCGGGTTGCGCGCGTAAAAGACGATGTTGTCCGGCCCGGTGATCGAGTCGCGGCAGTTCGCCGCCGGGCAGGCGTAGTAGGCGAAGTCGAAGGCGTACCGCGGATCGAGCCCGAAGCCCGCGCGCCGGACGGACGGTTCCATCTCCAGGAACGCGTCGCGGGCGGCGTCGGCGGCGATCCGGTTCAGGTCGAGCGCGACGAAGGCGCGGTTCTGCGAGAGGAAGGCGGCCGTCACCGCCCCGATGACGAGCAGCGACATGGTCGCGCCCACCATCAGCTCGAGCAGCGTGAAGCCTCGCGGGGTGCGCTTCATAGACCCGTATCCAGCTGGTTGGGGATTTCCTTGAAGGTCGAGACGGTGGTCTGGCGGTAGCCGAGCACCGGCTCCTTCCAACGCACGATCACCTGGATGAGCTTGCCCGTGTTGGTCGTGCCGTCGAAGCTCGTCGTCCACACGTTCCAGTAGCGTTGGTACTCGAGGACGCCGGTGCCGTTGACGTCGCCCGAGAGGCCGATGTACGGGCAACCCGGAGGGTTGGGCGTGCAGAACGCCGCGTCCAGCGCCGAGATCTTGCTGGCGTTCGTGGTCCCGTCGGTGAAGTCGGCCGTGTACGTGCTGCCGTTGGTGTGGGTCGCGCTCACGCCGCGCCCCATGTCCCACTCGGCGTCCACCGCGGCGGTCGAAGCCGCGTTCTGCACGTTCCAGGTGCGCGCCACCGCGGGGGTGAGGCGCGCGTCGTTGTAGTCCCAGCGCTGGATGTTCTCGGTCAAGTCCTGCGCCAGCTGCGAGGCCTGGGTCATGTGCCGGCCGAAGTGGTTGGAGCGCACTCCGACCACCTGCAGCGAGGCCAGGCCGAGCAGGCCGACGAGCATGATGATCGAGGCGATCATCGCCTCGATGATGGAGAAGCCGCGGTGGCCGCGGCGCTGCGCCCGGGCCGTCACAGCACCTGCTCCTTGCTGAAGACGGCGCCGGACCGGGCGAGGATCCCGATCACCATCATGAAGTTCTTCGAGCCGTTGTTGAACAGGATCGTCAGCTGCTGGCCGAAGGCCGACGCCGTGTTGCCCGAGAACGTCGCGGCGGGCGCAGTGCCCGGAGAGAAGCGCACCCAGCCGTAATTGGGCTTCGCGCCGCCGGTGAGGCAGAAGCTGCAGTAGGTCGGGTTCGCCACCGGCGTGGTCCCCACCGCCGCGGGGATCAGCTGGTACGGCGCGTCGAGCGCCTGCGGGTAGCTGGCCGCGGCGCCCACCGTGACGCTTGCAGGGAAGACGCCGTTGGAGAGGACCTTGTCGCCGAGCCCGCTCGGGTTCGCCGGGTCCCAGAGCGTGAAGTTGAAGTCGCCGCCCAGGTCGAGGAGCACCCACCAGCGCGGCGAGGCGGGGTTGCCCAGCGCGTCGGTCGTCACGTTGGTGTCGATGATGAAGTAGACGGCCTGGCCGCGGCCGAACGACTCGGAGCGCGCCAGCCGAAGCGCCCCGATCACGTCGCCCGTGGCGCCCGCGTACGCGTTTCGCTGCCGCATCCCGCGCATCGCGGCGACGCTCAGCGCGGCGAGTGTGGCGAGCACCGCCGCGGCGATTCCGACTTCGATGAGCGTGAACCCGCGCTTCTTGCGCATGCCCCCTTGGGTCGCAAGCGAGGTGCCATGGCCAACACATTGAAATCACGGTCTGATCCTTTGTGGACCGACGCAGACGGGCACTACGGAGTTGCGGGCCGATACAAAGTTCGCGGGGGAAATGGGGGAGCAGGTGGGTGCGCTCGCCTGCCTGGCCGGTGGGCCACGGGGCGTAGCAGTGCATGGCCCAGCGGGGACTCGGGGCGGGCACGGATGGGAAGGCCGCTGCCCAGCTTCGCGGACGGCCGCCCGTGCCGACCCTGGTACGCCGCGTGCTTTGCGGAGCGGCGGGGCGCGAACGCGGGGCGCCGAGGGGTCGGAGGTTCCTCATGAAGTGGTGGCGGGCGGCGGGCGCCGTCGCGGTCGGTGCCGCGGTGGTGGTCTGGGCGTGCGGCGGAGCGGGATCGGGCGACCTGGGGCCGGGGCGCGACGGCGGACCGCCGCCGACGGACGGCGGGGATCCCGACGCCGGCCACCCCGATGCCGGTCCGCCCGATGCGGGCCCTGACGCCGGTCCTCCCGATGCAGGGCCTCCGGACGCCGGTCCACCGGACGCAGGCCCGCCCGACGGCGGATTCGTCCCGCCTCCCGCGATCCCCTTTCCGACCGTCCCGGGCTGGTCCTTCCTCGGCCCGCAGCACGGCGGACCGCATGACGTCTTCCAGGTCAGCGCCGACCAGGGCGGGAACATCTGGGTGGCGGGCGGCGTCGACGGCCTCTTCTTGCTGCGGCCGGGCGCTACGAAGTTCGAGCGGTTCACGATCGCCGACGGTCTGCATCCCTACGGGTACCTGACTGGCAAGCAGGCCGACGCGCGCAAAGTGCCGGCGGGGACGCCGGCCGATCCGAGCCCGAGCCTGAGCGCGACGCCGGTGATCGCCGTCGAGGGCGGCCCGCCCGGCGTGGTGTTCGTCGGCTACCAGGGCAAGCCCGGGTGCGAGGACAACTGGGACAACGCCGGTCGCGATCCCGCCATCTACAAGAGCGGCGACGCCGACCGCGTGACGCTCAAGCCGGACGGCACGCTGTCGGTCGTTCACTACGACATCTTCTCGGGCCTCGACGTGGTCCGCGACGAACCCGAGGGTCGGGAGAAGCTGTGCAGCATCTTCCGCATCGTCTGGAACCCGTCCACCAACGACCTCTGGTTCGGCGGGAACCACGGGTTCGCCTGGGGCAACCCGAATTACGCCGGCGACCCCACCTGCGACGGACAGTTCGCGTGCTCCGGCAACATCGAGCATTCGCACCCGGCGGTGAACGGAGCGAACCGCGTCTACCTCACCGGCGACTACCGGGGCGTCGCGCCCGACCCGGTCACCGGTGACGTCTGGTTCGGCGGCCTGAACCGCACCACGCGCTTCCACTGGAACGCGTTCACCGGGACGACCGTGGAGAGGTTCTTCGGCGCGCAGAACCTGACCGAGGGGTACAACGACGTGCTCGACCCGCCGAAGTGCCCGTCAGCGGCCGGGACCCCCTGCTACATCAACAACCGCATCGACCTGTGGCCCGATGCGAAGGAGGAGGGCTTCTTCCCCGGTCCGCTGGACCGCACCGACGACGTGATCTTCGCCATGGCCGCTCAGGGAGACGGCACCGTCTACGTCGGGTCTGGATATCTGGGGCTCAAGCAGCTCAACGCGAACGGAACGACCGCCAAGGATCTTACGTCGAGCATCTCCTCCTCGTCCGTCGGCGCACTGGCGCTCGATCCAAGCGATCAGAGCCTCTGGGTCGGAAACCGCTACGGGCGCGGGATCGACCGGCTGCGGGGCGCTGCCAAGCAGGCGTACGCCCTCGACGTGTTCGGGAACCTCGCCAACAGCGGCATCGAGGACATCCAGTTCATGGGCAGCGGCGCCGCGCGGAAGGTGCTGGTGGGATTCCGCCAGGACACGGTGCACAACGTGCCAGGGTTCGTCGCGATCTACTCGGGCAACTAGACGGCAAACAGGTCCGTGCCGGGAAGCGCACCGCCGCCGAATACGGCGGCGAGTGGCGGGCTGGGTTGACGCTCCGGGGGGCCGGCGCTATCACCCGGCCCCTGCCGGCGTAGACTGTGGTCGCGAGAGTGGCGGAACCGGCAGACGCGCCGGCCTTAGAAGCCGGTGGGGAAACCCGTGCGGGTTCGAGTCCCGCCTCTCGCATTCGAACGTCGGCGTCGGTCCCGCGCGATAGGATGCGCGGGAGCAGGTAGGAGCGTGTCTTGGCCCAGTCCCGAGTCGAAGATCTCTCCGCGGTGGTCAAGAAGGTCTCGGTCGAGCTGGGGCCCGACCGGGTGAAGGACGCGCTCGACCGCGCCTACACCGGCCTCTCGCGCACCGTGAAGCTCAAGGGCTACCGCGCCGGGCACGTGCCGCGCCGGCTGGTCGAACGCTACTTCGGCGACGACGTGAAGAAGGACGTGGCCCAGAAGCTGGTCGCCGGCTCCATCCACGAGGCGCTCGAGGAGCACAAGCTGACGCCGGTCGCGCCGCCGCGGGTCGAGAACGGCGACGTCAAGCCGGGCGAGCCCTTCAAGTACGTCGCCACCGTCGAGGTCCGGCCGCGGGTCGAGCCGAAGGACTACGCCGGGCTCCCCGCGCCCAAGGTGGACGTGCACGTCACCGACGAGGCCCTCGACGCGCGCCTCGAGGAGATGCGGCGCGATCAGGCGATGTTCGTGCCCGTCGAGGGCCGCGACGTGGTCGAGCTGGGCGACTACGCGGTCGCCGAGTACGAGGGCTTCGTCGACGGCGCGCCGCTGCGCGGGGCCAAGCGTGAGAACGTGCTGCTCGAGGTGATCCCCGGGTCGCTGCTCGAGAACAAGGCCGAGCACCTGGTGGGCGCCCGGGTCGGCGAGACGCGCGAACTGGCGGTGGGCTTCCCCCAGGACTACGCGGTGGCGGAGCTGCGCGGGAAGGAAGGCCGCTTCCAGGTGCGCGTGAAGGGCCTCAAGAAGCGCGAGGTGCCCGCGCTGGACGATCAGTTCGCCCAGGACCTCGGCGGCGAGGCCAAGACGCTGGCCGAGCTGCGGCAGAAGGTCCGCGAGGAGATGGCCGCGCACGAGAAGGAGCGCAAGGAGGGCGCGCAGCGCGAGGCGCTCCTCTCCGCGCTGGTGGAGAAGAACCCCATCGAGGCGCCGCCGGCGCTGGTCGAGCGCAACGTCGACGCCATGCTGCAGGGCATGCTGGAGGGCTTCCACCGGCGCGGGCTCGACGTGCGCCAGCTGGGGCTCAACGTCGACCGGCTGCGCGACGATCTCCGCGCGCGTGCGGCGCTGGAGGTGAAAGGTTATCTGCTGCTCGAGGCCATCGCCGAGAAGGAAGGCATCGAAGCCACGGAGGAGGACCTCGAAAAGCACTACGCGAAGCTGGCGGGCGAGCTGAAGCAGCCCGTCGAAAAGCTCAGGCAGGCGTTCCGCAGGCAGGATTCGGTCGACGGCCTGAAGGGCCGCCTGCGGCAGGACAAGGCGCTTGCCTTCCTGCTCGAAAAGGCCAACTTGACGTAAGCTCCACGCTGGAGACCGTTCGATGCCCTACATCCCGATGCCGTTCGTGGTGGAGCAGACGCACCGCGGCGAGCGCTCGTACGACATCTACTCGCGGCTGCTCAAGGACCGCATCGTGTTCCTCGGCACGCCGGTGGACGACGACGTGGCGAACGTCGTCATCGCCCAGATGCTGTTCCTCGAGAGCGAGGACCCGGACAAGGAGATCAACCTCTACATCAACAGCCCGGGCGGCTCGGTGACGGCCGGTCTCGCCATCTATGACACGATGCAATACGTGAAGCCGCCCGTGTCGACGATCTGCATGGGACAGGCGGCTTCCATGGGCGCGCTCCTCCTGGCCGCGGGCGCCAAGGGCCGGCGGCTCTCGCTGCCCCACTCGCGGATCATGATCCACCAGCCGAGCGGCGGGTTCGGGGGCCAGGCGAGCGACATCGAGCTGCACGCGAAGGAAATCTTGCGCCTGAAGGCAAAGCTGAATGAAATCCTCATGAAGCACACCGGTCAGGCGATCGAACGGATCGAGAAGGACACCGATCGCGACTACTTCATGGGAGCGGGTGAGGCGAAGGAGTACGGCCTGATCGACGAAGTGGTCATCAAGAAGCCAGCTTCGCCACCCAAGTAGGGTTAGATTCGGTCAGGACGGTACGG
>DASWGI010000086.1:0-11448 GCA_036393835.1 Myxococcales bacterium | reverse complement strand
CGATCCTGGTGGCCCCGCAACCAGAAGAGCAGCTCGTTGGCCTGCTCCTCACGGACCAGGATCCAGTCCGGCCGGTAAAGGGTAAGGAAGTCGATCGCTTCGGCGCAGGTGGCCAGCGCCTGGACCCGGGCGCCCGCCTCGACGTACGGCCGCGCCACCGCCTCACGGACGTGCAGCCTGTCTTCGACCAGCAGGATGCTCTCGGTGCCCATCGTCTCCTCCCGCGACCCTTCCGTTGCACGGGAGATGCCAGGCCGACAGGACGGACCGCGGACGGCTGAGGTATACGAATCCGCGGCAGCTCGCGCGTCGAGGGGACCCGGATGGACATCGGCGTTTCCAGGATCAAAGCGGCCGCGATCGGGATCGATCTGCACCGGGGCCACCTCGACCTCTCGGTCGCGACCATGCCGGTGTGGAGCGAGAGCGACGCGAGGCGGATCGTCGCCGCCAATCAGCGGCTGTTCGCCTGGTGCCGGTCGGTGGGCATCCCGGTGGCGCACCTGGTGACGACCTACCGCGATGCCGACGAGATCCGCGCCAATCCCTTCTGGCGGACCCGCGCCGAGGGCGGGCAGGGCACGCGCAAGAACGTCCTGCGCCACAATCTCGCGGGGACGCCCGGGTGCACCGTGATTCCCGAGCTGATCGACCCCGGCCGCGACTGGGTGGTCGACACCAAGAAACGCTACGACTGCTTCGTCGCCACCGACCTCGATTTCCTCCTGCGCAGCCACGGCATCAACACCGTGCTCCTGACCGGCATCAACACCAACAGCTGCGTGCTCGCGACCGCGGTCTCCGCCAACGTCAAGGACTATGCCGTGGTCGTGGTCGAGGATTGCGTCTGCACCATGGATCCGCCGGAGCTCCAGGCAGCCGCGCTCGCCTGCATCCAGGCGGCCTTCGGATTCGTCCTGACGAGCGAGGCGGTGAAACAGCTGCCCGGGCTCGCCGACGGATGATGCGCGTCGACCTGCACAGCCACGTGATCCCGCGGGGCATGATCGACGCCATCCGGCGGACGCCTGTCGTCTGGGGCGCCCGCATCGAGCGCGACGACGCAGGCGAGCGCGTCGTGCACGACCAGGGCTACGCCTATCCGCTCTTCGCCGAGTTCTTCGATCCGGACGCCAAGGTCCACTCGATGGACCGGCGCGGGCTGGACGTCTCGGTCGTCTCGCCCGCCCCGCCGATGTTCCACTACCGCGCCGACGCCGAGCTCGCCCTGAAGACGGCGCGGCTGATCAACGACGGGATCGCCGAGATGGTGGCCGCGCATCCTTCGAGGTTGCGCGGGATGGGGACCCTCCCCGTGCAGCACCCCGAGATGGCCATCGCCGAGCTGGAGCGCATCGTGCGGGAGCACCGCTTCCGCGCCGTGGAGATCGGCAGCTCGATCGAGGGGACGACGCTGGCCGAGCCGCGCTTCCGCCCGGTGCTGCGGCGCTGCCGCGACCTGGGCGTTCTCGTCTTCGCCCATCCCTACTACGTGGGAGCGAAGTGCGGGATGGAGTCGTACTACCTCACCAACCTGATCGGCAATCCGTGGGAGACGACGGTGCTGGCGGCGAACCTCATGCTCGGCGGCGCCATGGACGAGCTGGAGGGAATCCGCATCGTGCTCGCCCACGGCGGCGGCTTCCTGCCGTACCAGGTCGGGCGGCTCGAGCACGGCTACGAGGTGCGGCCGGAGGCGCGCGCGAAGACCCGGACGCGGCCGCTCGAGCTGCTCCGCCGGTTCCACTACGATTCGCTGGTGTTCGATCCCCGCGCCCTCCGCTACCTCATCGACGCCGTCGGCAGCGAGCGCGTGGCACTGGGCACCGACTCGCCCTTCGACATGCGCGACGACGATCCGCTGGCGCGGATCGGCTCGATTCCCGGGCTCACCGCGCGTGAGCGCGACGACGTCTACGGCCGCACCGCGTTGCGCTTGCTGGGCGAGTGAGCTCGAGTGCACCTGGGAGGACGCCGATGACCTTGCCCCGCGAACGCGTCGAGTACTCCGCCATCGTCGATCGCCCGCCGCTCCGGCTTCCCGGCGACGCGCGCATCGTGGTGTGGACCATCGTCAACCTGGAGGAGTGGGAGATCGTCCGGCCGATGGCGCGCCAGGTGCTGCCCGCGCCGATGGGCAACGTGCGCATCCCCGACGTGCCCAACTGGTCCTGGCACGAGTACGGGATGCGGGTCGGCTTCTGGCGGTTCAAGGCGCTCTACGACCGCCTCGGCCTCCGCCCGACGCTCTCGATCAACGCCAAGGTCTGCCAGAGCTATCCGCGGGTCGCCGGCGCGTGCCGGGACGCGGGATGGGAGTTCATGGGTCACAGCTACGTGCAGATGCCCATCCACGACCTCGAGGACCAGCGAGGGACGATCCACCAGTCGATCGAGGCCCTCGAGAAGTTCACCGGCAAGCGGCCAGTGGGCTGGCTCGGGCCGGGCCTCACCCAGACCCACGAGACGCCCGACTACCTGGCCGAAGAGGGCATCCGGTACATCGGCGACTGGGTCTACGACGACGAGCCCACCGAGATCACGACCAAGCACGGGCCGCTCGTCACCCTCCCCTACACGCTGGAGCTCAACGACATCCCGATGATGATGGTGCAGCACCACGAGTCGGGCTACTTCGTGCAGCGGGCCAAGGACAGCTTCGACCGGCTCTACGAGGAGGGCGCCCGGCGAGCCAAGATCATGGCCATCGCCATCCACCCGTACATCAGTGGCGTTCCGCACCGCATCAAGTACCTGGAGGCGATCTATGAGTACGCCGGCAAGTTCCCCGGCGTCCTCTTCTGGAACGGCGAGCAGATCCTCGACTGGTACCTGCGCGCGCGCCGGGGAACCCCCGGCTGAGCCTGCCCATGTCGATGCTCGCGTTCAACGCGCTCAACGGCGTGACCTTCGCCGCGCTGCTGTTCGTGGTCGCGAGCGGTTTCACCCTCATCTTCGGCCTGATGCGCATCGTCAACCTGGCGCACGGCGCGCTCTACCTGACCGGCGGCTACATCGGCCTCACCGTGGCGACCAGGACGGGGAGCTTCTTCGTCGGAGCGGCCGCGGCCGCCGCCGCGATCGCCGTCGTCGGGTTCCTCACCGACACCTGCCTGCTGCGGTTCGTGAAAGGGCACGACCTGCGCCAGGTGCTGCTCGCGCTCGGCGTCGCCCTCGTCCTGAACGACCTCGCCCTGATCGTCTGGGGCGGAGACACCTTCACCGTGCCGGTCCCGCCGGCGCTGCAGGGACCCCTCCAGATCGGGGCCCTCGCCTACCCCAAGTACCGCCTGTTCGTCCTCGCCGTCTCCGTCCTCATCTTCATCGGCCTGTGGCTGGTCCTCCACCGCACGCGGCTGGGAGCGCTGATCCGCGCCGGCGTGGACGACCTGGAGATGGTCGATGCCATGGGCGTGGACATCAAGCGCGTGTTCATCTACACGTTCATGTTCGGTTCCGCGCTCGCCGGGCTCGGCGGCACACTCGGCGGGGCGTTCCTTTCGCTGTACCCGAGCGCAGACGTGGAAATCCTCGTGTTCAGCCTCGCGGTCGTGATCATCGGAGGCCGGGGGAGCCTGGTCGGCGCGGCGGCGGGAAGCCTCCTGGTGGGGATGCTCGCCACCTTCGGCCAGGTGTGGTTTCCGGAGCTCGCGTACTTCGTGATCTTCGGGCCCATGGCGATCTTGCTCGCCTTCCGTCCGCTCGGATTGTTCGGACGCGCGGCCTGACGGCGGGAGGGGGCGCGGATGAAGCGCAGCGCAGCAGCAGTCCTCGCCGCCGCGCTCCTCTCCGTTCCGCTCGTCTTGCCCGGGTACAAGACCAGCCTGGCGACCGAGATGCTGATCTTCGCGGCGCTGGCGATGTCGATCGACATCCTCGCCGGATATGCCGGCCGCACCTCGCTCGGGCACGGCGCCCTCTTCGGCGTGGCCGCGTACGTGGTCCTGTACCACGTGACGGTGGCTGGAGGAGATCCGTGGGTGGCCGCGCTCCTGGGCATCGCGGCGGCGACGGTGGTTGCGACGATCTTCGCGGTGCTCGCGATCCGCGCCTCCGGCGTCTACTTCCTGCTCATCACCCTCGCTCTCGGCATGATCGTCTGGGGCATCTGCCAGCGCTGGACCTCGGTGACGGGCGGCGAGAACGGGCTGCGCGGCGCCGTGCGTCCCGCGGCCGTCGCCGGGCCCGCCGCCTTCTACTACTTCGTGCTCGCAGCGACCGCGCTGATGGCGTTCGGGATGTGGCGCTTCGTCCATTCTCCCTTCGGGCTCACGCTCCGGGGGATCCGCGCCAGCGAGTCGCGCATGCGCTCGCTCGGGTACGACGTCTCGCTGCACCTGTTCGTCGGCTTCGTCGTCTCCGGCTTTTTCGCCGGAGCGGCCGGCGTGCTGTACGCGTTCTTCAACAGCTTCGCCAGCCCGGCGACCGTCGCGCTCGCCCAGTCGGTCGAAGGCCTGCTGATGGTGATCGTCGGGGGGGTCGGCACCCTGGTCGGCGGCCTGGTCGGTTCGGTCGCCATCATCACCCTGCAGAATTTCGTGAGCTACCACACCGAGCGGTGGTCCCTGGTGCTCGGGCTGGTGTTCATCGTGACCATGATCTTCGCGCCCGAAGGGCTGGTCGGCAGGGCGCGCATCCTGCTCGCCCGCCACGCGGCCAGGGTCCGGGAGCCATGAGGAACGCAGTCCCATCGACGTCCACGTCACGGAGGTCAAGATGCGTCGCCGCGCATTTCTGAAAACCGCGGGCACCGGCCTGCTCGCACTCTCCTCGCGCGTCCGCCGGGCCCTCGCCGCCGGCGAGCCCATCCGCATCGGCCTGCTCTCGCCGCTGACCGGCGTCATCGCCGCCGGCGGCCGCGAGCTGGTGGACGGGTTCAACCTCTACTGGGACCAGGTGGGACGCAAGGCAGGCGGCCGCGAGATCGAGGTCGTGGTCGAGGACGACGCGAGCAACCCGAACACCGCGCTGCAAAAGGCGCGGCGGCTGGTCGAGCAGCGCAACGTGCACATGCTGGTGGGCGACATCCTCGCGAACACGGGCCTCGCCGTGGCGGAATACGTGAAGGGAAACGGCGTCCCGTACTTCATCCCCGTCATCGCGGCCGACGATCTCACCCAGCGCAAGCGGATCCCCAACGTGATCCGGATCGCCGGCTACTCGGCCAGCCAGAGCACGCGGCCGCTGGCCGATTACGCGCTGAAGCACGGCGTCCGCAAGGTCATCACCGTCTCGCAGGACTACACCTTCGGCCACGAGCAGTGCGGCGGGTTCTGCCAGATCTTCACCGAGGGTGGCGGCGCGGTGCTGCAGCAGATCTGGCACCCGCTCAACACCCCCGACTTCAGCCCCTACCTGCCGCAGATCCAGAGCCTCAATCCGGACGCCGTCTTCGCCATGGAGACCGGCGCCGACGGCTCGCGCTTCATCCAGCAGTGGGCGAACTTCGGCCTCAAGGACAAGATCCGGCTCTTCACCTCGATGAACGCCACCGACCAGTCCATCATCCGCACCCTGGGCCCCGAGGCGGAGGGGGTGCTCTCGGCCGGCCACTTCTGCGAGGGCCGCGACGACGCAGCCAACAAGAAGTTCGTCGCGGACTACGAGAAGGCGTTCGGCAAGCTACCCTCCATCTATGCCTTCTCGCACTACTCGGGCGCGATGTGGCTGGCGCAGGCGTTCGAGGCGATCGGCGGCAAGGTCGAGGACAGGCCGCGGTTCCTCGAGGCCGTCCGCAAGATCAAGCTGTCGGCCTCCCCGCTGGGCCGGGAGGTGAGCCTCGACAAGTACGGAAACCCCGTCTACGACATCTACATCCGGAAGGTCGCGCGCCGCGCCGACGGCAAGCTGTGGAACGTCCCGGTCGAGGTGTACCAGGGCGTGTCGCAGTTCTGGAAATACGATCCGGAGCAATACATGAAGCAGCCTCCCTATTCGCGGGAGTTCCAGGGAATCAAGAAGGCGTGATCGATCGCCCGCTGCTCCGGCTCGAAAGCGTGAGCGTCGCCTACGGCGCGTTGCGCGCGGTGGACGGGGTCTCGCTCACCGTCCGGACGGGCGAGCGGCGCGCCATCATCGGGCCCAACGGCGCAGGCAAGACCACTCTCTTCAACGCCATCGCCGGAGAGCTCCGCTGCTCGAGCGGACGGATCGAGTTCCTCGGCCGGGACGTCACGCGGCTGCGCACGCATCGCCGCGCCGCCCTCGGCATGGGCCGGACGTACCAGATCACCAACCTGTTCGGCGACCTCACGGTCGAGGAGAACGTCCGCCTCGCCGTGCGGGGCGTGGGCCGCAGGAAGTTCTCGCTCTTCGCCGACGACGGCTCGCCGGCGCCGGAAGAAGAGCCCGCCGTGCAGGCCGCGCTGGCCGTCGCGGGGATCCAGAAGCGGCGGGACACGGTGACGCGCACGCTCTCGTATGGCGAGCAGCGCCAGTTGGAGCTGGCGCTGGCCCTCGCAGGGAAGCCGCGGCTCTTGCTGCTCGACGAGCCCGCGGCCGGGCTGTCCGCCTCGGAGCGCGCCCGCATGGCCCGGATCATCCGCGAGCTGCCGAGCGAACTTTCCATGGTCCTGATCGAGCACGACATGGAGCTGGCGCTGGGCCTGACCGACTACGTCACCTGCCTCCACTTCGGCCAGGTCTTGACCGAGGGGAATCCCGACGCGATCCGCAACGACGACAAGGTCCAGGAGGTGTACCTGGGAAAGCCGCACCATGCTTGACGGCCTCTCGGTCTCCGGGTTGCACAGCTACTATGGCGAAGCGCACATCCTCCAGGGCGTGTCGCTCGAGGTGGCGCAGCGCCGGGTGGTCGCCTTGCTGGGGCGGAACGGCATGGGAAAGAGCACCCTCATCCGCTCGATCATGGGCCTGCGCCCGCCTCTGGTCCACGAAGGGAACGTCTCCTACCGAGGCGAGAGCCTGCGCGGCCTGGAGCCGCACCAGATCGCTCGGAGACGCATCGGGCTCGTGCCGCAGGGTCGCCGGTTGTTTCCGTCGCTGACGGTGATCGAGCACCTCACCATGGTCGCCCGGCGGGCGGGCAGCTCGTGGACCGTCGCGCGGGTTCTCGAACTGTTTCCCCGGCTCGCCGAGCGCCGCAATCACCGAGGCAGCCAGCTCTCCGGGGGAGAGCGTCAGATGCTCGCGGTGGCGCGCGCGCTGATGCTCGACCCCGAGCTGCTCCTGATGGACGAACCGTCCGAGGGCCTCTCGCCGGTGATGGTGCAGCAGCTGGAAGGGATCCTCCAGCAGCTCAAGCAGGGCGGCCTCGCCATCCTGCTGGTCGAGCAGAACCTCTACAGCGCGCTCGCGGTCTCCGACGAGGTCTACGTGCTGGAGACGGGGAGCATCGTCTACCGCGGTGGCGCGGACGATCTGCTGCGAGATCCCACCCCGATCCAGCGATTCCTCGGAGTGAAGTGAAGCGCGGCTCCTCGCCGCGGAGGACCTGGGCATGATCGACGATCGCCACGGAGCGTTCTGCGCGGACGAGACCGTCTCCCTGCGCGGCGCGGCCGTCGGGCCGCTCGCTGGGCTGCGCTTCGGCGCGAAGGACAACTTCGACGTCGAGGGACAACGGACCGGCGGTGGAAACCCGGATTGGCTGCGCACGCACGATCCCGCCGCCGCGACCGCGCCGGCGCTGCGGGCGCTTCTCGATGCAGGCGCCGAGCTGGTGGGCAAGACGCAGATGGACGAGCTGGCCTACAGCATCAACGGGGAGAACCACTTCTACGGAACTCCCGTGAATCCGAGAAACCCGGACCGCATCCCAGGCGGCTCGTCCAGCGGATCGGCGGTGGCGGCAGCCGCCGGCCTCGTCGATTTCGCCGTGGGCACCGACACGGCGGGATCGATCCGCGCTCCCGCATCGTTCTGCGGGATCCACGGCCTGCGGCCGAGCCACGGGGCCATTCCGATCGAGGGATGCATGCCTCTGGCGCCGAGCTACGACACGGTCGGCTGGTTCGCAAGGGATCTGGAGGTGCTCGCGCGGGTGGGGCAAGTCCTGCTGCCAGCGCAGGCTGCTGCCCAGCCCAGGCGCCTGCTCATCGCGACCGACGCCTTCGCGCTGGCCCGCGAGCCGGTCCGCACCGCCCTGGCGTCGCACGTGGGCCGCCTGCGCGCTCGATTCGCGCGCGTGGAGGAGATCGCGCTGAGCGGGGAAGGCCTCTTCGCCTGGCAGCAGGCGATGCGCGTCATTCAAGGCTACGAGGTGTGGCGCGCCCACGGCGAGTGGATCGCCCGCGTGAAGCCCTCCTTCGGGCCGGGCATCCGGGAGCGCTTCCAGTGGGCGTCCACCATCACCCAGGAGGAGGCGGCGGCCGCCTCCGCGCGGCGCAGCGCGATCGCCGCCCGGCTCGACGCCCTGCTGGAAGGGTCGGTGCTGTGCATGCCGACCGTACCGTTCGTCGCGCCCCTGAGGAACGCGCCCACCGCGGAGCAGGATCGCACCGACGCGCTCTCCCTCCTCTGCGTCGCGAGCCTCGGCCGCCTGCCGCAGCTGACCCTTCCCGTCGCGGAGGCGGTGGGCTGCCAGGTCGGCCTGTCCCTTCTCGGCGCGCGCGACACCGACCGCGCCCTGCTCGAGACGGCCTTGTAGTCGCTTTTCCACTTCCGGAGCGGGGCTCGGACCTACGTCCGATGGCAGCGGCCGGGCGAGCGCCTGTAAGCGTGTCGTCCATTCCGATTACCCTCACCGTCCAATCACGCTCAATCACGCGCCCGACTGGCGCACCAATCGAAGGGGGTCGTGCATGCGTTTGCGTTTCGCGGCAGCACTGGTGATCGCAGGGTTCCTCGCGGCATGCGGTGGCGCAGTCTCCACCGAGGACGAACGCTCCTCTTCGGCAGCGCTGTCGCAGCACGCCGCGCACGCTGCGGTCTGTGGAGCGGCCGCGCCCAGCGCTGCCCGGTGTCATTCCCACGTCCGCATCGACGGCACGGGTAACCCCGCGGCGACCGCCGGTCCAACCGGCTACAACCCGGCGGACCTGATCGCGGCGTACAAGCTGCCGACCACGGGCGGGGCGGGCCAGACCATCGCCATCGTGGACGCGTTCGACGATCCGAACGCCGAGAGCGATCTGGGCGTCTACCGATCGACTTTCGGGCTTCCCCCCTGCACGACCGCCAACGGTTGCTTCCGCAAGGTGGACCAGAACGGCGGCACCAAGTTCCCGCGCGCCAACTCGGGCTGGGCGCAGGAGATCTCGCTCGATCTCGACATGGCGAGCGCCATCTGCCCCAATTGCAAGATCCTCCTCGTCGAGGCGACCTCCAACTCCTTCGCCAACCTCGCCGCCGCAGTGGACACGGCGGCCCGCCTGGGCGCCAACGCGATCTCCAACTCCTACGGCGGCGCCGAATACTCGGGCGAGGTCACTGACGAGGCCCACTTCAATCATCCGGGGATCGCCGTCACCGTCAGCTCCGGCGACAGCGGCTTCGGCGTCGAATTCCCCGCGGCGTCCCAGTACGTGACCGCGGTGGGGGGCACCTCGCTGGTGCGTGCCGCCAATGCGCGCGGATTCACCGAGACGGTGTGGAGCGGCGCGGGGAGCGGCTGCAGCGCGTTCATCTCCAAGCCGGCCTGGCAGACGGACGCCGGCTGCGCGCGGCGGACCGTGGCTGACGTGGCGGCGGTCGCCGACCCGAACACGGGCGTGTCCGTGTACGACACGTTCCGCGTGCCGGGCGGCGGCGGCTGGCTGGTCTTCGGCGGAACCAGCGTCGCTGCTCCCGTCATCGCGGCGGTGTACGCGCTCGCGGGCAACGCCGGCGCACTGAACCACGCGCAGTCCGTCTACACCAACGGCGCGTCGCTCTTCGACGTGACCTCGGGCAGCAACGGGGCCTGCGGCGGGTCGTATCTCTGCACCGGCGTCGCAGGCTACGACGGCCCCACCGGCAACGGCACGCCGAACGGCACGGGCGCGTTCTAGCGCCGAACCAGGCTTTCCCCACGCTCCGCCCGTGGTTCCGCGGGCGGGGCGTCGCCGCCGGAGGCCCTCAGTGCGCATCTTCCTCCTCGCCGCCCTCGCGCTTTGCGCCTCCTGCCCGCGACCGGAGCCGACGCCGCGGCCTGCGGACCCCGGCGCCCAGCCCTGCGCGACGGCAGCCGACTGCACCGGCATGCTGCCCCACCTCTGCCGGGCCTGCGGGGATGGCGGGACCGAATGCGCGCGCTGGAGTTGCCTCTCCGGTTCGTGCGCGGTCGCCGTCTGCGGGGAAGCACAGCCCTAGCGCAGATACCGCGAAGCCCGGGCAGCCTCGCAACATCCATCCTGCGGTTGTGCTTTGTTAAGCCATTGCTTAAGATTGGGGCGTGGGAGCCGCCTTTCAGGCCATCGCCGAGCCCAACCGGCGGCGCATCCTCGAGCTCCTCGTCGAATCGGACGAGCTGTCGTCCGGTGAGATCGCGACGCACTTCCGCCTCACGCCTCCGGCGGTCTCGCAGCACCTGGGCGTGCTCGAGCAGGCGCGGCTCGTGGCGATGCGGCCGGACGGCACGCGGCGGCTCTACCGGTTGCGCGAGGAGGGATTCGGCGAGCTGAGGGCCTTTCTCGAGCAGTTCTGGGCGCGGGGCCTCGAGCGGCTGAAGACCGCGGCAGAGAAGGAATCCGCCGGCCGGGAGCGGTCCGGGAGCAAGACCGGGAGACGCGATGGGCGCGGACGACGACGCCGTCGAGCTTGAGATCTGCATCGCCGCTTCGCCCGAGGCGGTGTTCCCTTTCCTGACCGATCCAGGCCGCCTCGTCCGCTGGATCGGGATCGCGGCCTCGGTCGCCCGGCGCGACCACCGTCGCGATCGATCTCCACCCCCAGAACGGGGGCACGAAGCTCCAGCTTCGACACACGGGCCTGCGCGGCGACGACCGCACCAAGCATGCACAAGGTTGGAGTCACTACGCGGCGCGACTGAAGACCGCCGCCGAGGGCTAGTACCTGTCGTGATGCCGGACCCAGGCCTGCGGGGAGTCCAGACCCTCTTCGTCGCGCCCTTTGGGGATCAGATCGAGGAAGTGATAGGCGCCGTTGAGCATGTCGATTCCGCGCGCGTAGCACGAATACCTGTGGAAGACGGCGCCGCTCGCGTCCTTGTAGAACACGCTGGCTCCCTCGCGGTCCGTCTCGCCGGGGTCGGTCTTGGAGAAGTTGTAGTAGGCGAAGGCCTCGATCTTGGCCAGCGGCGCGCGGGACGCGGCGACCAGCGTCACGTCGCGGTGCTCGAGGTGGACGTCGATGCCGTCGAAGTTGTCCGCCCAGAACGAGCAGTGCCTGCACCCCTCGTCCCAGTCAGGGCTGAACATGAAGTGATAGACGGCCAGCTGGCTGCGGCCGTCGAAGAGATCGGCGAGCGTCTCCTGGCCGCGCGGGCCGTCGAACACGTACGCCTTCTCGACCTTCACCCAGGGAAGCCCGCGCCGCTGGCGGCTCAGC
>DASWGI010000085.1:0-3414 GCA_036393835.1 Myxococcales bacterium | reverse complement strand
GGGCAAGAGGATGAAGCCGAGCGAGAGGCCCATGAACGAGACCTGGAACGTCTGCAGGCAGATGACGGCGAACGCGACGCCGCAGAGGATCTCGAGCCCCTGCACCGCCAGGTGATCCGGGTGGCTGCCGGCGAAAAGACGCGACGCCGCCGCGCGCACCCGCGTCAGGGCAGAGCCGGAAGGTGCGATCGCCGGGCCGCCCCCGCGATCCGCGGTGACGTGGAACATCGCCTTGCCGGTGACCAGGTACAGAAGCACGCCGATGGAGGAGAGCGGCCCGAGCGGCCCGTACGCGGCAGTGCTGTGCCCGAGGAACCGGAGCAGCCGCACGGGCGTGCGCCACATGTCGAGGATGAAGCACAGTACGGGGGCGAGCAAGGTGAGCAGCGTGATGGCGTAGAAGTCCGGCGTCATGACGGGCAGGAACCGCGCGTCGAGCAGGGTGAACGGCACCGTCAGCTGGGCCCCTCCCGCAACCATGGTCATCGCGCGCGGCTCGCCGAAGAACGCCGGCAGGACCACGTTGGCGTCCAGGATGAAGAGGAAGTAGAGCAACGAGAGGGGCAGGTTGAGCGTAGGGAACAGCACGTCGAGCTTCTCCACCAAAGGGATGCGCCGCGAGCGCAGCGCCCGCCCCATCTCGCGGAAGAGGAACTCGCAGGTGCCGCGGGTCCACTTCATGTGGCGGATGCGGAAGGCGCGCATCGTCTCGGGGAAGTCCTCGTGGCAGATCACGTCCTCCGTGAACTGGCCGCGGAACCCGTGCTCCCGGATGCGCAGCGCGAACGCGAGGTCCTCGCTGACGATCTCCGGAAAGCCGCCCACGATCTCCCACGCGGCACGACGCAGGAGCGCGCCGTGCCCGAGCAGCATCACGAAACCGTAGCGGTTGCGCAGGGGTTGGTACCAGCGCCAGTGCGAGTCGATGCCTGTCCCCAGCGAGGCGCTGAAGGCGCTCGGCGCGTCCGGGTTGTACCGGTGGCTGGCCTGCACGAAACCGCACCCCGGGTCGCCGATGAGCCGCGGCGCCAGGCGAGCGAGGAAGTCGGGGGGCAGGATCTCGTCTGCGTCGGCCAGGGCGAACAGCGGCTCGGTGGCGACGTTCCGGAGAGCGTGATTGATGTTGCCGGCCTTGAACCCGCGGCGGTCGGGCCGGCGCACCACCTGGACGCGGCCGGGATGGCGGGCGGCGAACCGGTCGACTTCGCTGCGGAAGGCGGGGTTGGAGCTGTCGTCGAGGATGTAGACGGTGAAGCTCGGATATTGCTGGTTCACGCAGCTCAGCGCGCTCTTCTCGACGAAATCGTTGCACGTCGTGTAGAGCAACGCGACCGGCGGCGCCTCCCCCGCCGCGGCGATCGGGATGGGTTCCCGGTGGCGCTGCTGCCGCCGATAAATGGCGGCGAACACCAGCACGCCGATGTTGAACAGCCCGTACAGCCAGGCCAGCTCGGTGAACCCGATGAAGAACGCCAGCGCGGCCCAGCCGACCGGGCCGCCCGCCATGTCGAGCAGGCTCGCGAGCCGCGGATGGAACCAGGCGAGCGCGAGCAGCCAGGTCCCGAAGACCGCGAGGTACATGTGCGGCGAAGCGCCGGTGACGGAGGCCGCGGGAGAAGGCGAGAGATCCTCCTCGATCTCCGTCCCGGCGGTGAGAGGCAGCGAGACCACACGGTCCAGGGCGGTGCTGGCGTCGGAGCGGGTCACGGCCGGCCCCCGACGCTGACGGAAAGACCGACCGCGTACGCCGTCGTCGCAGGACCGACCTGCGGCCGGTCGTACTTGACGAGGAGGTGCGCGCGCAGTGGACCGCCCACGGGCGCCGAGGCGCCGGCATACGCGCTGGCCAACGCTCCGTCGAACGCGGGCGTGGGGCTGAAGGCCTTGCCGGCCGCCACGCCTGCCCCGAGCTCGACGTCACCCGTGAACCGGTACGTCGCCGCCAGCAGACCCCGCAGCTCGTGCTCGCCCAGCACTCCACTTCGCGCGTAGAAGACGGTCGGCTCGAGCTGGAGGCGATCGCCGAGAGGCACCTGCACCGCGGCGTGGCCGCCGGCTTCGATGCGCCCGTCGCCGCGGGGACCGATCCATCCGCCGACCTTGAGGCCGACGCGTTCGCCGACGGCCATCGCCTGCTCGGCACGCAGCAACTGCTGCGCCACCCCGCCGGGCAGCGTCCGCCAGCCGCCTTCCAGCCGCGTCGTGAAGCGGCCGCCCCAGGTCAGCTGCCCGCCCGCGAAATAGGTCGGCACGTGCAGGCCGCGTCGTGCGAGACCCGCGGCATCGAGGCTCAGGCTGTCGTCGACCTGGAACCAGATCCGGACGTCTTCGGTGGGAGCGACGCGGATCTCGACGAAGCGCAGGCCCACCTTGCTCGACCCCTCGAATTCGGTGAGGCCGCCAAATGCGATGGCGTCGAGCCGCACGCCGCCCGTGCGGATGCTGTCCAACCCACGGAGCGCGTCGGGGCGGCCTGGCTCGAGCGCGAGCGCGCGGGCGAACGCCTCGCGCGCTTCCCGATGCCGGCCGGCGGCGACGAGCGATTGACCGAGGCCGACCTGCACTTCCGCGCTCGGCGGCGCGTCCCGCGAGATCGCCTCGAACCTGCGGGCCGCCTCCGGGGCATCTCCTCGCCACAGCGCGACGTACGCGAGGCCTTTCACCGCGTCGGGCTGCCCCGGCGCAAGCTCGAGAGCGCGCCGGAACTGCTCCTCCGCCTTGGGATACGCTCCGGACCAGGCCAGTGCGTATCCCAGCCCCGAGAGCGCGCCGACGTTGCCCGCATCGGCTGCGAGCACCTCGCGGAAGTCGGCCTGGGCTTTCTCGAAGTCGCGCTGGAATGCCCGCACGTAAGCCCGGCCGAGCCTCGCGTCGACGCGCCGCGGATCGGCATCGAGCAGCCGGTCGTAGGCGGCTTCCGCGGCCGTGAGCTGCCCCGCCGCGACGAGCCGCTGCGCCGTTTCGAGCTCGGTCCCGGCCTGGACCGCTCTCGCCAGTGAGACGATGGCGAGCGCAAGGAAAGGCGACGCCCGTCGCGTCGCGACGAATCCGATCGCGTACAAGATGCACCTCCGCTTCGATCTCGAACGAGGCGCCGCGAGGCACCGACGTCGTGACCGCGGCCGCGCGCGGCGCGGAACGGTTTTCTTTTTTCGTTACTCTTCCGGGGCCTGCTCGCGCGCCTTCCATTGGCGGACGGCCCGGCTCAGCTTGCGCCTGGCGCTCACGATGTACGCCTTCGCGCCGCTGCGGTTGGTAAGGCCGAGAAGTCGAGTGATGACTTTCAGCGGGACGTCGTCTCCGTAGTGCAGGGTGAAGACCTGCTTCTCGATCTCGTCGAGCGCCTGGTCGAGGAGGGCCCGCACGATTCGCGCGGAACCTTCGCGCTCGAGGAATCGATCCGGGCTCGAGGCG
>DASWGI010000084.1:0-35671 GCA_036393835.1 Myxococcales bacterium | reverse complement strand
CCCTGGCCGTCATCGCCTGGACGCTGATCGCCGGCACCGCGATGTACCTGCCGCTCGGCATCGCCTCGCTCGCCGCGCCGGGCGCGGTGCACCGCATCGCGCACGCCTCGCGCGCCGCCTGGCTGGGCGTCGCCTACCTGATCCTGGTCACCAGCGTCGTCGCGTACCTGCTCTGGTACTGGGCGCTGGCGCACCTGCCGGCGGCGCGCGTGGCGGTCTTCACCAACCTGCAGCCGCTGGCGACGGCGGTGCTCGCCCATTTCTTCCTGGGCGAGCACGTCACCCCGCAGTTCGTCGGCGGCGCCCTGGTGGTGATCTCCGGAATGGTCCTGGCTCAGCTGCGCGCTCCGCGCACCGCCGCCGAAGTCCCTCCCGAGCCTGCGTGAGGCTTACGCCATGAAGTCGTGCTTGCGGACGGTCTTGCGGCCGTTCGCCTTGGCGCGCTTCGCCGCCTGCTCCAGCAGCCAGTACAGATAGCCGTTCAGCGCATGGAACGCGTCGCCGGCGGTGTTGCAACCCGCCTTCTTGAGGACGCCCTTGGCCTTGCTCGCGATCACGAGCGGCTCTTGCGAGGACTTCTTCGCCATTCTGGATCTCCGTGGTCGGACGGTGTGCTCGCCCTCGTGGAGCGATCGATCGCTTCTACCCCGGAGGCCCCGATTCCACCATTTTCCGATGGCCGCCGCTGCATCGCCGCGATGTAGAAACCGTCCGTCCCGTGCCTGTGCGGAAGGAGCTGCACCTCTTCCGGCCGCGCGCCCAGCGCCGCCGCGCGCTCCGCGCCCAGGAGCTCGGACGCCGGCACCGGAGCGAAGTCCGGATGCTCCGCCAGGAAGGACGCGCGCACCTCCTCGTTCTCGCGCCGGTTGATGGAGCACGTCGCGTACACCAGCCGTCCCCCCGGCCGGACCAGCGCCGCGTACCGCCGGAGGATGTCCCGCTGCCGGGGCGGGAACGAGTCGACCTCGGCCTGGTCCATCCGCCAGCGCGCGTCCGGGTTGCGCCGCAGGGCCCCCAGGCCACTGCACGGGGCGTCCACCAGCACCACGTCGGCCTTCCCCCGCAGATCGTCGAGGCGCGCCTCGCCGGCGGGTCCTTCGGGCACGGCGCGCGCCTCCCAGTTGTGCACGCCGTCGCGCCGGGCGCGCTGCCGCAGCTCGTCCAGCCGGCGCCCGTCGCGGTCGCACGCCACCAGCTTGCCGCGGTTGCGCATCTCGGCGGCGAGCGCCAGCGCCTTCCCTCCCGCGCCCGCGCAGGCATCCACCACCACCTGCCCGGGCCGCGCGCCGCACGCCTCGGCGATCAGCTGGCTCCCCTCGTCCTGCACCTCGAACAGCCCCGCCTTGAACGCCTTGAGCGCGAACACGTTGGTGCGCCCGGTGAAGGTGAGCGCGTGCGGAGACCAACGAGTGGGTAGGGCCCGCGCGCCCTCCGCCTCGAGGGCCGCGCGCAGCTCGTCGCGTGTGGCCTTCAAGAGGTTGGCGCGCACGGTGAGCGGGGCGCGCTGGTTGAGCGCCGCGGCGAGCGAGCGCGTCTCCCCGGCGCCGAGCTGCTCCGCCCAGAGCGCCGCGAGCCACCGGGGGAGGCTCGTCTCCGCGGCGAGCGCGTCGATCGGATCCGCCGGCGCGGCGAGCTCCTGCGGGCGGGCCACGAGCTGCAGCGCCCACGCGTACGGCGCCACCTCGGGTCCGGCCAGGTTCGCCGCCGACTCGGACCCCTGCCCTTCCCCGACGATGAGGTACACCGCGTAGCGCAAGAGGTGCTGCGTGGGGGTCGCCAGCCCGGACATGCGCAGCTTGCGCGTCCCGAGCGCGCGCTCCAGCAGGTGATCGACCCGCCCCTGCAGGCGGAGCAGCCCGTAGACGGCGTCCGCGACCGCGCGGCGTTCGACGCTCCGGAGCGCCTTCTCGCGCCGGAGCACCCGCTGCATGGCCTGGTCCGCGCGCGCCGCCTCGCGGCGCACCTGCTCGTAAATCTCCAGCACCGCGGTGCGGACCAGCTGCGTCCTCATGACGCGGGTGCCATTCGGGCATCCCGAGGCGGCTGTCAACCGCCCACTCCGGAGCAGGCGGGCCCACCGCGGCGCACCGCCTCCGCTCCGGCGCACGTGCCGTGTCCGACCTCCCTCGGAGGGCGCGACGGCGCTGCCCGTCCTAGAAGATCTCGTGGGCCTTTTCGTCCTCGCCGCCGTCCTGCTCGCCTCTGCGCCGGAGCCGCCGCTGCCGGCGGTGCTCACGCTGCCCGACGCGCTGCGGTTGTTCCGCGAGCGCAGCCTCGATCTGCTGCTCGCGGACGCCCAGGTCGCGGCCGCGCGCGGCGACCAGGCGGCGGCCGGCGCCGTCCCCAACCCGGCGCTGAGCGGCAGCATCGGGCGCAGCTTCGACTGCTCGGGCTGCTCTGCGCTCGCGCTGGGACTCGGCCTCTCCGACCAGGCCGCGCTGTCCGAGATGCTGTCTGGCAAACGCGGGCTCCGCGTCGATGCCGCGCGGGCGGCGCTTGAAGCAGCGCACCTCTCGCGCGACGACGCCGAGCGAACGCTGCGGCTCGCGCTCCAGCAGGCGATGGTCGACGCGGCGCTGCAGCGCGCACAGGTCGACCTTGCGCGCGAACTGCTCGAGTTCGCGCGGCAGACGGAGCAGCTCGATCAGACGCGGTTCCGGGCCGGCGCGATCAGCGAGGCCGAGCTGGCCCGGGCGCAGGTCGCCGCGCAGGAAGCGGAGCAGGTCGTCGATGTCGCCGAGCAGGCCGACCGGGCCGCGCGCGCGCAGGTCGCCTTCCTGCTCGCCGTGCGCGAGCCGCTGCCAGACTTCCGCGTCGACCCGGAGCTGTTGGAGCAAGCCGCTCGCTTGACCCTCGCGCCAGGCGATGCCGGCGTGCTCCTCGACGCCGCGACTCAGGCGCGGCCCGACCTGCGCGCGCTCGAGCGGCAGGAGGCGCGCGCCCGCGCCGCGCTGGACCTCGCGCGACGGCAGCGGATCCCCGAGGTGACGCTCTCCGCGCAATACGCGCAGGAGGGCACCGGCGGCTCCGCAGTGACTCCTCCCACGGTCACCTTCGGCGCTTCGCTCCCGGTGCCGCTCTTCTACCAGCAGCAGGGCGAGGTGCAGCGCGCGGAAGCGGACCTGCGCACGCAAACCGTACAGCGCGACAAGGCGGCCGCGCAGCTCGCCAGTGAGGTCATCACCGCCTACGGAGCGTTCGCCGCCAGCCGCAAGCTCGTCGACCGCATGCGCGGCGGCCTCCTCGAGCGTGCCCAGCGCGCCCGCGATCTGACCCGGATCCAGTACGAGAAGGGCGCGGCCCGCCTGCTCGAGCTGCTCGACGCGCAACGCGCCTTCGCCCAGGTGCGCGCCGAGTACCTCCAGGACCTGCACGACCTGTGGGTGAACCTGTTCAAGCTCGAGGCCGCCGTCGGCCGGGAGCTGCGCTCGTGAGGCGCGGCGCGCTCGCCTGCCTGCTGCTCCTCGCCTCCTGCAACCGCGAGGAGCGCACCGAGGCGCGCCCGCCGCCGGGCGAGGCGTGGCTCTCGCAGGAGCAGATGCAGGCGGGCCAGGTCCAGCTGGCCACGGTGGAGGAGCAGCCCGTCGCGTCCGAGGTCGCCGCCCCGGGCCGGATCGCGTTCGACGATTCGCACGTGGCGCACGTCTTCTCGCCGGTGAGCGGCCGCGTCAGCCGCATCGAGGCGCAGCTCGGGCAGCGGGTGCGCCGGGGCGCGCCGCTGCTCACCCTGGAATCGCCCGACGTGGGAGTCGCGGCGGCCGACGTCGGCAAGGCGGAGGCTGACCTCCAGGCGGCGGAACGCGAGCTGCGCCGGCAGCGTGAGCTGTTCGAGGCACACGCCGGCGCGCAGCGCGATCTGGAAGCCGCGCAGGCTGCCCGCGACCGCGCCGCCGCGGAGCTGGCCCGCGCCCGCCAGCGCGCGCGCCTGTTCCACGGTGGAACCTCGGGCGTCTCGCAGACGTTCACGCTGCGCTCGCCGATCGACGGCGAAGTGGCCGCGCGCGCGGTCACGCCGGGCATGGAGATCGCCGGCCAGTCCTCGGGCGGCGCCTCCCCGGAGCTGTTCACGGTGGGCGACTTGGGCCAGGTCTGGGCCATCGCCGACGTGTTCGAGATGGACCTGCCCCGCGTGCAACCCGGCGCGAAGGTGACGGTGAAGGTGGTCGCGTATCCCGATCGCGAATTCCCGGCACGCGTCGAGTGGATCTCCTCCGCGCTCGATCCGCAGACCCGCAGCGCCCGGGTTCGCGCCACGCTGCACAACCCGCGGCGCGAGCTGCTTCCGGAGATGTACGCGACGCTCCTCATCTCCACCCCACCGCGCACCGCGCTGGCGGTGCCGCGCAGCGCGCTCCTCCACCTCGGCGACCAGACCGTGGTCCTGGTGCAGACCGGCCGGACCGAGAACGGCCTGCTGCGATTCCAGCAGCGCCGCGTGCAGGTCGAATCGGACGACGCCGACCCGGTGGTGGTGCTCTCGGGCCTCTCGCGCGGCGAGCAGGTCGTCGTGTCCGGAGCGCTGCTCCTCTCCGGGATGCTCTGATGGGCCGCCTGGTCGACGCGGTGCTGCGCTTCCCCGGGCTGGTGCTGGCCTTCGCGCTGGGCCTCTTGGGCGTCGGCCTTTATTGCTACACGCAACTCGACGTCGAGGCGTACCCGAATCCGGTCGCCCCGATGATCGAGGTCATCACCCAGCCGCAGGGTCTCTCCGCCGAGGAGGTGGAGCGGTACGTCACCATCCCGCTGGAGAACGGCCTCGCCGGCATGCTCGACCTGGAGCACGTCCGCTCGCAGTCCCTGTTCGGCCTCTCCGACGTGAAGTGCTACTTCAACTGGAGCCCCAGCTACGTGGAGGCGCAGCAGCGGGTCATCAACCGGCTGCAGTTCATCCAGCTGCCGAGCGGCGTGCAGCCGCAGCTCTCGCCCTGGAACGCCATCGGCGAGATCTACCGGTACGTCCTGCGCGGCCCCGGGTACTCGCTGGCCGAGCTGAAGACGGCGCAGGACTGGATCCTGGAGCGCCAGTTCCGCCAGGTTCACGGCGTGGTCGACGTCACCGGCTTCGGCGGCGAGACGCGGCAGGTGCACGTCGACGTGGATCCGTACCGGCTCAAGGGCCACGGGCTCACGCTCCAGCAGCTCTCGGCCGCCATCGGCAACGCCAACCAGAACGTCGGCGGCCAGCGGCTCACGCTGGGCGAGCAGTCCTTCAACGTGCGCGGGCTGGGCCTCATCCGCTCGCTGCGCGACGTGCAGCAGGTCGTGGTCGCCGAGCAGAAAGGGGTGCCGGTGCGGGTGCGCGACGTGGCGGACGTCGCCGACGGCGCCGCGCCGCGGCTGGGGATCGTCGGCAAGGACCTGGAGCCCGACGTGGTGCAGGGGATCGTGCTCATGCGCTACGGCGGCGACTCGCTCAAGACCCTGAAGGGCGTGCACGAGAAGGTCGAACAGATCCGGAAATACCACCTGCTCCCGCCGGGCATGACGCTGGAGCCCTACTACGACCGCGAGCGTCTCGTGCACGTGACGACGCACACCGTGATCGAGAACCTGCTCGTCGGCATGCTGCTGGTGACGCTGGTCCTATGGGTGTTCCTGGGGCAGGCGCGCGCGGCGGTGATCGCGGCGGTGAACATCCCGCTGGCGCTCCTGGCCGCGTTCTGCGGGATGATCGCTACCGGGACGCCGGCGAACCTCATCTCCCTGGGCGCGGTGGATTTCGGCATCATCGTCGACTCGACCGTCATCATGATCGAGAACGTCTACCGCCACCTCGGCGGGGCAGGCCGCGGGACCGTGCGAGAGCGCGTGCGGGCGGCGGCCGCGGAGATCGGCGGCCCGATGTTGTTCTCGGTGCTGATCATCATGGTGGCGTTCTTCCCCCTGTTCACGCTGACGGGCGTCGCCGGCGTGATCTTCTCGCCGATGGCGCACACCTACGCCTTCTCCATCGCGGGCGCGGTGCTGCTCAGCGTGACCCTCACTCCGGTGCTCGCCGCGCGCCTGCTGAAGGCCGACCCGAAGGCGCACGCCGCCGAAGGCGCGCACGAGGCCGAGCACGCGCACGACAACGCCTTCCTGCGCTGGCTGGACCGCACCTACCGGCCGCTGTTCGCGTTCTCGCTGCGCCGCCCGGTCGCGGCGCTCCTCCTCGCGCTGGCGCCGGTGGCAGCAGCCGGGGCGCTCCTGCGCTTCATCGGCACCGAGTTCATGCCCAAGCTCGAGGAAGGCAACTTCTGGATCCGCGCCACGCTCCCGCTCTCGATCAGCCTGGAGCAGTCCGGGAAGTACGTCGGGCGCATGCGGCGCATCCTGCTCGGCTGCCCGGTGGAAGGTCCCTGCGACATGGCGCGGCGGTCGATGCCGGAGATCCGCAGCGCGGTCTCCCAGGTGGGCCGACCCGACGACGGCACCGACGTCTCGGGGTTCAACAACATCGAGCTGTTCGCGCCGCTCGAGCCGCCCTCGTCCTGGCGCCGCGGCGTGACCAAGGAGAAGCTCCAGCGCGAGCTGTCGCAGAAGTTGCGCGAGGCATTCCCGGGCGTCGACTTCAACTTCTCGCAGGCCATCGCCGACAACGTGGAGGAGGCGATGAGCGGCGTGAAGGGCGAGAACACGGTGAAGGTGGTGGGCCCCGACCTGCGCCTGAACGAGCAGAAGGCCGCCGAGGTCGCGCGCGTGCTGCAAGGGGTACGCGGAGTCGAGGACCTCGGGGTGTTCCGTACGCTGGGACAGCCGGACATCCGCATCGTCCCCGACCGCGAGGCGGTGGGCCGCTACGGGCTCAACGCGGGCGACGTGATGAACCTGGTGCAGGCCGCCATCGGCGGCGCCACCGTCACGCAGGTGTACGAGGGCGAGAAGCATTTCGACCTGGTGGTGCGCTGGGCGGAGCCCTACCGGAGGAACCTCCAGGCCATCCGCCAGATCCTGGTGCCCACTCCCGGCGGCGCGCAGGTGCCCCTCGGGCAGATGGCGCGGATCAGCGAGGACCAGGGGCCCTCGCTCGTCTACCGGGAGGACCAGCGCCGCTATGCCCCGGTGAAGTTCAGCGTCCGCGGCCGGGACCTCGGCTCGACGGTCGCCGAAGCGCAGGCGCGCGTGGATCGGGAAGTCCGCCTGCCCTATGACACCCACGTCGAGTGGGCGGGCGAAGCGGATCAGCTTCGCGAGGCCGCCCAGCGGCTGCGCGTCATCATCCCGCTCACGCTGCTGCTCATCGCCTTCCTGGTGTACAGCGCGGTCGGCACGGTGAAGGACACGCTCCTGGTGCTGCTCAGCATCCCGGCGGCCTGCGCCGGCGGCGTGTTCGCGCTGCTCGCCACGCGCACCCACCTCTCCATCTCGGCCGCCATGGGGTTCATCTCCATCTTCGGCATCGCGGTGCAGGACGCCATCATCGTGGTCACCTACGCGCAGAAGATGTGGCGCGAGGGGCGCTCCCTGGAGGAAGGCGCGCGGCTCGCGGCGGAGCGAGGGCTGCGGCCGGCTCTGATGACGGCCTCGGTCGCGCTGATCGGCCTGTTGCCCGCCGCCCTGTCGCGCGGGATCGGGAGCGAGACGCAGAAGCCGCTGGCCATCGTGGTCATCGGCGGGATGCTGGTCCTGGCCCTGCTCCCTCGCCTGCTCCAGCCGCCTCTCTTGCTCCTCCTCCACCGTGGTATGGAGCAACGGGCCCATCGAAGCGCCCCAGAGCACAGCGCCGCCCTATAGGCGGCGACTGGAGGAACCTCGGAATGGCCAAGGCCGAGCGGAGCATCGTGATCCACGCGCCTCCCGAGAAGGTCTTCGCGGTGATCACGGACTACGAAAAGTACCCGGAGTTCCTCCCCGAGGTGAAGAAGGCCAAGGTGGAGTTCGGCTCCGGCAACGTGAAGGAAGTCACCTACACGGTCGACATCAAGGCGAAGGTCATCACCTACACGCTCAAGCACACCGCCCGGCCTCCGGACGAGCTGGCCTGGACCATGGTGCGCGGCGAGATGATGAAGGGGAACGACGGCGCCTGGATCCTGAAGGCCGTCCCGGAGGGCACCGAGGCGACCTACAAGATCGACCTGAAGCTCGGCGCGCTGGTGCCCTCGATGGTCGAGCGCATGCTGGCCGAGCAGTCGTTGCCCGGCCTCCTGGCGAACTTCAAGAAGCGCATCGAGTCCCAGAATCCCGGGAAGGCCTGATGCCGCGGCTCGACGAGCTGCGCCTCATGTCCGTGGACGAGCTGCGCAGGCGCTACACCGACGGCGACGAGGAGCTTCCCCGCGGCGGCCTGACCGCGTTGCGCGAGGACCCGCGCTCCGGCGCGCGCGCCGTCGCGGAGCGCATCTTGAAGCGCATCCACGCGGCGCAGGCCGAGGGGCGCAGGCTCTCGCGGCTGTGCGCCTTCGAGCAGCCGCTCTGGGAGCAGGGCTTCACCCTGGTCGCGGGAGTCGATGAGGTGGGGATGGCCCCGCTCGCGGGCCCGGTGATCGCCGCGGCGGTGATCCTCCGTCCCGGGACGCGGATCCAGGGGGTCAACGACTCCAAGCAGCTGACGCCGGAAGAGCGCGATTCCCTGGAGCCGGAGATCCGCGCCGTTTGCGTCTCGGTGGGGATGGGCCGCGCGGAGGTCGCCGAGATCGACGCGCTGAACATCTACCACGCGGGCCTTCTGGCGCTCCGCCGCGCCGTGCTCGCGCTCTTGCCCCGTCCCGAGCACCTTCTGGTCGACGCGCGCCGGCTGCGGGACCTGGACATCCCGCAGCAGCCGATCGTGAAGGGGGACGCGAAGAGCATCACCATCGGGGCGGCGAGCATCGTGGCCAAGGTGCACCGCGACCGCCTGATGTGCGAGCTGGACCGCGAGCACCCGGGATACGGGTTCGCGCACCACAAGGGGTACCCCACCCCGGACCACCTCGACGCGCTGGAGAGGATGGGCGCCTGCGCCATCCACCGGCGCAGCTTCGCGCCGGTCGCGAAGGCGCTGGGGCTCATCCCCGAGCAGCAGGAGCTGTTCGGGAAGCCCGGGCCGCGGGTTGGCTGAGCTGACCGGAAAGCAGCGCCGCCACCTCCGGGCGCTGGGTCACCATCTCTCCCCCGTCCTCCACATCGGCCACGAGGGCCTCACCGACGCCGTCGTCGCCCAGGCGAACGCGCAGCTGGACGAGCACGAGCTGATCAAGGTGAAGGTCTCCGAATCGTCCCCCCTCCCCCGCCACACCGCCGCCGAGCAACTCGCCTCCGCCACCTCCTCCCATCTAGCCCAGGTCCTCGGCCGCACCTTCCTCCTCTACAAACCCCACCCGACCGACCCGCACATCTCGCTGCCGGTCTAAGGCTACAAGCGAACGCGGAGGCGCTGAGGCGCGGAGAATTTCTTTCTCCTCCGAAACGGACGCGCGCGCCCGATCGGAGCAAACCACAATCCTCCGCGTCTCCGCGCCTCCGCGTTCGGCTTTTCGTCGGCCGCGGCTTTCCTTCAGGCTTTCTTGCCCATGAGGCGGAGTTCGCGTTGGGCCTCGACGTGCTTGTCGTCGAGATCGAGGACTCGCTGGAAGGAGGAGGTGGCGGCCTTCAGGTTGCCGACCACCTTGTGCATGTGGCCGAGGAAGAGGTGGGCGGGGAGGCAGCGCTCGACCAGCTTCAAGGCCTTCTTCACCTCGGCGGCGCAGTCGTCGAAAGCCTGCTTGCGATCGCCCGCGAGGAGGAAGCGCGCGTACCCGCGCCAGGCGTAGAACTCCGCCTCCTGGTCGTTGAGCTGGATGGCCTCGTCGAGCAGCGCCAGCCCTTCCTTGTACTTGCGCGCCTTGATGAAGATCTCCGCTTTCTGGAACTTCTCCTCGGCGTCGAAGATGCGGCCGACGTCGACGTCCTTCTTGTCGCCGGCCAGCTCCGCCTCGTACTCCTTGCGCCGCGGGTCGTCGCCCAGCACCTGCGCCGCCTCGTTCACGCGCGCGAACAGGCTTTCCTTCAGCCCGCGCAGCTCGGCCTGCGAAGGATCGGTCACCGTGTCGGGATGCAGGTCGCGCGCGAGCAGCACGAAGGCCTTCTTCACCTCGGCGGGCGTCGCCTTGCGGTCCAGGCCGAGGGCCTCGAAATGCGTGCCCTTCTCCAGTCGCGCCACGATGCCGCGCAGGCGCGCGAGCTGCGCCTGCGGCGTCTCGTCCGCCGGCGGCGTCGCGTAGGTGCGGCTGGGCGCGGCAGGCTTCGGCGGCGGCGGTGCCGGCCTCGCGACGGGCGCGGATCCGCGTGCTGGAGTCGGCCGGGCGGCGGCCGCCGGCCTGGGAGCCGCGACAGGCGGGGGTTTCGGAGCGGGCGGAGGCGCGGCTTGGACCGAGGGCTCCGGCGCGGCTGCCGGCGCAGGTGGCGCGGGCTGGGGAGCGCTGGCCGGACGCGGCTCCTCCGCGGCCTCGCCGAAGGAGAGGTGCTTCAGCTCCGTGAGGAGGTGCAGGAGGCGCAGCGCCACCGGCGCACCGTGCTGCTCGACCAGCTGCTCGCCGCGCCGGGTGCCGTCGATCGAGGCGTACAGGCGGGCTTCCTGCGCCGTCAGCGCCAGCTCCTCCAGCTTCCCGATGCTCGACCCGCCGGAGCGCTGCACGTGGTGCCCGAGCTGCTTCCCCAGGCGCGCGCGCAGCGGGACCGGATCGAGCCGGCGCACCGCCTCCGCGAGCAGCGTCCACTTGTGCCCGAGCGCGAACGCGCCCGGCGGCGACGGCGCATCCTTCTCGAAGGTGAAGGTGCCCCGCGAGGTCTCGATGGCCCGATCGAGCAGGAACACGGCGTGCTCGCCGAGCAGCTTGTGCGCGTCCGCCGGCGGGATGAACTGCAGCTGGAACAGGGCGGAGACCACGTCCACGCCGCCCTTGGTTGCGTGCTGCTCGGCCTGCGAGGCCTGCTCGGCGGTGATGACCTTGCGACCCTGCAGGAAGCGCAGCAGCGACAGCTCCGGATCGTCGCTGGAGACGTGGTCGGGCGTGCCGCGGCGGAAGCTGATGGTGATCATGCGGCCCGACTCGAGCTGGAGCTCCAGCCAGCCGTTCGCGCCGCCCAGCACGGCGAGCGCGTACAGCCGGACCGGGGTGACCTCGGCGAGGTTCCCCTGCTCGGCCAGCTCCAGCTTCTCGGACTGCATCACCGCCGCGGGCCGCATCACCGGAGGACCGGACGGCTTTGGAGCGGGCGGGGCGGGCTTCTCGGGCGGCGGCGCCGCCACCGGCTCCTCCGGTTGCTTGCGCGCCGCCGTGCCCTCGATCATCGCGCGCAGCGCCGGCCCTACGTACATGCCCGTCGCGGGGGTCGGGTGCGCCCTCGGCACCGGCGGCGTGGACGGCGGCGTGGGCGTGGCCTTTCGCTCGGTGAGCAGGGACCGCAGCTCGGGGAAGTCCATCCCGGAGCGGAACTCCTTGCCGTCGAGCGAGGCTTGCGCCTTCTCGGTGAGCTGCCCGCGCAGCCGCTCGAGCGCGCCGATCGGGTAGGGCCCCCAGACGCGACCCTGCTCGGTCCGGATCCAGTACTGCCTGCCGCCGGGAGGCATCCTGCCAATCTACCGAACGCGCCGCGGCGGTGGACACCTTCGCGCGTGCTACCATGGAGGGAGAAGTGAGCGCGGAGGCGCCCGAGGTGGCCATCGCCAAGGTGCGCGCGCGACGCGCCGAGCGTCCCAACGCCACCCTGCTGTGCCGCCGCGTGGTGGCGGACATGGTGCGCACGCTGCCGGAGCTCTCCCACATCCGGGCCTCGCGCATCCTCTTCGTCGCCGGAGAGGCGCGGCGGGGGTCGCGCGCGACCATCCGCCCGCTCGGAGGGAAGGGGCGTGCCCACGTTTCGGTGAAGGGGCGGCGGGCGCTCTACTGCGTCACCCTGCGGCCGAAGTTCTTCCGCGCCTCGACCCCCGAGCAGCGCGTCGCGACCCTCCTGCACGAGCTCTTGCACGTCAGCCCGCGCTTCGACGGCGGGCTCGATCCCGGGCGCCGCCACTCGCGTCTCGGCCAGAAGCAGTTCGAGGACCTGCTCCGGCCGCTGCTCAAGCGCTACCTCGCCGGCGGGGACGCCTCCCTGATCGGCGGCCTGGCGCACCACGGCGAGGTGGTCGCGCGCCAGTGGCTCGAGCGGCCGACCGGGCGCAGCAGCGCCGGCCAGCTCTACACCGAGAAGCACCTGTTCCTGGGGCCGCTGATGATGGTGACGCGCAGGAAGCTGCACTCCTGACGGCTTGCGAGACGCGGTCCTTGCGAGACGCGGGAATCGGCGCGATGGATGGAGCGTCTTCGCTTTCCAGGAGGCCTTTTGATGAAGATCGCGGTCTTGACGGGCGGGGGCGACTGCCCGGGTCTCAATGCGGTGATCCGCGCGGTGGTCCGGCGAGGCGAGCAGCACGGGCTCGAGGTGATGGGGATTCGCGAGGGCTGGCGGGGCCTGCTCGATCCGCCGCTGCACGATCGGCTCACGCGCGAGGCCACCAGCGGCATCCTCCACCTGGGGGGCACCATCCTCGGCACCTCGCGCACCAACCCGTTCAAGAAGCCGGCCAACGGCCCCGAGATGGTGCTCAAGAACCTCAAGGCGCTGAACGTCGGCGCGGTGGTGGCCATCGGCGGCGAGGACACCCTCGGCGTCGCCACCAAGTTCTCCGCCATGGGCGTGCAGATGGTCGGCGTGCCGAAGACCATCGACAACGACCTCTCCGGCACCGACCTGACTTTTGGTTTCGACACCGCGGTGGGCATCGCCACCGAGGCGATCGACCGCCTGCACTCGACGGCCGAGGCGCACAAGCGCGTGATCGTGTGCGAGGTGATGGGCCGGCACGCCGGCTGGATCGCCACCTACTCCGGGATGGCCGGGGGCGCGGACGTGATCCTCATCCCCGAGCGGCCCATCGACATCGACAAGGTCTGCGAGCACATCCGCAACCGGCACCGGACGCAGGGGAAGAACTTCTCCATCGTGGTGGTCGCCGAGGGCGCCAAGCTCGCCCAGAAGGAGAGCACGCTGAACGAGAAGCTCGACGAGTTCGGCCACGTGCGGCTGGGCGGCATCGGACAGCAGATCGCCGACATGATCGAGCAGCGCACCGGCTACGAGACGCGCGTCACGGTCCTCGGCCACATCCAGCGCGGCGGCACCCCGACGGCGTTCGATCGCGTGCTGGCCACGCGCTTCGGCGTGCACGCGGCCGACATGGTCGCGCGCGGGGAGTTCGGCAAGATGGCCGCCCTGCGCGGGAACCAGATCGTCAGCGTCCCGCTGCAGGAGGCCACCGCGCAGCTCAAGACGGTCGACCCCACGCTCTACGCCGTCGCCGAGGTGTTCTTCGGGTAGTCGCGCGATGGCTGCGGCGTCCTGCGTGAGCTTACGCCTTGTTCATGGCACGCTCGGCGAACCAGAGATCGTACTGAGTCTGAAGGTTCATCCAGAACTCAGCCGTTGTCTCAAAGAAACGCGCAAGCAGGATTGCCGTCTCTGGCGTCACGCCGCGCTTCCCGTTGATGATCGAGTTGACGCGCTGGAGTGGGATCTCGAGCTTCTCGGACAACTCGGACTGCGTCATCTCGCGCGGCTTGAGGAACTCCTCTAGCAGGATCTCGCCCGGGTGGCTTGGCGGCCGGTTCTTCGGCAGCATGCGAATCCTCCTAGTGGTAGTCGACGATCTGAACTTGCTCGGCGTTACCGTTCGCGAACCTGAAGATCACTCGGTACTGGTCGTTCACCCTGATGCTCCAATGTCCAGACAGATTGCCCTTCAACTTCTCTAGACGGTTGGACGGAGCCGCCGTCAGATCCATCAAGTCCCGTGCCGCGTTCAGCATGTCCAGTTTCCGGAGCGCCACCGTCCAGAGTTGCTTGGGAATCGACCGCGCATCCTTCGAGTCCGTCCCGTCGAACAGGTCGCGGGTCGCCTTGTCTCCAAAGCTGACGATCACCGCCTTGAACGCTACTGCTTGCACGACTGCCGTGCAAGTGTGCAAGTCGCAGGCCAACGCGACCTGGTGGGTGGTATTCGCGGACCAGTACAGTGTTACGAGAGGGAACGGACCCGGTACGGCTCTCGGGGTAGTAGGATGTCCGCTCAGGTGCAGACGCGGCGCGGATTCCTGAAGAAGACGCTCGGCGGGGCGGCGCTGCTCGCCGCCGCGGGCGCGGTCCCGCTGGCGCTCCGCAAGACGCAGCTGCGCGTCCCGCGCCAGCCGCTCCGGTTCTTCACGCCCGCCGAGTACTCCGTGTTCGCGGCGGTGGCGGAGCGCGTTCTGGCGCGCGGCGCGGCCGACGTTCCGCAGGAGCTCGCGGGCGTGCTGCGCGCGCGGCCCGGCACTCCCGCTCCCGCCGCGCTGGACGTCGCGGGCAAGGCGGACGCGTTCCTCGCGCCGCTCGACGCGGCCAGCGCGAAGGATCTCAAGCAGCTGCTCGCCCTGTTCGACAACGCGCTCTTCAGCGTGCTGACCGGAGGACCGCCGCGGCCGTTCACGCGGATGGACCCCGCGGAGCAGGACGCGCACCTCGAGCGCTGGGCCACCTCGCGCATGGCGGTGCGGCGCACCGGGTTCCAGGCGCTGAAGCGGCTCTCGGCGGCGGTCTACTACGGCTCGCCGGAGACCTACGCCTCGGTCGGCTATCCCGGTCCGCCGGACGAGCTGGTGCGCACCGTCAACGCGTCGAGGGGGCGGCCGTGAGCGGGATCGTGCGCGGCGACCAGGTGGCCAAGGACCTGCTGCTCGCGCCCGACGTCTGCGTCGTGGGGAGCGGCCCCGGCGGCGCGATGGCCGCCTCGCGGCTCAGCGAGGCCGGCGCGCGGGTGGTGGTGCTCGAGGAGGGCGGACACCACTCGAAGGAAGAGTTCGACATGCAGGAGGCGACCGCCTATCCGCGGCTCTACCAGGACCGCGGCAACCGGGCGACCGCCGACCTCTCCATCTCCGTCCTGCAGGGCCGCGCGGTCGGCGGCGGCACCGTGGTGAACTGGACGACCAGCTTCCGCACCCCCGACGACGTCCTCGCCTTCTGGCGCGAGAAGGAGGGCGCGGCGATCACGCCGGAGGCGCTGTGGCCGCATTTCGAGGAGATCGAGGAGCGGCTCGGCATCCGGAAGGTCGACGTCGAGGACGTAAACGCCAACAACCGGGCGCTCTACGACGGCTGCAAGAAGCTCGGCTGGGCCGTGGACACCACGCGCCGGAACGTGCGCGGCTGCCTGCGCACCGGCTACTGCGGCATGGGCTGCCCGGTGGACGCCAAGCAGAGCGCCGCCCTCACCTACCTGCCCGACGCGGTGTCGCGCGGCGCGACGGTGTACGCGAACTGCCGCGTGCGGCGCATCGAATGGAGCGGCAAGCAGGCGCGCGCGGTGGTCGGCGAGGTGCTGCACCCGGGGACCCAGGAACAGACCGGGCGGACGGTGCGCGTCGAGCCGCGCATCGTGGTGGTGAGCGCGGGCGCGCTGAACTCGCCGGCGCTGCTCTTGCGCTCCGGGCTCGCCCAGGGACCCGTGGGCAGGAAGACCTGGCTGCATCCGACGGTCGCGATGGTGGCGCTCTACCGCGAGCCGATCGAGGGCTTCTACGGGGCGCCGCAGAGCGTCGCCTCGCACCACTTCGCGCACCGCGGAAAGGACGCGGGCTTCTTCCTGGAGGCGGCGCCGGTGCACCCGATGCTGGCCGGCCTGGCGCTGCCCGGATTCGGCGCCCAGGTGACCGGCCAGATGGGCCTGCTCCCGCACGTGTCGGTGAGCATCGCCCTGATGATCGACGGGTTCGGAGAGGGCGAGGAGGGCGGCACGGTGACGCTGCGGCCCGACGGCGGCCCGAAGCTGACCTATCCGCAGGGCGAGCGCCACTTCGAGTGCTTCCGCGCCTCGATGAAGGCGCTCGCCCAGGCCCACCTCGCCAACGGGGCGCTGCGCCTCTCCAGCCTGCACGTTCCGGCCGTGACCGTCGCCTCCGAGAAGGACCTGGCGGCGCTGGAAGCCGCTCCTCTGGGGCCGAACCGCTGCGGCGTGTTCACGGCGCACCAGATGGGCGGCTGCAGGATGGGCAGCGACCCGTCGCGGTCGGTGGTGAATCCCGAGCTGCGGCACCACTTCGTCGAGAACCTGTTCGTCGCCGACGGAAGCGTCTTCCCCACCGGCCTGGGCGTGAACCCGATGGAGTCGATCTATGCGGTGAGCTCCTGGGCCGCGCAGCACGTCCGCTCGGCGCTGGCCAAGGCGTGAGCGAGGAGCTGGACGAGCGCACGGTCTCCGGCGGCGCGCCGCGCGACCGGTTGGACCGAGCCCTGGCGCGCCTGTTCGGCGTGAGCCGCGGGCGCGCGATGGAGTGGATCGCCGAGGACCGGGTCCGCGTCGACGGGCGGCGGGCGGCCAAGGGCGCGCAGGTGGGACCGGGCGCGCGCGTCTCGGTGCGCAGGCCGCCGCCGGACGCGCCGGCGCCGCAGCCCGAGCTTCCCCTGCGCATCGTGCACGCCGACGGGCAGGTGGTGGTGGCGGACAAGCCGGCCGGCATGCCGTCGCACCCGCTCAAGCCGGGCGAGACCGGCACGGCGGCCAACGCGCTGGTGGGCCGCTTCCCGGAGCTCGCCTCGGTCGGCCCGGCGCCCCGCGAAGGCGGCCTGGTCCACCGGCTCGACACCGACACCTCGGGCCTCTTGCTGGCGGCGCGGACGGACGCGGCGCACGCGCTGCTGCGGGCCCAGTTCGCCGCGCGGACGGTGGAGAAGGGGTACCTGGCGCTCGTCGCCGGCGAGCTGCACGCGGGCGGCGAGATCGACGTGCCGCTGGCGCACGATCCGCACGACGCGCGCAAGGTGCGGGCGGCCAGCGATCCGGAGTGGGCGGAGGCGCACGAAGCGCGGCCGGCCTCGACGCGATTCACGCCGGCCCTACGCCGGGCCGGCTTCACCCTGGTGGACGTGGAGATCGCCACCGGCGTGCTCCACCAGATCCGGGCCCACCTCGCCTTCATCGGGCATCCCCTGGCCGGAGACGCGCTCTACGGCGGCCCCGAGCTGCCGGGCCTGTCGCGCCATTTCCTGCACGCGGCGCGGCTGGCCTTCGCGCACCCCGACGGCAGCCGGCCGCGATTCGACAGCCCCCTGCCGGAAGACCTTGCCTCCGTGCTGGAAGCGCTTCACTGAAGCCGACGCCGTTCCGCGGCCAGATGCGATCGATCGCCGCACTGGGCCCGGAACCGCACGGACCGGGCGTTGGTAGCGTTGACAGCCAATGTGGCCGTGTGTAGGCTCCGCCGCCTTTTGATTCCGGCGGGCCCCGCGAACGAGCGGCAGCGGTTTTTTGAGTTTAGGAGGAAGTCTCCACTATGGATTTCAGTCTCCTTGGGATGTGGAAGTCGATGGGCGCTCCTGCCCGCCTGGTCGTGGCCGTCCTCTTCATCATGTCGCTGTACTCCCTGGCCGTGATGGTAGAGAGGCTCGTCTCGTTCGGGCGCGCGAAAAAGCAGAGCCGGCTGTACGCGGAGAAGCTGCGCGACCTGCTCCCCAGCCATCAGCTGGTCGAGGCGTCCAACGTGGCGAATCTGCTCAAGTACGGCCACATCCCGCGGGTGCTGGGCAGCGGGATCGCCGAGTACAACCGCGGGCGCGAGGCGCTCTCGCACAAGGGGCCGCACGACGTGGGTGAGTTCGACCTTGTCGAGGCCATCAACAGATCCATCGAGCGAGCCACCTTGCGCGTGACCGCCGACCTGCGCCGCGGCCTGTCCGGGCTGGCGACCGTCGCCTCGTCCGCTCCCTTCGTCGGGCTGCTCGGCACGGTGCTTGGCATCATCACCGCCTTCCAGCTGATGGCGACCTCGGGCTCGGGCGGCCTCGCGTCGGTGTCGGCCGGCATCTCCGAGGCGCTGGTGACTACGGCGTTCGGTCTGCTCGTCGCCATCCCGGCGCTGATGATGTTCAACTACCTGACCAACCGGGTGGAGGAAATGACGGTGGACATCGCCGACGCCTCCAACGAGCTGGTCGACTTCTTCCTCAAGGAGGGCCGCTTCGATGAGCCGCTGACGAACCCGGGCGCGAACAAGCAGCCCGCCGCAGCCGCCCCCGCGACCCCGCGGCCCCCGCAGCCCAAGGCGTAAAGAAGCAGCCATGGCGATGGACATCGGAGCCAAGAGCGGGGTCCGCTCGGACATCAACATCACCCCGCTCGTCGACGTGGTGCTGGTGCTCCTGATCATCTTCATGGTGATCACGCCCATGCTCCAGCGCGGCAAGAGCGTCGAGCTGCCCAAGGCGAGGAACGCGGTGCAGAACAAGGCGCCGGGGCCGGAACCGCTCTTCGTCAGCGTCACCGCGGACGGCAAGGTCTACATCGAGAGCGACAAGCAGCCGGCCTCGCCCGAGCAGCTCATCGACGCGATGAAGGCGGCCGTCGCGGAAGGCAAGCGGGTCATGGTCAAGGCCGACGTGAACACCGAGTACGGTGCGGTGCGGCCTGTGCTCGACCGGGCCTCCAAGGCGAAGCTGAAGGGCGTCCAGCTCGCCGCCGAAGAATTGAAGGGGAAGTAGCGCATGGGAATGGACGTCGGCGCCAAGAAGGGTCCGCGCTCGGACATCAACATCACGCCGCTGGTCGACGTGGTGCTGGTGCTGCTCATCATCTTCATGGTGCTCACGCCGCTGATGGAGAAGGAGATCGCGGTCCGCGTGCCGGAGGAGCTGGACCAGACGCAGCCGGTCGAGCCGCCTCCTCCGGACCTGCTTCAGATCCTCTTCAAGGTGGACGAGGCGGGCGTCTTCCACGTGAACAACGAGACGCTCACCGACGAGAACGCGGTGGACCGGCTCAAGGTCTGGTACCGCGCGGCCAGGTCGAAGGAGGCCGCGCAGGGACCGCCGGTGATCTTCTTCGACGCGGACGACAAGGCGAAGTATGCCCGCGCGATGAAGGGCCTGGACACCATCCGCGACAGCTCGCCCGGCTGGACGATCGGCGTGATGACCGAGAAGCTGGCCTCGGCCGCCACCGGCACCGAACCCGCCCCTCCCGGCGGCGCCCCTCTCCCTCCCGGCACCGTGCCCGCTCCCACAAACCCGCCGCAGTAGCCGCGGTCGGCGCAAAGCCGGGCAAACAGCTGAACGCGGAGACGCTGAGGCGCGGAGGATTGGGTTCCTCCTCGAACCGGGCACTCGCGGGCGGTCCATGAGCAGTCCGAAACAACAACTCCGCGTCTCCGCGCCTCCGCGTTGATCCTTGAGTCCGACAGCGGACTGCTTCAGGCGCGGGTTTTGGGGGAGGGGCGGTGGGAGCGGCTGCGGCCGCCGCGGCGGCGGCGGCGGCGGGGCGGGCCTGGAGATGCGGAGGCGGACCGGCCAGGGCGGCGGTGATCGGTGTCGGGCTCGAGCTGGGAGAAATCCTGGCCGGCGAAGATCGCCTGCCACTTCTGCAGCTGGTCCGCGCCGCGGCCGGTCGCCGCGACCGACAGCTCGAAGACCGCCAGCGCCTCGGGGAAGATGCTCTGCCGCGCGAACGCCTGCGGGGAGAAGCGGCGCTTCTTGCGCTCCCCCGAGAGCAGCGGCTGGGCCGCCAGGACGAGCCTGGCGCGCTCGGCGATGCGGCGAGGCAGCCGGGCCGTCCGGACCATCTCGGCCAGCACGATCTCCGGCGCCACCGCGTCCTGCGGCAGCGACCACGGCTCGGGCTGCACGCCGCCCACCGAGAAGGCCGGCGTCACGGTGGGCTCGAGGCGGTCGTCGTGCGGCTCCTCGACGCGCAGGGCGCCTTCGAGGAGCGGCGCGTGGGCTGGATCCCCCTCGCCGGTTTCGTCCAGCTCGCGGGAGAGCTCGGACAGCTCCTCGTCCAGCTCGTCGGCTTCCTCGGGCGGTGGCTCGGGCGCTTCCGCCACGGCTTCCCCCGCCGCGGGCGCCTGCTGGGCCGGGTCCGGGCGGCGACCCGGCCGCGGGATCGGTCCGCGAGGCCCCTTGCCGCGCGGCAGCGAAGCCAAGAGCGTGGCGAGCAGGACCGCGTCGGAGGGGATCTCGCCCACCCGAACGTGGGCGTCGAGCGCCTCGAGGGCACGCAGGTGTCGCTCCGCCTCCGTAGGTCCGCGCCGCTCGAGGTGCTCGGCGACCGGCGGCAGGAGGACGCGCAACGCGCCCACGTCGCGCATCAGCTCCAGGCAGCGCCGGGAGGCGCCGCTGCGCAAGAGCTTCAAGACCTCCTCGAGCACGCGGGGCGGAGCGCAGCGGGGGATCTCCGCCACGTGCTTCTTCATCGCCGCCAGCGTGTCCGGCTCGATGCGCAGCCCGCATTTCGCCGCGAAGCGGATGGCGCGCAGGATGCGCACCGGATCCTCGCGCATGCGCACGTCCGGGTTGCCGATGGTGCGCACCAGGCGCTCGGCGAGGTCCGCCTTGCCCCCGACGTGGTCCACCACCCTGCCCTCGTCCACGTCGTAGAACAGGGCGTTGATGGTGAAGTCCCGACGACGCGCGTCCTCCTCCGCGTTCCCGAAGACGTTGTCGTGGCGGATGAGCAGGTCCCGCGGCAGGTCGGCCACCTCGTCGAGCGGGTTGGCCCGGAAAGTGGACACCTCGATGATCTTCCCGCCTCGGAAGAACACGTGGGCGAGCCGGAACCGGCGGCCGATCAGGCGCGAGTTGCGGAACGTCTCCTTCACCTGGTTGGGGTGCGCGCTGGTCGCGACGTCGAAATCCTTGGGGCGCATTCCGAGGAGCAGGTCGCGGACGCAGCCGCCCACCAGGTAGGCGGTGAACCCGGCGCGCCGCAGCCTGCGCACCACCTTGACCGCGTCCGGGTCGAGCCGATCCTCGGGGATCTCGGGTGGGAGCTTGCGCTCGACGTGCGTCGCCTCGGCCTTGGCGTCGTGCGCGGTGTCGTGAGGCATGAGAACTTGGCTGGCTACCTAGAGGAAAGGCCGCGCGCGGTCAACAGGAGGTTCTACCCGGGAGGCCACTGCATGGTGCGGCCGCCCAGGAGGTGCAGGTGCACGTGCCCCACGGTCTGGACGCCGTCTGCGCCGGTGTTGATGAGCATCCGGAACCCCCTGTCGGCGATCCCCTGGTCGCGGGCGACGCGCAGCGCCAGGGCGTGCATGCGGCCGACCAGGGACCAGTCCTTCACGTCGTGCAGGGAGGGCACGTGCTGCTTGGGGATGACGAGCACGTGCACCGGCGCCTGCGGCTCGATGTCCGGGAACGCGAGCAGCTCCTTGTCCTCGGCCAGCCGCTTCGCGGGGATCTTGCCTTGCGCGATCTTGCAGAAGATGCAGTCGTCCATGCGGGTTACCTCACGGCGGTTTTCGGCTGTCGAGCAAGAGCGTGACCGGTCCCTCGTTGACCAGGCGGACCTGCATGGTGGCGCGGAACACGCCTTCCGCGACGCGGACGCCCCGCTCGCGGCAGAGGGCACAGAACCGCTCGTAGAGCGGCTGCGCCTCCTCGGGTCGCGCCGCCCCGGTGAAGGCCGGGCGGCGCCCCTTCTGCGCGTCCCCGAGGAGCGTGAACTGGGAGACGGCCAGGAGCTCGCCTCCCGTGTCGAGCAACGAGCGGTTCATCTTGCCGGCGGCGTCCTCGAAGATGCGCAGCTCGACCGCCTTGGCGGCCAGCCACTCCGCGTCCTGCGCGGTGTCGCCCTGCGCGACTCCGACGAGCACGCAGAGGCCCGGGCCGATGCTGCCGGCGACCTTGCCGTCCACGGACACGCTCGCCTCGCTCACCCGCTGCACCACTGCCCGCATGCGGGCGAGCCTAGCTCAATGCACCTCGCCCTTGGCGCCCTCGCCGGGCTCGCGGGGATCGAGGGTCTCGAGCAGGGTCGCCATGTCGTCGGCGTGCTCCTCTTCCTTCGCCAGGATGCTCTCCATCATCCGGCGCGAGGTCGGATCCCGGTCGCCGAACCAGCGGACCATCTCGGTGTAGGACTCGATGGCGATGCGCTCGGCGATGAGGTCCTCCTTGATCATGTCCACCAGCGAGTTCCCCTCGGCGTATTGCGCGTGGCTGCGCGTCAGCAGACCCTGGGGGTTGAAGTCCGGCGCGCCGCCGAGCTGCCGGATGCGCTCCGCGATCCGATCGGCGTGCTCGAGCTCCTCGTCAGCGTGCTCCTTGAACTCCTCGGCGACGCCCTGGCGGTGGATTCCCGACGCCATGAAGTAGTGGCGCCGGTACCGGAGGTTGCAGACGATCTCCGTCGCGAGCGCCTCGTTGAGCAGCTTGAGCGCCGTCTCCAGGTCGGCCCGGTAGTCCGGCGTGACCGCGCCCTTCTCGACGTGCTCGCGCGCGCGGCGCCGGATCTCCTGGATGTCGCTGAGGAACGGCGTCGGCTTCTGGTCCATGTCGTTCTCCTTCGCCCGGACGGGCAACACGGGAAGGTACAGCGTGGAGGCAACGAGCGCGAGTCCCGCCGCAGCCATTTGACCGGAGGCCGCTTGCGTGACACGAAGCGCGTCTCCGATGTCTCTTCCCGCGGGCTTCCTCGAAACGGCGCGCGCCTTGATCCGCGCCGACACCTCGCCGGGCCGCGGGACGCGGGCGGCCGCCGGGCTGCTCGCCCCGCTCTACGAGGCGGCCGGCCTTCCGGTGCGCCGCCAGGAGGACGAGCCGGGGGAGATCAACCTGCTCGCCGGCCCGGGAGGCGCCGGGAGGGGGGCCGCGGACGCTTCGCCGGTGCCCGCGGCGGGCGGAGCGCTGCTCGTCACGCACCTCGACACCGTCCCCGCCGGCCCGCCCGACCGGTGGACCGAGACGGGCGGCGACCCCTGGGCGCTGACGGCCAGGGACGGGACGCTGTTCGGTCTCGGCTGCGCCGACGTGAAGCTCGACGCCCTCTGCAAGATCGAGGCGGCGCGGCGGCTGCGCGGCAGGAAGCTCGCGCGGCCCTTCTGGCTGCTCGGCACCTGCGGGGAGGAGGTCGGGCTGCGCGGCGCGCGGCGGTTCGCGGCGAGCGCCCTGTTCCAGGAGATCCAGCCCCGCTTCGTGCTCTGCGGCGAGCCCAGCGAGCTCAAGCTGATCACCGCGCACAAGGGCTATGCCGTGGTCCGGTGCACGGTGACCGACTCGAAGGCGCGCGTGGTCGTCAGCGCGGGTCCCGGGGTCGAGCGGCTCGCCTTCGCGGGCAAGGCCGCGCACAGCTCGACGCCGCACCTGGGCAAGAACGCCATCCGCGGCGCGCTGGCCTGGGCCCGGTCAGCCGGGACGCCGCTCCTCTCCGCCGCCGGAGGCACCTCGGCGAACGTGGTCCCCGCGAGCTGCGTGCTCGAGGTGCCCGCGCCGCGAGACTCGGGGGATCCGGCGCCGGACGAGGTGCGCTTCCTTCCCGCCGCCCCGCCCCGGCCGAACCTCTGGCGGGCGGTCGTGACCGCGGGAGCGCTGGAAGACCTGTGGTTGGGCCTCTTGCGGGACCTGCCCCCGCGCGAGGACCCGCGCTTCGACCCTCCCGGCGCGGTCGGCGGGCTGAACGTGCTCGAGTCCGAAGGCGAGGCAGCCGCCGGGGAGGTCTACGGGCGCGCGGCGGCGCACGCGACCCTCGACGCGCGCCTGTTGCCGAAGCACGACTCGGACGCGCTGCTGCGCGCCTTCGAGGAGAAGGCGCAGGAGTGGGTGCGCGGCCTGGGCGGCGGCGAGCTGTCCCTGCGCGTCGAGGTGACGCGGAACGCGGGCGGCATGTCGCTGGACGGGGGCGCGGAGCTGGTCGCGTCGATCGGGCGCGTCCTGTCGCGCTCGGGCCTCGACCCTGCCCCCCGCGCCAAGCCGACCAGCACCGAGGCCGGGGTGTTCGCGCGCAGGGGATGCCAGGCGGTGGTGATCGGGCCGGGGCGCTCCACCGGGAACGCGCACACGCCCAACGAGCGGATCGAGACGGCGCAACTGGAGCGCGCGATCGAGGTATACGAGCAGATCCTCCTGGAGCTGTGCTCCTAGCCGCCGCCGTATTCGGCGGCGCTACGCTTTTCATGGGAACTGCATGTACGTAATCCGCGACGTCCAGAAGAGCGACCTGCCGGCGCTGCAGAAGCTGGCGCGCGAGCTGAACACGGTGAACCTGCCCGACGACGAGCGCGAGCTGCTGCGCATCCTCGACTGGTCGGCGCGGTCGTTCGGCGCGCGGGTGAAGAACCCCTTCCAGCGCGAGTACGTCTTCGTGCTCGAGGAGCCCCGCTCGGAGCGGGTGGTGGGCGCGTCGTTGATCATCGCGCAGCACGGCACCCGGGACGCGCCGCACGTCTTCTTCGACGTGTACGAGAAGGAGCACTACAGCGCCAACGTGGACCGGCACTTCCGCCACCGCGTGCTCTCGATCGGCTACAACTTCGACGGCCCGACGGAGATCGGCGGCCTGGTGGTGGACCCCGGCTACCGGGGCGGGCCGGACAAGCCCGGCAAGCAGCTCAGCTACGTCCGCTTCCTCTACATCGCCATGCACCCCTCGCGCTTCCGCGACCGCGTGCTGGTCGAGCTGCTCCCCAAGCTCGAGGAGGACAGGCGCAGCCCGCTCTGGGAGGCGCTGGGGCGCAAGTTCACCGGCCTCTCCTACCAAGAGGCCGACCGGCTCTCGCGGCAGAACAAGGAGTTCATCCAGCAACTGTTCCCGCCGGGCGAGATCTACGCCACGCTGTTCACCCAGAAGATCCAGGACGCCATCGGCGAGGTGGGCCCGGAGACCGCCGGCGCCAAGCAGATGCTCACCAAGATCGGCTTCCGCTACGACGAGCGCATCGATCCGTTCGACGGCGGCCCGCACTACTCGGCGGCGACGCGCGACGTCGAGCCGATCCGCCGCTACCGGCGGGCGCGCCTCGGGGAGGAGGACCTTCCCGCCGGCGCCGAGCGCGCCCCGGGTGAGATCGAGCCCTGCCTGGTTGCCCTCGAGCGCGCGCAGGGGCGCAACCGCTTCCGCGCGGTGCGCGCGCTGTGTGGCTTCCGCGACAGCGAAGTCCGGCTGCCCGCCGCGGCCCGCGACGCCCTGGGCGCCCGCCCCGGCGACCGCCTCCACACCATCCCTTTTGACTAAAGCGTTTCAGGGGAGCGCGGGAGGACCGGAAGCGCGGGAGTAGCGGTTCGATGACTCGCGTGCAGCAGAGAACCAGAAGCAGTTCCTTCCGCGCTCCCGTCTCTCCCGCGCTCCCTCGAAACGTTCTTGGTCCTGATCGCGACCCGGAGGGACCGGTCAGCTGGCGCGCTGGAAGGTCTGGCCCGCCACGCGACCGACAGCAGCCGCTCGTCGCCGGCCTCCTCGACCACGACGCGCACCGGCCTTCCTTCGCCGTACTTGCAGGCGTTGCGCAGCAGCGTGCTCGCGATGCGCTCCACGCGCGCCCGGTCCCAGACGCCCCGCGCCGGGCCTCCCTCCACGGTGACGGCGCACCCCGCCTGGTCGAGCTCGGCCCGGAGGCGCCCGACGATCTCGCGCGCCAGCTTGCCCAGGTCGAGCGCCTCGGGATGCAGCTCCACCGGCGCGTCGCCGGCCAGGGCCGAGGCGTCGAGCAGCGACTCGATCAGCGACCCGAGGCGGTGCGTCTGGCGGAGCGCGGTGGCGAGCTGGTCGGCCAGCGCCGGACCCGACCGATCGCGCTCCAGCCGCCGGATGCGCTGCAGATCGAGCTGCAGCGCGGTGAGCGGAGTGCGCAGCTCGTGCGCCGCCACCGTGAGGAACTCCTCGCGGAGCGCCGTCACCTGCTGGGCGGCGGTGAGCGCGCCCGAGTACCCGCGCACCACCGTCCGGAGCTGCCGGCGGGCGATGAGCCCGAGCAGGATGCCGAGGAGGAGCAGCATCGCCACGCTGCCCCCGGTGATGCGCGAGGCCCACCTCTGCTCGCGCTGGGTCCGCTCGTCGCGCAGGCCCTCCTCGACCTGCACGAAATCGCCCAGCCCGGCCCGGAGGCCCTCCATCCGCTCGCGCGCGAAGCCCGAGGCCTCCAGCGAGCGCGCCGCGACTTCCTCGCCGCTGCGGCGCAGGTCGATGCACCGGACGACGAACGCCTCCCACTCCCGCCACAGCGGCATCAGCGCCCGGAGCCGCGCCTGCTGCGCCGGGTTGTCCGCGACCAGCTGCAGGAGGCGATTCCAGCCTTGTTCCACCACCTTCGAGGTGCGGGTATAGGGCGCGAGGAAATCCTCGCGCGGGACGTTCATGAATCCGCGGAAGGCGGACTCGCGGGCGATGAGCACCCGCTCCAGCTGGTGGGCCGCGTCGATGACCTGGTCGGTGTGCTGCACCCACCGGGCGAGCGAGGTGAGCGCGCGCACCTCCCCCACCAGCACCAGCGCCACCAGTGCGCTGAGCGCCGCGGGAAGCACCGCCGCCTGGGTGAGCAGCCTGGGGACTGCCCGCTCCGGACGTGCCAAAGCCACCGCGCATCTATACAGCGCGGACCCTCTGCGCGCCTTTCCGCGTGGCCAGCGGGGGCACGGCAGTGTTATTCGCCTGCCGTGGACTTCGTCGCCGGAACGTTCGCCGAGCCGCAGCGCCCGGAGGGGGTCATCGAGGACCGCTCGCCGGCCGACGTCACCGTCCTCCTCGGCCGCCACGGATGGGCCGCCTCGCAGGTGGACGGGGCCGTGGACGCGGCGCGCGCGGCGCAACCTTCCTGGGCAGCCCGGCCTCCCGCCGAGCGGACCGCCCTGGTCCGCCGCATCGGCGAGGTGCTGAAGGCGCGCGAGGAGGAGCTGGCGCGCGCCATCGCGCTCGACGTGGGAAAGCCCCTGTGGGAGTCGCGCGCCGAGGTGCAGGCCTGCGTGGCCAAGGCGGCGATCACGGTGGAGGACGGTCTGCGGCTGGTGGCGCCGTTCCCCGCGCCCGGCCAGGCCGGCGCGGAGTGCCGCTTCCGGCCGCTGGGCGTCCTGGCGGTGCTGGGACCGTTCAACTTCCCCGTGCACCTCCCCAACGGGCACGTGCTGCCGGCGCTCGCCTGCGGGAACGCGGTGGTGTTCAAGCCGAGCGAGATCGCGCCGCACGCGGCGGAGCTGTACGCGCGCTGTCTGGCCGAGGCGGGCGTCCCGCCGGGCGTGTTCAACCTGGTGCAGGGCCCGGGCCCGGTGGGCGCCGCGCTCGCCGTGCATCCAGGGGTGGACGGAGTGCTGTTCACCGGGAGCTGGGCGGTCGGCCAGGCCATCCAGCGCGCCTGCCTGGGGCAGACCAAGCTGCTCGCGCTGGAGATGGGTGGGAAGAACGCCGCCCTGGTGCTGCGCGACGCCGACCTGGACAAGGCGATCTACGACGCCGTCTTCTCCGCGTTCGTCTCCGCCGGGCAGCGTTGCACCGCCGCCAGCCGGCTGATCGTCGAGGGCCCGCCGGCGCGCGCCGATGCGCTCGCTGCCCGCATCGCGGCGGCCGCGCAGCGGCTCTCCATCGGGCACCCGATGCGGGACGGCGTGTTCATGGGGCCGCTCGCGTCGGAAGCGGCCCTGGCGAAGTTCCTCGCCGGCGTAAGCAAAGCGGCCGAGACGGTGCTCGAGCCGCGTCCGCTCTCCCCGGGTGGCCTGCGGGGATCCTACGTCACGCCGGGCGTGCACCGCGTGCGCGAGCGCAAGGGCTCCGCGTACGAGCGGGAGGAGCTGTTCGGCCCGGACCTGGCCGTCTACGACGCGGCCACCGCAGACGAGGCCGTGGCCATCGCCAACGCCACCGACTACGGACTGGCCGCGAGCGTCCACACCGCGAGCCGCGAGGCGTTCGAGCGGTGCCTCTCCGGGCTCGAGTGCGGCGTGGTGAACTGGAACGCGCCCACGGTCGGCGCCAGCGGGCGCTTGCCGTTCGGCGGCCTGAAGCGCAGCGGGAACCACCGGCCCGCCGGCCTCTTCTCCACGCTGTATTGCGCGGCGCCGGTGGCGATCCTGCAGGGCGAGCCGCGCCTGGACCGTGCCAGGCTGGCGCCGGGCGTCTCTTGGGTGGACGAGTGAGCGCCCCGCTGCGAGTGGTGATCGGAACCGCCGGGCACGTCGACCACGGCAAGACGGCGCTGGTCAAGGCGCTGACGGGCATCGACACCGACCGGCTTCCGGAAGAGAAGCGGCGCGGCATCACGCTGGAGGCGGGCTACGCCCACCTGGAGCTGCCCGGGATCGGCACGGCGGGGGTGGTGGACGTGCCCGGCCACGAGCGCTTCCTGCGCGCGATGGTCGGCGCGGCCTTCGGGGTGGACGTCGCCGTGCTGTGCGTGGCGGCCGACGAGGGCCCCATGCCGCAGACGGCGGAGCACCTCGACGTGCTCCGGCTGCTGGGGGTGAAGGCGGGCGTCGTCGCGCTCACCAAGTCCGACCTCCTGCCCGCATTGGGCCTCGACCACCGCGACCTCCTGCTCCTCGAGCTGAAGGACCTCCTGGCCGGATCGTTCCTGGAAGAGGCGCCCATCGTGGAGTGCTCGGCGCGCACCGGGCAGGGCCTGCCGGAGCTGGTCCGCGCCATCGCCGTGGCGGTGCGCATGCAGCTCGATACGCCGCGCTCGGACCAGGGGCCGCTGTTCCTCCCGCTCGACCGGTCCTTCGGCGTGAAGGGATTCGGCACGGTGGTCACCGGGACGTTGTTCTCCGGCGCGCTGCAGGCCGGCGACGAGGTCGACGTGGTCGGCGCGTCCGCCACGGCCCGCGGCGTGCGCGTCCGCGGCGTCCAGGTGCACGGGCAGACCGTTCCCCGCGCGCAGGCGGGACAGCGGACGGCGGCCAACCTCGCCGGGATCGAGGTGGCGGGCGCGCCCCGCGGATCGGCGCTGGTGGCTGCCGGCACGCTCGAGGCGACCGGGCCTGCCCACGTGCTGGACGTCGAGCTGGAGCTGCTCCCCTGGGCGGCGCGGCCGCTCAAGGATCGCACGCGCCTGCTCGCCCACATCGGCACCGCCCAGGCGCAGGCCGTGGTCGCCCTGGTCGATCGCGCCCAGCTGCTCCCCGGCGAGCGCGCGGTGGCCCAGCTGCGGCTGGGCACCCCCGTGGCGGCGCTAGCAGGGCTTCGCTTCCTCCTCCGCGGCGAGCTGGGGAAGCCGGCCGAGGGCTCCGCGCCGGCGCCCGGGCGGCTCGCCGCGGCTGCGCGGGCGCATGCCAGCACCCTGGGCGGCGGGCGGATCCTGTCGGTCGCGCCGCGCCGGCGGCGCCGCCGCGAGGCGGACGTTCAGGCGTTGCGGGCGCTGGCCGGCGACGACCCGCTCGCCCAGGCGGAAGAGCTGGTGCTGGAGTCGGGCCACCTCGGGTGCTCCCCCGCGCGTCTCGCCGCGCGCGGCGCCTTCACCTTCAAGTCCGCGGACCGGGCCCTGGAGCGGCTCGCGCAGCTCGGACGCGCGCTGCTCTTCGATCGCGACGCGCGCCTCTACGTGCACGCGGGGCTGTTGCGCAAGCTCGAGCTGAAGCTCGCCGCCCGTCTCTCGGACCACGCCAGGGAATCGCCGCTCGACCCCAGCATCGCCAAGGAGGAGCTGCGCCAGCGCGCCGGCTCGCCCCCGCCGCGCCTCTTCGCCCGCGCGCTCGCGCAGCTGGCCGAGGCGGGAGAGCTTCGCCAGGACGCCGAGCGCGTCCGGCCGGCCAGCGCGGCCGCGCCGCTCACCGGGCCCGACGCCGACGCCCAGGAGAAGCTCGCCTCGGTGCTCGAGTCCGCGGGTCTCGCCCCGCCCCGCACCGACGAGCTGCCCGCGCTGGCGGAGCAGACGCCGCAGAGGACCCAGCAGTTGCTCAAGTCGCTGGCCGCCAAGGGCCGGGCGGTGAAGGTCAGCGAGGAGCTGTGGTTCGCGTCCGCCGCGCTCCACGATCTGCGCGCGCGGCTGGTGGAGCACCTCCAGCAGCACGGCTCGATCGACGCGCAGGGCTTCAAGGAGCTGACCGGCCAGAGCCGGAAGTTCACCATCCCGCTCGCCGAGTGGTTCGACAAGGAACGCGTCACCCTCCGGGTGGGCGACAAGCGCGTCTTGCGCAAGGAACGGGAGCGATGAGCGCCGAGCGGATCGCGCCCGACGACGGGATCGATCCGTTTCTCGCGCAGATCCCGATGCCGGCGCTGGTGATGCGCGCCGCGCGCGTGCTGGCCGCCAACGATCGGTTCTGCAGGCTGCTCGGGCGCGGGCGGGACGAGCTGCTCGCCTCCGAGGACCCGTTCCACGCCTTTCTCGCTCCGGAGGATGCGGAGAGGCTCCTCGCCCGCCACCTCGCGCGCTCGGAAGGACGGAGCGAGCTGGAGGAGTACGATTTCGCGCTGCGTGCGCGCGACGGCTCTCCGATCCCGGCGCGCGTGCGCATCTCCGGCTATCCCTCCGCCGGCTCGGGCGCCTTCCTGCTCCTGTGCAGCGACGAACGCGGCCGCGCCCGCACCGCCCAGCTCATCCGCGCCTTCGCCGACGTGGCCGTCTCCGCGCAGCGCCAGGCGACGCAGGAGGGGATCCTCCGGCTCGTGGCCGACCGGCTGGCCGCCGCCGGGCTCTCGGTCCACTTCAGCGCGGTGTCCGGCGAGACGTTCCAGCTCCTGGACCTGGGTGCGCCGGCGCACGCCGGCATCGCGGCCCTGCGGCAGCGCTGGCCGCAGGAGCTGCCCGTCGCGGCGTTCCGCGAGCTGTTGCCGGAGCCGGGCAGCGCCCACGGGTCGCTGATCGAGGACCTGCCCGCCGTCATCGCCCGGGCCCTCGGCAAGGAGCGCGACCAGCTCGCGGGCGCGATTCCGCCCAGCGCGATGTTCTGCCTGGTGCCGGTGGACGGGGCGCCGCACCTGGCGCTGTCCGCCACCGGCGCCGGCCTGGACGCCACCGTGGCGAGCGCTTTCGGCCTCTTCGGCCAGCAACTGGGCGCCGCGCTGGACACGCTGCGCCGCATGGACGAGCTGGCGCGCTCGAACCGCGAGCTGCTGGCGGTCAACCGCGTGGCGCGCGCCAGCGCCAGCCTCGCCTCGGGCGAGTCGCTCTCCGCCGCGCTGGAACGGCTGGCCGACGAGGCGTCGCTGCCGCGCGCGGCGGTGCTCCGGCGCGAGGACGAGGCGCTGCTGATCGCGGCGCAGCGCGGCTTCACCGCGCGCACGCTGGCGGCGGCCGAGCCGCTGGCCGCGCCGACGCCCTGGGCCGAGAGCGCGCGGTCGGGCGAGCCGGTGCTCTTCACGGTCGGACCCGACGGCGCGGTCGGCCCCTCGTCGCGCCGCCTGAGCACGCCGCCTCACGGCGTGGTCCCGGTGGCCCCCGCCGGCATGCCGCTGCCGCCCGCCGAGGGGCACAATGCCATCGCCCTGCCCCTGCAGGTCGGAGACGCGGTGCACGGCGTGCTGCTCGCGGTGCGGGACTCCCCCGTCGGCACCGAGGACCTGCGCCTCCTCTCCACCCTGGGAGCGCAGCTCGCCGTCACGCTGCTCACCGCGACGTTGTTCGAGCAGACGCACCGCCGGGTGGAGGAGCTCTCGCTCTTGCTGGAGCTGGGGCAGTCGGCTCTGGGGCACCTGGACCTGTCGCGCGTGCTGCAGGCCGGCGCGCGCGTCGCGGTGCGCGTCCTGCGGTGCAGCGCCGCGTACCTCTACCTGCCCGAGCCCGGCGGAGCGGCGCTGCAGCTGGCGGCGGTGGAGGACCCCGAGGCGCCTCCCGGCGTCGTCCCCGGCTTCACCCTGCCGATGAACACGCGCTCGATGGCGACGCTCGCGTTCTCCAGCCGGCAGCCGCAGGCGGCCCCCGACGCGGCTGCCGACGAGCGCATCGATCCCGCCGTCGTGCAGCGTTTCCGCTCGCGCTCCGTGCTCACCGTGCCGCTCATGTCGCACGACGTTCCGGTGGGCGTGCTCACCCTCATGTCCCGCGGAGAGCGGATCTTCGCCGCCCAGGACCTGCGGCTCGCCAGCCACGTCGCGCAGCTCCTCTCGGCGGCGGTGGCGGGCGCCGACGTCTTCGAGCGGGAGCGCCGCCGCGCCGACGAGCTGGCCCTCCTTCAGGATCTGTCGGGCGCCATCACCGGCAAGCTCGATCAGCGCGAACTGTTGGAGTCCGCCAGCGCGCGCCTGCTGCAACTCGTTGAGGCGGACCTGGCGGCGGTGTACGAGCAGCCCGCCGCGGAGGGAGAGCTGCGGCTCTCCTGGGCGCAGGCCAAGGCGGGCCCCGCGGACCGCCTGCCGGCGCGCGTCCCGTGGGCCGGCGGGCCCGGCTGCGCGGCGCAGCTGCAGCAGACGGTGCTCGCGTCCTGCACGTTGCGCACGGGATCGGGCCCGGTGCGCCTGGCTCGCTGCGCGGCGGTGCGGCTCCCCGGCGGGCGCGGCGTCCTGGGGGCGCTGTGCCTGGCGCGCGTGGGAGAGCGCGACTTCACCGCCGACGAGCTGCGCATCCTCGACGCGGTCTGCGCGCAGCTCTCGGTGGCGCTGGAGAACGCCCGCCTCTACGCCGAGCAGCGCGCCCGCGCGGAGGAGATGACGCTGCTCAACGAGGTGAGCCGCTCGTTCGCCGGCGCGCTGGAGATCAAGCCGCTGCTGAGGGCCGCGGGGCAGACGCTGCGCAAGCTGGTGGACGCGAGCAACTGGTTCGTGCTGCTGCTCGATCCGGCGGCGCAGGTCCTGCGGGTCGCGGCGTGCAGCCCCGAGCACGAGGAGTTCATGCGCGGCGTGGAGCTGCGGCTCGACCAGCCCTCGCTCTCCGCGGAGGTGGTCCGCCAACGGCGTGCCGTCCAGGCGCAGGGCCCGATGCTGCTGCGGGTGGCCTCGCGGCGGCTGGTCGAGCACCTGGGGGAGCGCGCGGTGCTGGTGGTGCCGCTCGTCGCGCACGGCGAGGTGCTGGGCGTGGTCACGCTCGACGATACCGAGCGGTCGCGGGTGTTCACCCAGGCCGAGATGGAGCGGACGACGGCGGTCTGCCAGCAGATCGCGCTCGCGCTCCTCTCCGCCCGCCTCTACGAGGACCTGCGCAAGAGCTACGCCGAGCTGGCGCGCGCGCAGGCCGAGCTGATCGAGCGCGAGCGCCTCGCGGCCCTGGGCGAGATGGCGGCCTCGGTCGCCCACGAGGTGCGAAACCCCCTGGGCGTGATCTTCAACTCGCTGGGCAGCTTGAAGCGCCTGCTGCAGCCCGAAGGCGACGTGCGGCTCCTCCTGGACATCGTCGGCGAGGAGTCGGACCGCCTGAACCGGATGGTGGGCGACCTGCTCGACTACTCGCGGCCGCTGCGGCCCACCTTGCAGCCGGTGGCGCTGCAGCCCGTCCTGGAGGAGGCGATCGCCTCGACGAAGAGCCCGGGCGAGGAGAGCTCGGTCGAGGTGCGCCTCAAGATCGAGCCGGGCCTGCCGCCGGTGCGCGCCGACGCGCGCCTCTTGCGCCAGGCGGTGGTAAATCTAGTGACCAACTCGCTGCAGGCGATGCCGCACGGCGGGGTCCTGACGGTGAGCGCGGCCCGGGTGCTCTCCGACGCCGGGCCGCAGGCGCGCATCGCGGTGCACGACACCGGGGTGGGCGTCCCACCCGAGGCGCGCTCGAAGGTGTTCCAGCCGTTCTTCACCACCAAGCCGACCGGCACCGGGCTCGGCCTGGCGGTGGTCAAGCGCATCGCCGAGGGCCACGGAGGCCGCGCGTTGCTTTCGGACAGCGAGCGCGGCACCGAGTTCCACCTGCTCCTGCCGCTCTCCGGGTAGTCGCCGCCAGCCGCCGCCGATAGGGCGGCGCTGCGCTCTTGAGATTGGCGGCGGCGCTGTGCTTTTCACAGCGCGGCCCTTATGAGATGCCTTCCGCGATGAGCGAATCGACCGCGCCACGGGCGGCAGCCGCGCCGGCGCCCCGCGTCCTGATCGTCGACGATCAGCGGAACATGCGCACCACCACCGCGCTGGTGCTGCGGCAGGCCGGGTACGACGTCGCCGAGGCGGAGAGCGGCGAGGCCGCGCTGTCGCGCCTCCTGGCCGAGCCGTTCGACGTGGTGCTCACCGACCTCAAGATGGCCCTTCTCGACGGCCTCGCCGTGCTGCGCGGCGCGCTGGAGATCTCGCCCACCACCCAGGTCATCGTGATGACCGGCTACGGGACGGTCGAGAGCGCCGTGGCCGCCATGCAGCAGGGGGCGCACGACTACGTCTCGAAGCCGTTCAAGGAGGAGGAGCTCCTGGTGCGGGTGCAGCGGGCGCTGGAGAAGCGCAAGCTGCTGGTCGACGTCGGCCTCTTCTCCGACGAGTTCCGCCGCCGGTACAAGCTGGAGGAGCTGGTGGGGCGGTCGGCGCCGATGCGCGAGCTGCTCACGAAGGTGGTGCGCATCGCGCCCACCGAGGTCACGGTGCTGATCACCGGCGAGAGCGGCACCGGCAAGGAGCTGATCGCCCGCGCCATCCACGCCAACTCGCGCCGGGCGGCGCGGCCGTTCGTGCCGGTGAACTGCGCGGCGATCAGCGAGAGCCTGCTGGAGAGCGAGCTGTTCGGGCACGTGAAGGGCGCCTTCACCGGAGCGGTGAAGCTGCGCCGCGGCCTGCTCGAGGAGGCGGGTGGCGGGACCTTCTTCTTCGACGAGATCGCGGAGACCACGCCCGCGTTCCAGGCCAAGCTCCTGCGCGTCATCCAGGAGCACGAGATCCGGCGCGTGGGGGACAACGCCTCCATCGCAGTGGACGTCCGGGTGCTGGCCGCCAGCAACCAGGACCTGCGGCAGGCGATCGCCGAGAAGCGTTTCCGCGAGGACCTGTTCTACCGGCTCAACGTGGTGCCCCTGGTCATGCCGCCGCTCCGCGAGCGGCGCGAGGACATCGCGCTCCTCGCGCAGCACTTCGTCGACCGCTTCAACCAGCGCAACGGCACGCGGCGCATCTTGACCCAGGGGGCGTTGCTGAAGCTCACCGCGCACGCGTTTCCGGGCAACGTGCGCGAGCTGGAGAACGTGATCGAGCAGTCCGCCGCCCTGGCGCGGCGCGACTCGATCGGCGCGGACGACGTCTTCCTGGAGCGGCAGGGCGGCGCGGCTTCCGGCGCTGCCGGGTCGGCGGACGGCCCGGTGAAGACGCTCTCGCAGCAGGTGGACGACGCCGAGCGCGAAGCCATCCAGCGGGCGCTCGCCCGCTCCGGTGGCAGCCTGGAGCAGGTGTCGCGGGAGCTGGACGTCTCCACCACCACGCTCTGGCGCAAGATGAAGCGCCTCGGCCTCCGCCGCGACTGATAAGCTCCCCGCCGTGCCGAGGAAGAAGCCGTTCAACAACCCGTTCGAGCCGCTCAAGCTGGACAGACCCACCCCGCCGGAGAAACCCGCTCCCGCGGCCCCCGCTCCTCCCGCCCCGCCGCCCGCGGATGCCCGGCGCCCGCTCTCCGACGAGGACCTGTGGGCGCTGGCGGTCGAGGGAGCGGCGCCGCTCGAGGACCGGAGCGCGCGGATCAAGCCCGATCCGGAACCGATCGCCACGGCGTACGGACCGCTCGACCCGGAGCTGGCCGCCTACGACGAGCTTCGCGCGCTGGTGAACGGCGCGGCGCCGTTCGACATCGCCGACTCGGACGAGTTCATCGAGGGCTCGGCGCGCGGCCTGGACCACCACGTGCTGCGGCGGCTGCGGCGCGGCGACTTCGCGGTGCAGGGTCACGTCGACCTGCACGGGCTCACCCGCGAGGAGGCGCGCGCGGAGCTGGAGTCGTTCCTGGCCCGCTCCCGGCACGGCGGCAAGCGCTGCGTCCTCGTGGTGCACGGCCGCGGGCTGCACTCGAAGGACCAGATGCCCGTCCTCAAGGACGCCCTGAAGCGCTGGATGAAGACGGCCCGCTTCTCGGACCACGTCCTGGCCTTCGCCACCGCCCGCCCCCACGACGGCGGCCTCGGCGCCGTCTACGTATTGCTGCGCCGC
>DASWGI010000083.1:0-4511 GCA_036393835.1 Myxococcales bacterium | reverse complement strand
TAGGCGGAGCGGATGGCGGGGTCGGCGAGGAGGTCGGCGGAGGTGCCGGAGAGCTTCACGGTGCCGGTTTCGATGACGTAGCCGCGGCGGGCGACCTCGAGGGCTTTCTGGAGGTTCTGCTCGACCAGCAGGATGGTGATTCCTTGCTGGTGCAACGTGCGGACGATGTCGAAGACCTGATCGACCAGGATGGGCGCCAGCCCCAGGCTGGGCTCGTCGAGCATGAGCAAGCGCGGCTCGCTCATCAGCGCGCGGCCGATGGCGCACATCTGCTGCTCCCCGCCCGAGAGGCTGCCCGCCATCTGCGCGTGCCGCTCGCGCAGGCGGGGGAAGAGCGCGAACACCTTCTCGAGATTTGCCCCGCAGCGCGCCCGCGCCGCCTTGGTGTACGCCCCCAGCTCCAGGTTCTCGCGCACGGTGAGCAGGGGCCACAGCTCGCGTCCCTCGGGGACCAGCGCGATGCCCATCTCCGCGCGCCTGCTGGCGGGAACGGCGAGCAGCGACTCGCCGCGGAAGCGCACCTCTCCGCCGCGCGGCGGCCGCAGCCCGGAGATGGCGCGCAGCGTGGTGGTCTTGCCGGCGCCGTTCGAGCCCAGCAAAGTGACGATCTCGCCCTCGTCCACGCGCAGCGAGACCCCGAACAGCACCTGCACGTCGCCGTAGGCGAGGGAGAGGTCGCGCACCTCGAGCATGGCGGCGCTCATGGACGCTCTCCCGGTCCCTTCTTGGACGGCGAGGTCGAGGTCGGCGTGGGGTTCGAGGGCGGAGTCGGATGCGAGGCCGGGCCCGACCCGGAAGCCGGAGTGGGGAAGGATCCGGAGCCCGGCTGGGCAGGCGCCGCGGCCGCGGCCGATTCGCCCAGGTAGGCGGCGATCACGCGCGGGTCCTTCACCACCTGCTGCGGCTTGCCCTCGGCGATCTTCTTCCCCGCGTCGAGCACGATCACCCGGTCCGACAGGCGCATCACGGCCGGCATCACGTGCTCGATGAGGATGATCGACAGGCGCCGCTTCTCCCGCACCGACCGGATGAGGTCCGTCATCTGCAGCGCCTCGACCGGGTTCACGCCCGCGATCACCTCGTCGAGCAGCAGGACGCGCGGCTCCGTGGCGAGCGCCCGCGCCAGCTCCAGCCGCTTGCGCCCCGCCAGCGTGAGCCCGCCGGGCAGCTGCGGGGCGCGATCCCGCAGGGAGCAGAAGTCCAGCACCTCGAGGGCGCGCTCGCGCGCGCCGAGGGGCCGCGCCTTGCCGTAGATGGCCCCCACCATCACGTTCTCCAGCACGGTCAGGTTCTGGAACGGCCGCACGATCTGGTGCGTCCGCACCACTCCCGCTCGCACGGCGCGCCGGGGCGACCCGCCGCTGATCACCTTTCCCTCGAGAAGCACCCGGCCGGAGGTGGGCGGAATGGACCCCGCGATCATGCTGAACAGGGTCGTCTTCCCCGCGCCGTTGGGACCGATGACGCCGAGGATCTCGCCGTCGTTCAGCTCCAGGTCGACCGAGTCCACGGCCTTGAGGCCGCCGAACCGCTTCGAGACGCCCTCGGCGCGCAGGATGACGGTCACGGTGCGCCGCCTTCCCGGGCGCCGGGGTCCGCCGCTGCTCCGCCGACCGCCGCCTTCGCCTCCAGCGTCGCCTCGACCTCGGGCCGCAGGAGCCCGAAACGGCGCGCGATGCGGAAGAAGAGGCCCATCATGCCCAGCGGCTCGAAGAGGATGACCACGATCAGCAGCACGCCGTAGATCCCGAGGTACAGCTGCGGATAGGACCCGATCAGGTACTGCCGCAGCATGACGAACACCACGGCGCCGAACGCGGGTCCGATGATGGTCCCCACGCCTCCGATCACGGCCATGAGCACGAAGGAGATGCTGCGGTCGAATCCGAACATGTCGCCGGGCTCGATGAAGTTCTGGTAGCTGGCGTAGAACGCGCCGCAGACGCCGACGGTGAAGCCGGAGAGCAAGAGGACGATGTCCTGCATCAGCGTGGGCGAGATGCCCACGTCGGCGGCCGCGTCCACGTCGCTCTTGATGGCGAGCAGGCCCAGGCCCAAGGTGGACTTGCGCAGGGCGTACGAGCCGGCGATCACGGCGCCCATCAGCGCCAGGGCCCACCAGTACAGCTCGCTCTTGAGGCCGGGGGTGATCGGCAGCGACAGCCCGGAGGACCCGCCGGTCAGGTCCTCCCAGTAGGTCATGACCAGCCGGGTCGCCTCGCCGACGCCGATGGTGGCGATGGAGAAGTACGGCCCGCGGAGCCGCAGCGTGGGATGGCCCCAGACGAGCGCGTAGCCCGCCGCGACCAGGCCGCCCACGATCCAGGCGATCCAGAACGGGAGGTGCAGCGCGAGCAGCAGCCGCGCGGAGATGAACCCGCCCAGCCCGAACATGGCCGAGTGGCCGAAGCTCACCTGCCCCAGGTACCCGCCCATCCAGTTCCAGGCCAACGCCGCGGCGACGAAGAGGAGCGTCTCGGTGACCTGGTTCTGCGAGTACACCGACCAGCCGAGGACCTTGGGCAGCACCGCGCCGATCGCCAGGGCGGCGACCAGCGCCGCCAGCGCGGGACGCGACACCCAGTGCGGCAAAAGCTTCATCCGAGCACGCGATGGCCGAAGAGGCCGCCGGGCCTGAGCACCAGCACCAAGACCAGGAGGACGAACCCCACCGCGCCGGTGAGGTACGAGGGCAGCGCCAGGATGGCGAACACTTCCACCAGCGCCAGGATGAGCGCCGCGGCCGCGGTGCCCATCACGCTGCCCAGCCCGCCGAGCACCACGATCACGAACGACTTGAGCAAGTCGCCCGAGCCGTACGACGGGTTGAAGGAGAACAGCGATGCGCCGAGGAGGCCCGCGAGCCCGGCCAGGGCGGTGCCGATGCCGAAGGTGAGCGAGTAGATGCGCTCGACGTCGACGCCCACCAGCGTGCAGCTGTCCGCGTTCTGCGCCACCGCCCGGATCGCCTTGCCGGTGAAGGTGCGGGTGAGGAACAGGTGGAGCACGACCAGCGTCAGCACAGCGATGCCGAACACCGCCACCCGGTTGACCGACAGCGCAAGCCCGAACGCCGCCACCGAGCGCGTCGAATACTCGGTGCGGATGGTCTGGTCGTTGCCGGTGAAGAGCAGGTAGGCCGCGTTGCGCAGAACGAGCCACACGCCGAACAGGAGCAGCAGGGACTGCACGGCGCCGGCCGGCCCGCGCGGCAGATGGCGCACCAAGCCGCGGTAGATGGCGATGCCGAGCACGAACGACACCGCCACCACCGCGGGGATGGACAGGTAGGGATCGATCCCGAACTTCTCGTGCAGGAGCCACCCCACGTACGCGCCCGCCATGATGATGCCGCCGTGGTTCAAGTTCACCACGCGCAGCACGCCGTAGATGAGCCCGAGCCCGTACGCCATGGTGGCGTAAAGGCCCGCCAGCAGCACCGCGGCGACGACGAGCTCGGTGAAACGCTGCACCTACTTCCCGCAGTTCGGGTTCGGCGCCACGCCCTTTCCGGTCGCGGCGTCCGCCGGAGCGATGATCGGTGCGCTGCCGTCCGGCTGGTTCTGCTGCACCACGAACGGCGCGTGCGACTGCTGGCCGAACTCGGCGGGGAAGGTCAGCTCGCCGCCGGGGAGCAGGGAGGGAAGCTTCATGACCACCAGCTTCTCCCGCACTTTCGCCTTGTCGAGCGTCCCCGCCTGCTCGATGGCGGTGAACAGCGCGCGGGCCGTCTCGAATCCCATCGCCTGGTACCATTCCGGCTCGCGGCCGTGCTTGGCCTTGAACCCGGCCACGAACTCCTTGGCGATCTCGTTCTTCTGGCCCAGCAGCGGGCTCCACCACACCGCGCTGAGGATGTACTCGACGTTCTTCCTCCCGAGCGCCTCGGCGGCCTGCTTCTCGCTGCCGCGCGCGCCGTAGCTCAAGATCTTATGACACATGCCCGAGGTCACGTACTGCCGCTGCATGGTGATGTAGTCGGGCAGGTGTGAATCGGAGAGGAAGAGGTCGACGTTGGCCGCCTTGACCTTCCCGAGCAGCGCGCTGAAGTCCTTGCCGTTCAGCTCGAACGACTCGTCGACGACCACCTCGTAGCCGCCGCCGCTCTTCTTGGCGAACTCGCTCACGCCCTTGCGGAAGTCTTTCCCGTGCGAGGTGTTCTCCCAGAGCAGCGCGATCTTCGCGGGCTTGGGCAGCTTGCCCCCCTTCTGCTGCTCGTCGATCCACTTCATCATCGAGTCGGCGAGGAGCTCGACGGGCGCGAGGAGACCGAACACCCACTTGTACCCGCGCTTGTAGATCGCGCTCGCCGCGCCGCCTCCGTTCACGTAGAGCATCTGGTTCTGCTCGACGATGGCGCTCTGCGCCTCGACCAGGTTGGTCGCGTAGGTGCCGAGCAGGAAGTTCACCTTGTCGCTGTTGATCAGCCGGTCGGCGAGGCTCTGTGCCGTCGACTGGGTGCTGGTGTCGTCGAGCAGCTGCAGCTCGACCTTCATCGTCTTGTCGCCGAC
>DASWGI010000082.1:0-5086 GCA_036393835.1 Myxococcales bacterium | reverse complement strand
ACCACCGCCAGCCCGGCCGCGGCGGCGATCGAGCCGAACACGGCCGCGCGCCACCGCCAGCGCGGCCGCGGCCGCGCCGTCCCGCCGCGCATCCGGGCGTGGGGATCGAGCCGCGCCGCCTGGAGGCCCAGCGGCTTCACGCTCGCGGAGACTTCCACCACGGGCCCCGGCGTCCCGTCCGCGTGCAGGCCGGCCTCGGCGCGCGCGGCGCGCAGGATCGGCTCGTCGAACCCGGCTGGCGGCTCCTCGAGCTCGCGCAAGGCCGCGGCGGCCTTGCGCGCATCGTCGAGCTGCGCCATCTCGGCGCGGCACGCGGCGCAGCCCAGGACGTGGGCCTCCACCTCCGCCGCGCGCGTCGGCGGAAGCTCGCCGTAGGCGAGGTCGAGGAGCAGGTCCTGGGACTCGGCGCAGTTCATGCTCTCCCCAGCCGCACGCCCGGCGGCGGCTCCGGCTCCGGCTCGGCGTCCTCGGCCGTGACCCCCACTTCGGCGAGCGCCTTGCGCAACCCCGACAGCGCGTAGCGCATCCGGCTCTTCACGGTGTTCTCGTTCGCGCCCACGAGCTCGGCGATCTCCTTGAACGGCAGGCCGGCCTGCTCCCTCAGCACGAAGACCTCGCGCTGCTCCGCGGGAAGCGTGAGCAGCGCCCGCTGCAGCACGGGCCGCAGGCGCGCGCTCTCCGCCTCCCGGTCGGGTCCCGCGCCGCCCGACCGCACCGCGTCGACCAGGGGCCGGCCCTCCTCGCCGTCCTGCGCGTCCAGCGACTCAGCGCGCCGGAACCGCTCCCGCCGGGCCGCGTCGACGCAGAGGTTCCGCGCGATGGTGTACAGCCAGGTCTGGAAGCGCGCGCGGTGCTCCCAGGCGGCGGACCCCTTCACGATGCGCAGGAAGGTCTCCTGCGCCAGGTCCTCGGCTCTGGCGCGATCTCCCAGCATCCGCACGAAGAAGGTGTAGAGGGGGCTCCGGTGCCGGCGCAGCAGGCGCTCGAACGCTCCCGCGTCGCCCTGCTGGAACTCGGCCAGCAGCTCCTCGTCTGTCTTCTCCCGTTCCATCAACGCGCCCCGCGCAAGAACGATCTTACCCCACGATGTGGCTGAAGCGCGTCGAAGAGACGAACGCGGAGACGCGGAGGCGCGGAGAGGTCAGGGGAAAAACAAACCTCCGCGCCTCTGCGCCTCCGCGTTGTTCTTTTTTGCTCGCGCGTCAGGCGCCGGGTTGGGCCTGGTCGCGGGTCACGCCGTGGTGGTTGCGGGTGGGGCGGAAGCCGGTGGCGGTGCGGGGGAGCTTCAGGTCGGTCATGGGACCCTTCGCGCCGCGCATGCAGTGGATCAAGAGGCGCACCGCGCGGCGGTCGAAGTAGCCCGCGGTCGCCTCGTCGCAGAGCTGGTCGGCCGCTCCGCGCGCGTTGAACGGCTGCTGCCGGAACGGCCGCGGAGCCACCAACGCCGCGAAGGCGCTCGCCACCGCGACCAGGTCGAGCCCGCGCAGCGGCGGCTTGCCGGCGAGGCGCGGATACCCGAAGCCCGCGCGCGTGTGGTGGAGCAGAGCGAAGTGCACCGCCGGCGCATCTCCCAGCGCGCTGGCCAGCACCAGCGCGCCGACGATCGGATGGTCCTCCAGCATCAGCGCCTCGTTCGCGGTGAGGTGGTCGCGCTTGAAACGGAGCCGCTGCGCGGCGTGCCGCATGCCGATGTCGTGCACCAGCGCGCCGCCGACCAGGCGCGAGAGTCCCGGCGCCTCGCCCAGCGCCGCGCGGAAGAGCCGCGCCGCGACCACCGCGGTCCACACCGCGTGCTGGAACCGCACCGCGTCTTCCTCGCGCAACGCGTCCAGCTCCTCCCAGACCTCTTCCGGGAAGCGCACCTCGCACAGCGCATCGGCGATCTGCGCGCGGGCATCGGGCGGGCCGGCCAGGTGCTGCAGCGGAGCCGCGTCGAAGGATTCCAGGACCGCCTCGGAAACCGTCGTCGCGTGCAACGCGCGCTGCCGGGCATCCCTGGGCGCGCGCGCCGCGATGTCCTTCAGGTACCCGAGATCGGCGATCTCCCCTCTGGAGGCGACCAGCTTTCCGCTGGCTGCCACGAGATCCCGGGTGAGGACGGTGCCAGCCAGGGCGAAATCGGTCACGCGGACGCCCTCCTGTAGAGAAGGGACGCTAAGGGTGCCCCCCGGGTACGGCGCAAGGCGACAAGCGTGGGTAAGGGTCAGGAATCCTGCGAGCCGGTCAAGGGATCCTGACCGGTGCCGGACGTTTGCGCGGCTTCCTCCGCCGGATCGCCGGAGTCGCCGGCGCCCGGCTCGACGCCGGCGGGCTGATCGTCGACCTGCGCTTGCGCCGCTGCCTCGCCGGCGAGACGGCTTTCGCGGATCTCCGCCGCCAGCTCGTCCAGATCGATGGCCTGCCGTCGGTTGAGAACGCGCACCAGGCACGCCAGCATGCGCTGCGCTCCCGCGGCATCCGAGGCATCGAGGCCGAGCGCGGCGAGGGTCCCCAGGTCCGCCGCGGAGAGAGGAATGGTGGACGAGAGCGCATCGCCGAACCAGCCGGCCTGTTGCTGCTGATCCTCCGGCGTCGCGATCCATCCTTCTTCGGCCGGCTGCTCTCCCTCGGCGAGCTCCTGCTGTCCGTACTCCTCCTCGCCCGCCGCCTCGGCGTACGCCTCCTCTGCGAATCCGGGCTCCGCCGGAGCTTCATCGGCGTAGGCCTGCTCGGCGGGAGCGTCTTCCCCGGAGTCCTCCGCGCCGGTCGCGCTTCCGAAGTCGGGCTCCTCGCCGGAGCTGAGCTCGACCTGCTCCGCCTCCGCGCCCGCGTCCTCGGCGCCTTGCGAGATCCACCCCTGCGGCTGCGTGGTCGAGTGCTCCGCCTCGGGCGCCGCGTCCTCCTCCATCACGAAGGGCGCCTCCTGCCCCGGAGCCGCGTCGGCCTGCTCCTCGTCCATGCCCGGCTCGGGCTCTTCCGACCAGCCCTCCGCCTCGATCGCAACCTCTTCGGCGGGCGCCGGCGAATCGCCGGGCGGCTCGAGCAGCGACTCGCCCTGGCCGGGGGGACCCGACTCCTCCGCGGCCGCCGCCACGTCCGCGACCGCCGCCGCCCACGCCGATTCGGGCGTGGCGGCCTCTCCCGCCGGAGCCGCGAGCGGATCGGCGATGTCGTTCCACGCGTCGGGAGCGTCGCTGGCCGGCGCCGGGCTCTCCGGAGCCGTCTCCAGCACGTCGGCGGTCCCCATGATCGCGTCCACCGGCAGCTCGGCCGTTTGGCCCTCCCTCCATCCCTGCAGCGCCGCCGGGTCCTCGAGCGGAGGCGCCTCGTGCGGGTTCACCGCCTCGAGGTCCGGCACCGGGTCGGCGGGGGTTCCCTGCCCGGCCACCTCCTCGGCGCCCTCCACGCTTTCCCCGCCTTGGGTGTGCGCGGCGATCGGCTCCAGTCCTTCCATCGGCGCGTCGGCGGGAAGGTCGTCGCCGCCGAGCCCGACCTCCACGGCACCGAGAGCGCCGTTCCCGCCGGTGGGGTCGGGCGCGGGAGCGGCCTGGGGGCGCGGCGCAGCCTCCATCACCGGCGGCGGCGGCCGCGGCGGCTCGACGCGGCGGGAGAAGCTGGGCGTCGGGGTCGCCGCGGGCGGAACCGGCGCCATCGGCGCCACCGGCGTCAGCCTCGCCGATGCTCCCGGACCCCTCGCCGCGCCTTCCATGAACGGGCGCGACCCGGCGGGGAGCGGCTGCGCGTCGTCGCCAGCCTTCTCCGCCGCGTAGTGTTGCTGGATGGCGGCGATCACCTCGCTGTCGCCCGCCAGCATGGGCTTGATGCGCTTGCCGGTGTGGAACGCGAGCTGGTCGACCGCCGAGAGGTCGGTGGGGTCGCTCATCGCGATGGTGATCACCTCGCTGCGCCCGGACCCGGTCACCTCGTAGGCGAAGACGTGCAGGCGCTCCGCGACGGACTTGGACACCGTCTTCGCCGCGCGCGGATCGATCTTCACTTCGGACAGACGCACGGCGGGCATGCCCAGGTGCTGGCTGAGCGCGGAGATCATCTGCTCCTCGCGGCAGAATCCCTTCTGCACGAGGATGACGCCCAGCTTGCCGCCCCACTGCTTCTGGTGGCCCAGCGCGCTCTGCAGCTGGTGCTCGTCGATGACCTTCAGCTCGGTGAGGAGCTGCCCGAGTCGCTTGCGCGGCGGCATCCCGATCTCCGTTTCAGCGCTTCACGCGCGAGAGGTACTCCTCGCGCGAGAAGACGCCCTTCTCGATGAGCAGCTCGACCATCGCCTTGAGCGCCGCCACCGAGCGCCGCTGGGTCTCTTCCACTCCGCGCAGCACCTCCAGCGCGCTGGTCCGCGCCGCCTTTGCCTCCTGCGCGGCGGCGGGCGGGGGCTGCGCCTTCTTGGGGTCGACCGTCACCACCGAGGCGCCGCTGTTGTTGACGATCTTCATCGAGGACTCGTCGCCGGCCAGCTCCTCGCCGCGGTACCAGCGCGCGATCGCGCTGCGGATGGCGGAAGCGCCCGCCAGCTGCGCCTCGATGCGGCAGCCGGTCAGCGAGCGCAGGTGGTCGGTGACCATCACGTTGCCGGGGTCGCTCATGGCGACCACCAGCGTGCGCCCCTCGTCCTTGAGCTCGAGCGGCACCAGGTTGAACTCCTCCGCCGTCTCGGCGGGGACGTGCTTGATTGCGGACTTGTCGGCCTCGCCGGCGAGATCGGCGCGCGCGATGCCGCTCTGCTTCGAGAGCGCGCGGACCAGCACTTCCTCGGTGATGAACTCCATCCGGACCAGGATGTCGCCCAGCTTGCCGCCCCACTGTGATTGCTCCGCGAGGGCCGCCTTGAGCTGGAGATCGGTGATCACGCCTGCCTTGACGAGCAGGTCGCCGATCCGGATCCGCATGCGGATCATCCTAGGGCAGCCCCAGAGGGGACAGCAACTTAGCGCCGGACATTCCCGGGAACGCATTTCATGATGCCGCGCTCTGAAAACGCAGCGCCGCCCTATCGGCGGCGACTGACGCTCCTCACTCGACTTCGACGACCTTCACTCCCTGCGGCGGGGTGAGCTGGAACGCGCCGGGCAAGGTGGGTTTGCCCCACACA